>JBNLEN010000117.1:0-19992 GCA_050304975.1 Polyangiaceae bacterium
GCTCGGGAGCTGTTCTTGCTCGCCTCTGGCGTCGTTGAGGCAGTTGACGAAAGCCGAAGTCCTCCGGAGGTTTTGGGCAGAGTGCTGGCCGGCCACTACTTGGGCGAACGCTCGGCCTTGTTCGATAGTCGGCGCGAGCTGACGGTACGTGCGGCCACGCCTGTCGTGACCTACGTGCTGCCCGCTGCTAGCTTCTTGGAACTTGTTGAGAGTGTGCCCGCGTTCGCTCAGGCGTTGGGCAATATCCTGAAGGTCAAGCAGGGCATCTTTCGGCAGTACCAGGCGCTCTACGCGAAGCTGCTCAGTCGAGTTCATCGCGGCGAGTTCCTGCTCACCGAGTTGCTGCCCGCGTACCATGCTGTCGAGCCTGCCTTGCACCCTGGGCTGAGCTCGGAGCGGGTAGACGTCCACGCGCTCGGCTACGCGGTGGCTCGGCTCCCGGCGACGCTGACCGAAACCACCTACTACTTTCTGACGACTGAGCTGCCGTTGATCTACCAAGAGCCCGATAGCAAGTTCGAGGCCGTGGCAACCCGCGCTCGGCGCCGTTCGACCTGGAGGGCACTGCCCGGAAAGTCGATCGTACTGCTTCGTGACGGCATCAGTGACATCACGGATCTGCTCACGTGCCTGTGCTTGTACGCGACTGAGGCGAGGAAGATTCGCGACCGAGCTGCCTCCAGCCGACTGCTCAAAGCCCTGCGGTTGACGCCACAGCCGGATGCGGCGCGCGAACAAGAGCTCATCGATATGGTGGGCTTGGATTCGGATGAGATAGCGGGCCTGCGTCGGATCTGGCCGCAAACGTTTTGGACGGAACTACGCAACGTCTTGCTTCACCACGAAGACATCGCCATCGAATGTGACTTTCAACCCGAGAACTACAACTCGACAGCAGCTGAGCTCTGGTTGGACCAGATTCGCGAATCAGCGGCTGGGCTCGTCGACCTCGATGATCCGGGCCTTCAGGTGCACATCATCTCTTCCAATACTCACTCGGTGGGCAACTGTCTTTCGCCCTATCTGCGACGGCATCGCGAGGCGATCGTGGCCTGGGGAAGGGAGCACCACCCCCAGATCGAGCAGCAAGGGGATTGGTCGAACCTGACCGACCTGATGTACGTGTACGCCCAGCGCTGGTTTAAGGAAGTGGATGGCGCTCGTGAGCAGGCTGATGCCGAAGAACGTGCTGCGGGCCATCACCGACTCACGACCACCGCCTATACGGGGATCAGCGTGGACCTTTTCGATGCCTCACGCATCCAAGATGAGCTAACGGATCCGCACGTCTCTGTGGCCTCGAGCGGGGAACGCAGCCTGATTGTGAATATCGACTACGCCTTTGGTCAACAAGCAGAGCAGATCTTGTCCAGTCTGCTGTTCTTGTTTGGCAACCGGGTGCGCTCGGTCAATGTTTTAGGCAAGGCTGGCGGATTGCAAGGCAAGCGGGGGGACTTGTTGCTCCCCAGCTCCACGTTGCTGGTCACCACGGACGAACTCTATCAGTTGCCCAATGCGGATCTGGACGCAGATCTCTTGGCGCAGTTGGCTCCGGGACGGGCGGTGCATTGTGGGCCGGTTTTGACCGTGGCCGGCACTCTGCTGCAAGACCGGACTCTGCTCCAATTCTATCGACGAATTTGGAAGAGCGTCGGGCTGGAGATGGAGGGCTCGTTTTATGCGCGGACGTTGCTCAGCGCGATTTGTACCGGAGTGGTCAACCCGGGCGTGGTGACGCGGTTCGCGTACTACGTTTCGGACCTGCCGCTGGATCACAGCTCCAACTTGAGCGCATCCATGTCTCCTTGGGAAGGCGTTCCTCCGCTGTATGCCGTCACGCGGGCCATACTGAGTCGAGTCCTCGCCTGAGCATGATTTTAGTTGATCAGAATCAGGGGGCTTGAAGCAAAGGGCCAGTCTTGGCGTTGGTCACCTTGACGTAGTCGGCGGGCGCGAGCTCCACCTGCAGGCCGCGCTGTCCTGCAGACACACAAATCGTCTCGTGCTGGAGTGCTGCTTCATGCAGATAGACAGGTAAGCGCTTCTTAGCGGCCAGCGCAGTCGTGCTTCCTCGCACGTAGCCGGTTAGCGCAGTGACCTCTGAAAGCGGCACCATGGACACCTTGCGATTGTTGCTGAGACGGGCCACCGCTTTTAGGTCCAGTGTCCCATCGCCCGGGATGACGGCAAACAACGGTCCGCTTTGATCGCCTCGCGCTAGCAGAGTCTTGTACACTCGATCTGGAGCGAGACTCACCAAGCCAGCGATCGTCACGGCATCCAAATGCTCCTTCCCGATTGGGAACTCTCGCACTTCGTAGGCGACCGAGGCCTGATCCAACTGGCGCAGGGCGTTGGTCTTGGCTGTCATGGTCCGCCGCTATAGCGCGCTGCCCAGGGGGGCTCATTTTCTTCTGCACCGTCGGCGCGTCCAGGTCGCGGAGGGTCGGCCATTTTCTCTGTAATTTCCGAGGCTAGTGCCCCGGAAACAATCGAAACCGACGTGCCAGAACGGGCTACAAAAACGGACGACGGACACGGTTCGGAAACCTAGCTGCGCCATACTCAAACTAGGGTGCACTCGTGACAGCTACACAATCAGCGGGCTCTACAGGACTAGCAACGTTTTTGGAGTCCATGCCGGTCGCCTACCGCGACGCTCATTCCGCCGCGGAAATTCAGGCTCATCTTGAGATCGTGGCACGACGCGGGGACGCGCGGGTGCATCTGGAGTCTTGTCCAGAGTTGGGCTCAGAAGACGGCCCGCTTGCCGACGAACAGCTCACGTTCCTCGCACCCGATCAGACTCACTGCGTGTGCGTGATCGCTGATGACCAAGCTGGCCTGATTTCGTCCATTTCGTGCGCCATGCTGAGCCACTCCCTGGACGTCGTCAAAGCTCACATGTTTTGCCGCGAACACGGCGACAAGACGGAAGCCGTCGATTTTATCTGGTTCCGAGCTCCAAAGGCCAGCGCCAGTAATCCCGTGCAAGTGGACTTAACTCTGGTCCGAAAGACGATCGAGGACTTGGTCAGCGAACAGTCGCTCGACACGCGTGAAGAGATGGACAGCATGATCCGCCAGGCGGCGCCAACGCGTCCTCCTCCGGCGAACGACGCGTTGACGCGTCCCGAAGTCTACTTCGACTTCTCTCGGGCTGTGCTGGTCGTTGAATCCCGCGACCGCCGGGGCCTATTGCTGGCTATCACCCTTGCGGTGTTTCGCGAAGGCCTAGTCATCCAAGGCTCCACCGTCACCACCCTCGACGGGATCGCGCGAGATGAGTTCGAGGTCACCGAGGCCGACGGCACGCTGCTTTCGGATGAGCAACGAGTCAAGCTGGTGCAACGGGTTCGCCAGAGTGTGCTTCGTTGAGCGACTAGGCTACCCGCTACTCTCACCCATTTCGAACCAGCCGTCGTTGGCGCTGCGTTCTTGGCAATAGACGCAGAGCGTTTGGCCGTGGGCGTCGGTGCGAAGGTGCTCCGTCAAGCCACAACAAGCGCACTGGTGGGGTCCCATCAGGCGCTGGCTGTCTGGGACCTGGTCCAGCAGATCCCGTCGGGTGACGATGCCGCACAACTTGCCGTGGTCAACCACCAGCACGGAGCCAACGCCGTGTTCTCGCATGGCTAGCGCTGCGTCCTCGGCCGTGCTTTCGCGCTCGAGGGTGACAGGTGGTTTCATGACATCTTTGAGCGAAGCGTCCATCTTGGCATTGTAGAGGTCGCAAGTGCACACGAAGCCGACCAATTGGCGTGAATCGACCACTGGCATATGATGCATCCCTGTGCTCCGAGCGAGCGCCAATGCCGAGGCGACGCTTGAATCGATTCCGGTAGAGGCGATATTCGGCTTCATCAAGGAAGCCAGCGAACTGTGGATGAGTGACATGGGCAAAACTCCTGCCCTGGGTACTCAGCAAATTGTGGGCCAGCGGAGATGGGCCGCAGCCACACCTAAATTCGGGGTTCTGGCGGCACAATGTTCACCCGGAGCAGTCGCGGGGTGTGAATCTTGCGCGCTGCCAATGCCTCGCAGCTGCGGACTAAGGACGCTCCTGGGGCGAAGGAGTGCGCCTTTGTACGCTGCGCCGCAACTCTAAGCCAAGCCGACAGCCGTTGATGCCGCGTGCAAAGTGCAGGCGTTTCTTTTCGGATACGTCGGCAGGATCGACCCGCCGGCGAACGCGCAAAAGTGTTTCATCGCTATCGAGATCGACCACTCCGACGCGAATGTGATGCGCGGTCCCACCATCGAAGGACGAAGGCGTGTCGGGCTCTTTGGGTTCATCCAGCGCGAAAATCAAGAACCGGGCCTGCGCCGCTTGAACGCCCGGCGCGATGGGCGCCGCATCAAACGTGCGGCGCAAGAGCTGCAGGTTCCGGCTGCTTTCGGCACGCTGAACCCGCGCAATCCAGGCGTCAGAGAGCAGCTCAACCGTAGTGACTGCGCGTTGCAGGCGGTAGATGTTGGAGGTCCGCTCTTCCAGCGGCTCACCTCGCCGTTGGGCGACATAGACCGAATCGAGTAGTTCTTTCTCGGCTAGCTGCTCTTGCGCCGTCGCGTCGAAGTTGGATGGGGGATCGATGAAACATAGCAGCAGCGCGTCTTTCTCAGACTGCAGCACCGCGCGCTGAGTACCCTCGGAGGTGTTGAACACACCGAGCGCGCCACGGACATAGACGCTCGGCTGCTCTAGGATCAGAGGCATGCCCGCTTCCCGAAGCGATGGCGCGATGTGGTCTCCCTGGTAGCTCCCAGACGCTCGTTGCAGGTGCAGCTGTGCGCGCGTCAGGATGTGCCGGTGCCGCTCCTTCAGTGGTGCCGCGGCGGCTTGGAGTTCGCGCAATAGATCAGCCCGAGCGGCCTCCCGCTCCTGGGTCAGGGTGCGTCGTGTCAAGATGAACGTCAAAGCGATGGCGCCGACGCACATCACCGCCAGCAAGCGTAGCAGCGCGACGATCACTGGGCGCAGGCGTTCTTTCGGCAAGCGCCTTTCGTCGCCTCGGCGACCGCGCACGCTGTTGCCAATTCGCTCAGCCAGTGCCGAGTTCATCTTGGAAGTGACGAGGAACGTAGCCATGACTACCCGTGCTTCAGCGTTGCTTCGCTCGGATATTCTGTTCAATCAGCGACAACAACTGGTCACCGGTGACACCCAGCCGCGCAGCGGCGTGGGATGCGAGTGAGGTTTCGGCGACTCCCGGTGCGAACTGATACGTGGCTTCTTGCTGCGGGCCCAGCACGACCTGCAGGAAGCGCAGGGCTTCGATCTTATTTTCGCGCTGCAAGCGGTTGGCGAAACCGAGAAAGTGAGTGGTGATGAACGCTTGCGGCCGGAGCCTGGTGAGCATGCGGATCACCAGCTCGAAAATCTCTTCACCCTCCGAGGGATTGGTGCCCGAGCAGAGTTCATCCAAGATCACCATCGACCCGGGAGGTAGGCGCTCGAACAGCTTGCGGATGCGGATCAACTCGACGCCAAGCCGTCCCTCGGTCTGGTCGGCGTGGGTCTCTTGAATCAACGATACGACGAGGCCCGAGACGGGAGCGAGGCGCGCGTGGCGCGCGGGAATGAACAACCCCGATTGGGCCAGCAGCTGAGCCAACCCCAACGACTGCAGCAGCCGCGTTTTGCCACCCGAGTTGGGGCCGGTGACGAGCAAGGTAGTGTCATGGCGATCTGTGCGAATGTCGCAGGGAATCGGCTGGATACCGTGCCCGAGCAGCAGCGGATTGAACAGGCCCTCCAAGACGCGAGGCTCGGCGGTATCAACCAGCTCCGGGAGGCAAACAGACAAGCCAGAGGCTCGCGCACGATCGTTGAATCCGAGCGCACCAAGGTAGAACTCCAAGTCCCCCAACAACTGTACAAATGCTGGCAGCTCCTTGCGTACGCCTTCAAACACAGCGTCCAGTAGGCGCGCCATCACTTCACCATCCCCGAAGCGAAACCCACGTAGAAATAGCTCCAGCTTGGCCATCCAGCGTCGCCAAGGGGAGTTGACGAACGGGTTGGCGCTGTTTTCTTCAACCGCCACCAGCTGCAAGCCCCGCACTCGGCCGTCGGCACCGATCGCGACGTTGAAGCTGACACTGGCTAGTTGCTCGTCGTAGCGCAACAGATCGAGCATCGACTGATAGCCCTCGGTTCGCTGCACACGCATGGCGAATGCGCCCAGCCGTGACAGCCCTGACCGCGCCATGGAAAACCCGGTCATGGCTTCAATCATGTCCTTGAACAATTCCAGCAGGTCGAGCTGTCGGCGGTTGGTGTCCAACTTGCCTGTTCCTGAGGCACTCTCCAGCAACGTGCGGAACTTGTAGAGCCGGACGTACAATTGTTCGAGCTGTCGGCGCAGCTCCTGCGAGGCTTCCAGTTCTCCGATGATCGCCCGGCGGTATTCAGTGATCGTGGGATCTGCAGGTGGAGACGCGAGCAGTCGCACGAGGTGGTTGCTGACCACCGGAAACTCACGTTGCCCTAGCCGAATGCCAAAGCACGTAGAGACGAAGCGCGAAAGAAACAGATCCTCCGCATACGCTTCCGGCTCCCAAGTCGAGGCAGCCAAGGACGCGCGGCTCAGCGTGTCTACGAAGAGTCCGCCCGAGGTGCCTCCGGAGAAGGCGAGAACGATCGCTAGATCAGTTGCTTCGAAGTCGATGCGCCACGTCGGTTCAGGATGTAACAAGTCGGCAACAGTCGCCGACTCCGTTTCAGACCAGTTGCGGCGTGTGAGATCTTCGATCGGCCTGGGAACCGAGTTGGGCGGCGAGCTGTCAACCACGAGAGCTACCTGCATGCTTGGGCAGGACACTTGTTACGTTCACAAGTTCCATTAAGAAAATTCGCTGCACGCTTCCGCAAGTTGAGCACACCGGACAATTAGTTTGGACAATTGACTAAAGGTTGTCAGGGCGGACGCCGTTACTGCAGCCGTGGTCATGCCAGAGAAGGAGCCCGACGACTCGAGGCAAACGGACCGTCAATCCGGCGAGTTTCCGGCTGATGTCGTCAGCCAGCGCCGGCGGCCCTCGCCGGCTGCTCAGGCCGAGGGGGCGACGCTCGACAAGGACGAGCCGACGTTGCCTGGCACGCCCTTGACGCTGCTGTTGGCTCGCGGTGACGAGCAGGCAGAAGCGGCGGAGCCGGATGACAAGCCGCAGTCCGGTTTCATTTCCGCGGTCAACCCCACCAAGCGATTGCGCCAGATGTTTCGGGCGAAGTTGGCCAAGACTGGACGCTAGAGTCCCCTTGGCTAGCGCGAGCGCCCTGTCGGCCCCCCTGGGCGTGATTGACCCTAGGAGAATAGTGGCCCCATATCGCCGTCCTGTGTCCATTGCGTGATGCTTTGCTCTGCGGCGGTGTAGTCGGCCTCCGAAATACCTAAGGCACTGGCGTACTCCAGGGTGCGCGCCCGTTCCTTGTCGCCGATCTTGCCGTCTGCCAGGGTCAGCAGGACTGCTACGCGAATGAACGTGGCCCGCAACTCATCGCCGGGTAGCTGTTGCGCGAGCTTGTCTGGGTTCATTTCCTGAAGCTGAAGCTGCTCATCCAGATCTTCGCTGATCTCGCCGACCAGCGACTCGATCAATTCCAGCTCCGCTTCGTGAGTGCCGTCTGCGCTGGCGATGTCGCGTAGCGCTGCGGCTATAGCCAACACATCGTCCGCGCACAGCGGAACGTCCGAAAACAAAGGGTAAAGGTCTTGGGTTGTGGTCATGGGTCCTCGATTCGTGCGAGAGAATTTCAGTCGTTGATGAGTGCGCTCTTCAGCGCCAGGCAAGCGGGTTCGAATTCTGTGCGGGCAACCTGATCCAGGTGCCAGAAGTTTTGAAAGCGGTCCTGTTCGTAGAAGTGGGTTGAGGCGATCACGAAAAGATCTGGGCTTCGCTCCGGGCTCATCCACAGCTCCACCCCTTCCGGGGCCGTCCAACCAAGTGCCCGTTCACAGGCAGCCATCACAAGTACCATCTGCAGCAGCGTTCTAATCAAAATCGTGGAACGGATGCCGCCCTCGACGTTCACCACTTCCAGCTCCAGATCCAACTGGTCGCGGATCCTGTCGCGGACCAGCTTGGCAGCCTTGGCTGTGGCTTTGGCAACTCCGTGATAGTTGCGTCCCTGAGTTCGCAACGCCTCCGCAAATAGCTGCTGTGCGTTGGGATCCGTGGCGAATTCGTAGATTGGCCCAGTTGTTCGACGCACTTGGCGCGTGAGATCTTCGATCGTCAAGTCGAGCTTCAGAGACTCCACTGGGATTAAGGATGAGGTCGGGAGGCGCCGATCCCACTTGGAGCGCGAAAACTTGGCCTCCATGAAGTCGGCGAAGACTTCCGAGATGACCATGCTGATCCCCACCCGGAGGCGGCCAGTCAAATCGGTTTCAAGCACTTGCCAAAATAGCTGCTCGTTCAGTTCAACCTGAGTTTGGCCAGCTTTCTGTACGATCTCAAATGCGTCGAGATAGCTGGGAGCATCGTCGCCCTCAGGCAGGAACTTGTTTCCACAGCTTGGGGTTAGGGATTTGCCCGCTTGAGGCAGCAAAGCATACTCCCATTCAAACTCGCTGACGGCTTCTTGCCAGGTGTGTCCCCAAGTGTCGTGCACCAAGTATTGCGAGCGCAGTCGCGTGGGGATGAAGGAGAACATGGTTTCGAGCGTTTTGGCGGCGACCTCCACCCGCGTCCCAGTGGCCTCCGCCAACGCCCCCAGCATGTCCGGATCCAGTTCGTCGGGTCGGCACAGGCCAAAGGCTGGGAAACGTTCAGTTTCCGCTATGTTCGCTCGATCCAGCTCTTCGAAAAACTCAGCGATCTGCTGCTGCTCGTCGGCGCTCCGGAGGTCCCAGTCATCGACCTCCAGCTTTTGACCGCGGCGCGGCACGAAGAAGAAGATGTTGGCCGCCGTGATGGCCACGTCCACGTCGCCCGCGCGCCAGGGCACGTCAGGATAGAATGCATGCATGAAGCTGACGCGGCCGCGGGGCGTCAGCCAATCGTTTTTGCGGGCGTAATCCGTCAACGCAACGGCCAGCTTGCGCTTGAGCTCCAAATTGGCCGTGAGATGCTGCACGTGTTGTTGCAGGTCATCGAACTCCGCGTGGTCGAAACCGAAGGCTTCTTTTGTGGCTAGCGCTACTCTGGCTGCGGTCTGTTCGTCGAATGGAAGGTCGATCGGGAACTTCTCCAGCGAGTCAGCGCCGACCGAGTCCAGCAAGGGATCGGAGCCGGTCTTGGCGAGCGAAATCCACAGCAGCACCGCCTCGGCGAACCAGCGCTTGAACTCCGGTCGTGTGTGCTTGAGGTTAGCAGGAATAGGCTCTTCGATGCTCGCCAGCGTCGTGAGCACCTTCTGGTAAAGCAGGTTGGCTTCCGCTGAGCGCTCAGACTTGGGGGCCGCCTTGCTCTTCTTCAGGCGCTTGACCTCGGCCAGGGCCTCGATCACCGGGGCCCAATCGGCGGGCAAGGCCTTGTCCAGCAGGTGCGATGCGTCAAGTACTGTCATTCCGTCCTCCCAAGCCGGTCGTGAAATCTGGCTGTTGGCTCAGTCATATCCGACCAGGCGGCGTAACCGCTCTCGCTCGGCGCTGAGCTCATCCGGAGCGTGCTTGAGCTTGTCGGCCCAGGCTGTGGGCAGGTAACTCAGGCGATTGGTGTACAGCACGGCTTCGATCGTCTGTAGCAGCAGTTTGCTCTTGGAGCCTTCGGGAACGTAGTTTTGTGCTTCTTCGCGCAACAACTCTACGCTAACGCTGACCTCATCACCGGTCTGGCCTTGACTCCGGCGAGCCACTCGGCGTGCCCGGTTCGTGATCAACTCCAAGGCGGCCGGCGTCACGAACCCCAAGTCCTCAAACAAGCCCTCCAGTTCCGAGTCTTGCGGCGAACCCTCTGCGCCCACGAGCTTTATCTTTCGGTACTTGAGCACGGCTTCCAGGACTTCGCGCTTGTCTTGCAGCGTTTCGGGCGCGAGGATCGGCAAATGCTCCTCGACTCGACCGGGGCGTCCGGTGTCAGGGGCCAAGTTGAAGGGACGCGCCGTCAGCAGCAACCAGAAGATCTTTCCGCGGTATTCCGGATCACCCATGAAGGCTGTGAATGCTCCGAAGACGCGTTCATCAACCTTGTTTGAGTCGCTGCTCTGCTCGTTGCCGAGCATCTTGTCTGCTTCATCCATGATCACCACGTTGGGCGTCATGCTCTTGAGGATATTGAAGATGCGGTCCAGGTTGCTTTCGGTCTGGCCTACATACATTCCACGGAAGTTCTTCAACACTACGCAGTTGATGCCGCAATCGCGTGCGAAAGCCTTCGCGATGAAAGTCTTGCCGACTCCATTGGGACCCGGGCAAACGATGCCGACAGGCACATCGGTACGGGCCTGCTGTAGATCATCCGCAGTTTGAGTGAGAAACGTCTTGATAGCGGCGTTGCCTCCCACGGCATCCAAGCCGTGCTTGGGCATGATTACCTCCAGCATGCCGTGGCTATCGCGTTCGATTAGCTCGCGCTTGCGAGCCATGATGTAGGCCGTAGTCAGCTTCTTGCCTTGCCCGCGACCAGCTTGGAGGAAAAGATGACGAATGCCGCGCAAGGTCAATCCGGCGGTTTGCTCGACAAACTGGTCAACGCTGACTTCGAGCTCGACGGGGTCTTTGCCCTCAACCGTGGACTTGGCTTGCAGCCACTGCACGTAGCGCTTGCGCTGAGCGTCATCCGGGCGGGGTATCTCAATCGCTTTGACGACTTCCGAGCGTACCAAGTCAGGATTGAGCTCGTGGAGATTCGGGGTCATCAGGAAGCACACGGCATCTCTGGCGGCCTGATCTTGTAAACGGTCGTAAAACAGGGATGCAAAGCGCTGCAGGGTGACTGCATTGATGCGGTCGACTTCTGTCAAGGTTTGCGGCGTGCCATTGGGGGCGAGCTGATTGGCATACTCCAAGATGACCGCCACCGGGCGGCTCTCGGAGCTGAGACCAACGATGAAAGCTTCGATGTAGGCGAGCGCCTTGATGCTGTCTTTGGGGAAGTCGTAGATGCTCTTGATCAGTGGAGCTTCCGGTTCCCGCTTCAGGTTGGCGAGCTTGACGAATCGCTCAGCCTCCTCATCGTTTGCGAAACGCATCCCGCGCGAGACATCAAAGCGAATGACGATGTAGTTCCCGCGTTCCAGCATTTTCTGGACGTAGTCGCGGCTGGAGACGTAGTCCGCTTCAAACGGGAACACGTCCGTGATGTTGTTGTGCAACACGAACATTGCCGACTCGCCAGTTTGGTAACGCTGGCGAATCTCTTCAGCCCAATCCAGGTATTTCGGTTCAGACACTTCCCCCTCCATGTCTCAAGCCCTAGCGCGACGGCGGCGTCGTGGACCGCCCACCAATTCGTCACATGCTTGCCCTGCGGATTCCAAGCGCAGCTGCAATTCGGAAACGTCCGGTGCATCTTGCGTGTTGGATAAGGTCGCGTCCGCCTTGCGCAGTTCCATGGCCAGTTTGAACTCTTGCAGACTGGTGTCGATCACCGTCATCACGTTGCGCACTTGCTTTTGTTTGGCTTGCGCCGCTTGGTACTTCTCAATCGCCTTTTGCGTGGACTCTTGCGCGGCGAGCAGCGCGTCTTTGGCTGCCCCCTGGGCGCCAGCGTTTAGCTCGGCGGTGGTGCGTTCGATCTCTGCCTGCAGAGCGTAGATGTTCACTTGCTGGATGATCAGCCCGAGCTTGTTGTACAGCCCTACGAGATTGATGGCGCGGTCGCGCAGCGCCTTGAGGTCATCCCGAGAGCCCTGAAGCACGCTTTCAACTTGGTCATCAATGCCGTCGGCGAAGTTCTGCTCTATCGCTTGGTAGTTCCAGTTGATGCGTTGAATGATGGGGCGCAAGTCCGGCGGTGCAGTCGCCACGGTATTGGCGATCATACTCTGGCGGTCTTCTTGGGCCTCGGCTTCGCGTTCTTCTTGCAGGCTCTTGACTGCTCCGGTGTCAAACCCGGAGACGACATAATATCCTGCCAGCAAGGAACCGACTCCGCCGACCAGCGCTCCGAGTCCCATGCCAGTACTCGCGTTCAGCATGTCTGCGGCGACGGCCGTCGTCATCATACCCAGCGCCGCTGGGATCCCGAACACATGCAGCGCTCGGTGGCGCCACTGGAAGCAGGCCTTGAGCCGGTCCTTCCAAGTCGGGATCCAATCACTCATGGGCGTTGACATGCCTGCGCGTTGAAGGCGTGAGGCGCTTTGCGGCGTGGTGCGGCGCGTCAGCCTCCGCAGTTGAAGAGTTTGAACTCAGTGCGGCGGCTGGCGTCGAGATCTTCCTGCCCATCTTTCAGGATGGGCTTTTCCGATCCGAATCCGCGCACGTCGAAGCGGCTCTTCGGGAAAGCCTCGGCGTTGGTTTCCTGCAGCGCAGCCACGATGGCCATAGCGCGTCGCAGGCTCAAATCCTTGTTGGTCGCTTTGGAGCCGCGCGAATTGGTGTGGCCCCAGACGTGGACGCACAAGGCTGGAAAGCTGCTCAACTTGTCAGCGATTGTCGCCACCACACTTTTTGCATTCGGGTCGAGCTCAGCGCTGCCATGTTGGAAGAACACCGACGGCAAGCGTAGCGTGCCAACGACGTTTTCGGTCTTGTCCTTGGCGGCTTCGGCGTCGTAGTCGAACTTCTTTTCTTCCGCCTTGATCACCGGGGCTTTGACTTCGGTATCTTTGCCGGCGACCTCAGCTGCCAACTTCGCCTGTTCCGTCATTTGCGACTTGATGCCAGCCAGGAAGCGGTCGTTGATGATGGTGTCTGGCTTGGGCACATCGGCCGACTGCAGTTTGCCTTTGGCGACCAAGAGACGCGCCGTCTTGGCGATGCGTTCTGGTAGCTTGGCAGGCTTGCCGCAGTGTCCAAACCACAGACAAGCGTTCTCGTTGTAGGTCAGGAAATCAATGCCGCTCAGCACCGACTCACCGAGCTTGGCGTCGCCTTTGCAGTCGGGACCGCAATCAGCTGTGATGAACTTGCCGTGGGCGGCGGTGTCCTTGGTGTAGCCGTCAATCACCTTGAAGTAAGCCGAGGCCAGCTTTTGCAGCGTGTCTTGTTGTTTAATGGCGTACTCACGGTTGGCCACCAAGACATCCACGATCACGTCATCCGCTTGTCCACCAGTGGCGAACACTTTCGGATAACCTTCTTGTTCCGCAATCGCAGTGAAGGGTTGCCACAGCACGGCGATGTCGACGCTTCCGCTCTTCAGTTTGGTCCAGCAGTCTGCTGCCACGACGCCTGGATCCGCAGGATTATCGCCCAGACTCTGAAAGGACAGGCTGGCAAAGTCCCATAGATGCTCGCTGGGTGTACCGGCGGCGAAACAGACTTTGCTGGAGGCAGAGACGTCATCAAAGCTGTTCTTGCCCTTGGAAAGGAAGATCGCATCGCCGCCATCGGACTCGTCAATTCCCCACAGGATCACGCCTGGGTAGAGGCCATCTTTGCCCTTGTTCTTTACCCCGTGCTGCAGGAATGCGTCCACCGTCGTCAACGCTATGTCAATCTCGCCTTTGGCGAGCGCCTTCAGGCGTTCATTTTGGTCGTACAGTTTCTCGTCATCAATGTATTGGATGCCGATGTCCTGTTTGCCCAAAGCTTGCGCCAAACGCGGCTCATTCCGAAACGTGCTGTAGCCAGACCAGGGATCACCGGCAACCTTGATCGTCGTGCCGTATTTCTTGAGCGAAGTCGAATCTGCGAGAGTCTTGTCGGTCTCGTTCTTCTTCTTTTCTTCGACTCCAGGTTTGATCAGCATCGTGTAGCCGAAGTAACCGGCGGCCGCGAGAATCAGTACGGGCACGCCAATAGTTAATGCAGGTCCAGGTCGTCCCATTTCGTCCTCCTTGGGAGATTCTTAGTCTTGATCGAAGCTCGGAAGTTCAAAGCCAACGCCGGGGGGCGCGGTCAGCCGATTCCGGCCTTCTCCGTGGCTTTGCTCTTCGCGCCGGCGGAGCCGCCACCCTTACGCGCCTCCAGCATGGCTTGGAACTTGGATTGGGAAGTACGCTCACGCGCCTGCTCACGCAGTTTGCGCCGGCGCTCTTCGCGGGTGGCGCCGCTCATCTCGTCTGCGATGTCAGCTTGTGCGGCGACTCCCTCGATGTACTTGTCGATATCGGAGACCGCCGACTCTTCAGCACTGGTGGCCATGCCGCTGACCATGTCGGAGAAGGCTTTGCGTGCCTTGGCTGACTGCAACTTGGCCAGCATGGCATCGCGCCTGGATTCCATCTCCTTGGTCTTGCCCTCGATGGTACGCAGCTTGCCCTTGTAGTCGGAGACCATAGTCTCGGAATGTTCGAGCTCTTGGCGAAGCGTGCGCAGTTCCCCTTCGAGCGCTTCCTTTTCCGCGATCAGCTCTTCACCAATTTCGATCGCGTGGTCATCGCCAGCCTCGGCTTCGCCGAGGGCGCCTTGCAGGTCGGCCTCCACCTCGGCGAGCTGCTTGGTCTTTGTTTGGATCACCGACCGCAGCCGATTGCGCTCGGCTGCCAGACGCCCGACAGCCGTCTGCATCTTCTGGTAGTTGTCCTTCATTTTGCGAATCGCCATCTCGTAGACGGCATCTGGATTGGCTTTCTCCAGATTGCGCTGCCCCTGCCAGAACAACCCTTTGACGAAGTTCCAGAATCTACCTGCGACGCTCATTGCCCACTTCCTTGCTGCGTGCCTTCAGCGGCTAGATTACTAATCTGACCGAAAAATACTCGCGCGGCTTGCAAGCGTGCCTCTTCAACGGTGCACGCGTGGCGAAAGCCTTCTAACTCTTTCGTCGACGACTCAATCTTCTGACGTCGTTCTTCAATCTGTTTCTGCAAATCGTCAATCGCGGCCTGCTCGTGCTCAACAGTCATGTTGTGCTCGTCTTGCTTTCCGCGAACCAGACGTCGGACGACACGGATTTTTCGCTCGGCGTCCGTCAGCACGTCCTCCTTGGATTTGCCGACAGCACCCAAGAAAGCTTCCGCGGCAGCGATCTTGGACGCCTGCGGCAGACTGTTGTCCAAGCGGGAAAGGAACGCTTCGACCTGCTCGACTTCATCCGTGTTCGGGATTGAGGCCGCGTCATACTGGCCCTGGAAGTCGATACTGACGGAGTCCGCGTCAATCGTGACGGTCACGCCGCTCACGTCGATCGGGTCACCCGCTGGTGGCTCACCGTCTGGCGAAACTCCGTATTCACTGTCAGCCAAGAACGCTGCGAAATCTTCGTCGCTCATTTCTTCGCCGGTGGCGGTCTCGCCAACTGGCGCAGCGCCGTCACTTTCGGACTGCCAAAATAGGCCCTTGATGTTCTTCCAAGTCATCCCCAAATGCCCCTATCGTGAGCCTTTTCGCTCGCTTGCAATTGCAGGTCCGGAGCCTGCCCTTTGTGCCGCGGCCGGTCAATTCATTAGGTGCCGGAATAAGGTGTCTCATGGGTAATTGGCCATCTCGCCTACACTGTGGGTCAGCGAAAGACGACAGAATTACGTATCTCTGCTGGCCCGCCTGAGTCCTTTGGGGTGCCTGACGGCTCCTGTTTCGCGTGCGTGAACGCGGGTTAGGCTTCGATGATCCTGAAGCGCAGCGCGCGGGCCAGTCCAGAAGCTTCTTTGCGCAGTTCTTGCTCTAGTTCCGCCATACCTTGCGAGGTCATCGGGTAGTGCTGGATCAGCGACAGCAGGATGATCTCGAAGGCGGCCGCAGGCATCCACTCGACGGACGCTTCGTAGCCGCACACCGCCACCGCGCCGGTTTGCTCCAAGAATTGGCGCAAGCGTTTCTTTGGCAGGCGCACGGTGCCGCATGAGCCAAAGTGAATGACTCGGTCCTGGCACTTGCCAGCCAGTCGCTCCGCAACCCATTCCAGCGGCAGTGCTCGACTGCGCCCGTCACCGACGTAGAGTTTGCCGGGGCCGCCGTGGAAGCCCAAGTACAGGATGGGGTAGCGGACGTAGCGGCGCTGGGTCCACTTGTCCAAGTAGTACTCCAGCTCCGCCGCCGTGCCGATATCTCTGCGGATGTGCTTGACGCCTGGGCTGAGGGAGTGTTCCAGCAGGTGGAGGATGGGGGCCATATTCGCTCGCGAGCGCAGATCCCCCTCCCAATCACCTTCTAGGCAAAAGATGTTCTTGGCCTTCGTGCGAGCCATGCGAGAGGAGACTAGCCCAGAAGTACTTCTTTGGCTTGGTTGAGCTGGCTGGAGAAATACGCGGAGCCCCCTTGGTCCGGGTGCATGCGTTTGATCAGACGTCGATACTCGGCCAGGATTTCGGCACGCGAGGCACTCTCATTGAGCCCCAATATCTGCAGCGCCTCCTGCCGACTCATTCGAGATGACCGTGGCGGAGCGCTCGAGCCGGAGTTCGGCGCGCGCCCACCGAAGCCCGAAGAGCCACCACGCGCGTGGGGAGGCACCCGACCGTTGCCGAACGAGGCGCCGCTGCCACGGAAGTTCCGCCACAGCTGGGCTAGGGAAAACACCCGCATCAACGCCGGCACTGCGCGACCCAGGAACGCCAGCAGTGCGGTGCCGGCCACCGCTAGCCAGCTGACGCCGAAACGCAACAGGACGCCCGCGAGCAGCACCGTCACGACGCCGCCCAAGGCCCACCATCGCAGACGCTGGCGGGTGGCCGGAGCGAGCTGCTTGATGCTGGACGACAGCACCCAGATCAGCCACAGGCCGACTACGATCAGCAGGATGAACAGCAACCGCACAGCTGCGAATGTAGTACTCTGGCAGAGCCTCGCAAGGCATGCCCCGTGCGCGCCTCGAAGTCGGCTTTTTCGGCTTCCCCGAGGCCGTGGGGACTGCTCGATTTTATCTGGCGCTGGCCAAGCTGCCCAGGTGACGCGCAGCCACGGTCAGCATGGGTAGATCGGGCCGTGGACTCGCCCGCAGCTCATTCAACACGCGCCGCACTCGCTTGTGTTGGGGATGGGCGTCGCACCAGGCGCTGATCGCCCCGTTGTTGGCGTCAGCGGTCTGGTTGTCGTTCAGGATGGCTAGGGTGACCGCTTTTTGGCCGCTGTAGAGGTCGTCCGTGATCCCGGCGACTGCCTGTTTGTCCCACGCGCGCCCGGCGTGGAGCTTCCTGGCGGCGTCGCGCAGCCATTCGAAGCCGAAGAAGCTGCCAACTTCGAAGTAGAGCCGGGCCACTGTCGCGAGTTCTCGGTCCGTCTGGTTCGCGATCGTCACCAAGTCACAAATTGAGACGAGCACGGGCAAGCGGGCCACCTCATGCGCGAGTTCTTGGGGAACGCCTCCCTCGGTGTACGCTTGTTCACGCGCGGCCAGCGATTGCTTGTCGGCATCGGACAAAGATACATCCAGATGTTGCACCAGTTGACGCGCGGGCTCGGCAAAGATCTCCAGCTGCGGGCCGATATCACGCGCTGGGCACTGCGTGAGTAGCCAGGTAGTGGTGGCGCTGAGCCAGCGCCCCACCTCTGCCAGCATGTTGGCTTGTTGAGCGGCCGCGACCTGATTATCGAGCTGTTCGATCCGATGCCACAGTTGCTTCAGTTGTAAGATTTCCCGCGCCGTCACATAGGCGAGGATCGCATCGCCGGCGCCCAAATTGGAACGCTCACAGACCTCGTACATGAAGGTGAGACCAGCGCGATTGACCAGCTCGTTCGAAAGCACCGTGGCGATGATTTCCTTGCGCAACCGATGGTGCTCAATGACCTGAGCGTGCGGCTCTCGGAGCGGCTCGGGGAAATACGCGAAAAGATCTTTGGTGAGGTAGGGATCCTCCAATCGCGGGGATGCCACCAGCTTGCGAAATAGATCGTTCTTTGCGTATGAAAGTAGAACACACAGCTCGGGTCGAGTGAATCCGAGGCGTCGCTGCTGTCGATCCTTCAGGGTTTCTTCGTCTGGGAGAAACTCGAGCGAACGGTCCAACCCGCCCGTCTTTTCGAGCGCACGCATATAACGGGCGATGCGGTCCGTCAGATAGGCGCCCAGCTGTTGGGTGACGCTCAAAGACTGTGTTTGTTCATAGGCATCCCGCAGTACCAGGCTCGCGACCTCATCGGTCATTTGCTCGAGCAAATGGTTGCGCTGCTTGCGTGTCATGTTGCCCGCACGCTCGACCTCGCCCAACAAGATCTTGATGTTGACCTCGTGGTCCGAGCAATCTACGCCGGCGCAGTTGTCGATGAAGTCCGTGTTGCACAGTCCCCCAATCAGGCTGTACTCGATGCGCGCGCGCTGGGTCATGCCCAAGTTGGCGCCTTCTCCCACCACTTTGGCGCGGAGCTGCGACCCGTTGATGCGCAAACTGTCGTTGGAGCGATCCCCGACGTCGGCATCGGACTCGGAGTGCGCTTTGACGTAGGTGCCAATGCCGCCGAAAAACAGCAGTTCGACCTCCGTCTTGAGGATAGCCTGGATCAACTCGTTTGGGGCGAGCGAGGCTTGGCTCAGCCCGAGCAACTGTTGCACCTGCGTGCTGATCTCGACCTTTTTGGCGTCGCGCGGGAACACGCCGCCACCTTCCGATATCAAGTCCGGATCATAGTCCGCCCAGGAGCTCCGGGGCATGTCGAACAGTCGCTTGCGTTCAGCCCATGATTTGGCGGCATCCGGGTTTGGGTCGATGAAGACGTGAAGGTGGTTGAAGGCGGCGATGAGACGCGTGTGTTTGGACAACAGCATCCCGTTGCCGAACACATCTCCACTCATGTCGCCCACGGCGACGCAAGTAAACGCCTGGCTCTGGATGTCCTTTCCCAGCTCGCGGAAGTGCCGTTTGACGGATTCCCAGGCGCCGCGGGCCGTGATCCCCATCTTCTTGTGGTCGTAGCCGACGGATCCGCCGGACGCGAATGCATCATCCAACCAGAACTGCCGACTCTGGGCGATCTCGTTGGCGATATCGGAGAAAGTTGCCGTCCCCTTGTCTGCTGCGACGACCAAGTAGGGGTCGTCGCCGTCGTGACGGCGCACGTGTTCCGGTGGAATGACAGTATCTCCTCGTAGGTTGTCCGTGACATCCAGCAATCCCGAAATGAAGTGCTTGTAGCAAGCGATGCCTTCGGCCACTGCGGCGTCGCGGCTCGCGCCGGGGGGAGGTGGTCGACGTACGACGAATCCGCCCTTCGAACCCACCGGCACGATCACCGCGTTCTTAACCTGCTGAGCTTTCACGAGGCCCAGCACTTCTGTGCGATAGTCTTCCAGGCGATCCGACCAGCGCAGCCCACCGCGTGCCACTGCGCCGAAGCGCAAATGCACCCCCTCGACGCGCGGACCAAACACGAAGATCTCCCGTTCTGGTCGCGGTCGCGGAAGCTCTTCGAGACGCTGACTGTCGAACTTGAACGACAAATGCGTCTTGCAAGCGCCACGGTCGTCGCATTGGTAAAAATTCGTGCGCGTGGTGGCCATCACGGTGTTGAGCAAGGCGCGCAGGATGCGGTCTTTGTCGAGACTCTGCACCGAGTCCAGGCGTTGCACGATGGCGTTTTGGATTTTTGCGGCGTTTTCGTCCGAGGCGATTTCAGGATCGAGACGCGCAGAAAATAGAGTCATGAGCGAACTAGCGACGTCCGCATTATCCAGCAAGGTGCTCTGGATGTAGTCCAGACTGTAAGGAAGGCCGCCCTGGCGCAGGTAACGCGCATAGGCGCGAATGGCTTTGACCTGGTTGGCGCGCAGACCGGCGTGAAGCACCAGCTTGTTGAAACCGTCGCTGTCCATTTCGCCGTGCCATACCAGGCCAAATACCTCGATGAAGGACTCTTTGACGTGGTTCAGCTCGATGGGGACCTCGTTCTCGGTAACCAGTTGGAAATCGTGCATCCAAATGATTTCGGGTGCAGCCTCGTCTTCCGAGAGTTTGCCCGGATGGAGTTCATAGGGAACCTCACCAGCGACGTGCAATCCCATGTTCTCCAACATGGGAAGCACGTCACTCAACATGACGTAGTGCTTCGAGAACACTTTGAA
>JBNLEN010000118.1:0-19646 GCA_050304975.1 Polyangiaceae bacterium
GGTGCATGCTTGGATTCGCGGCTGCAATGTGGCGGCACGGAGGCTGGCCTAAGCTACCGAGAATTCATTCGCTTGGCATGGTACGCCTTGTGCTTTAGTGACCAGTAGAAGTCGACTCCAGTGTTCAGCTGCAGCGGCTTCGAGATGTTCTGTACGGCGGCACGGTCCCCCCCTCCTGGTGCCGCCGTACTTATTGTTCCGTACGGCGGTGCGTGTCCCCCCTCCTAGCGCCGCCGTACTTATTGTTCCGTACGGCGATGCCAACCCCCCAAGCATCGCCGTACTTTTTTTGTCTTGCTCGTCGGCGCGGTGAGGGCCTAGCGAGTTACCGGGCGTCGTTGCAGAAGAAACAGCTCACCGTTTTCCCACGCGAATTCGATGTCGTGGGCGCTGCTGCCGTAGACGGCGTCGCAGCGTGTCGCGAGCGCGTCGAGCGCGCGCAGCTGCTCGTCGGAAAGGGTGTGGACTGTCCGCAGATTGTCGGCCACGGCTTGCTCTTGTGTGGAACCATCGGAGGAGAGCCGCACAGCGACGTCCTTGTCGCCAGCTGCGCGTTCCAGCACGTTGCCTCCGCGTTCAAAGCGATAGCGGTCGGGGTCTACGATGCCACTGACGATGGCCTCGCCGAGACCCCACGCAGACTCTACAATGCGCACCTCTTGCCCAGTCCGAGGGTCGCGGGTGAACAGCACACCGGCGCAGTCGGCATTGACCATCAACTGGACGACGGCAGCAATGCGCGGGGTCGGATCCAGGCCGAGGCGCGCGCGATACGCTAATGCACTTTCCGATCGCGCCGATTGCCACACGGCGCGCAGTGCGCTCTGCAGAGAAGCGGCACTGGCGACGCCAAGCTGAGTGACGTGAAGGCCCGCAAAACTGGCGCCCGCGCCGTCTTCATCCGCGGCGCTCGAGCGCACGGCAACCGGCCGTCCTCCAAGGGACGAAAGCAAGTGCTCGCAAAGTTCGGTGGCAGAACTGGCCCCCGAAACCAGATCTTCCACCCACTGCACACTCAGTGCAAAACCGTCCGGCACCGGCAGCCCAGCTCGTCGGGCGACGGACAGTTGCGCGGCTTTGCCGCCGTGGGATGCGGCGCTGACTTCGGCGCTGAGCGGGATCATGCGGAAGCCCGGGCGATCAGGGCATATAGCCCACGGGACAGAGGCACCCATCGACTGACGCTCAAACCGGCGTGCTCGACGAGCTCTTCCAGTTCGCTCCGGCTGTACACGCGCGAGCCAGGCACGCGCATTCCGAGGTGAAGCGCATAGACGGCGATGGCTCGCGCGTGTTCCTCCGCTGCATCGCGGAGCGCGTCCACAATGACTAGGCGTCCGCCGGGGGCGAGAGTCGAGGCCACGCGCGCGACCAATGGCGCTGCGCGCTTCTTGGTTTCCAAGTGAATGACGTTCGCGAGCATGGCCGTATCAAACTGTGCCGTGGGCAGACTGATGTGGTGATAGTCACCTGCCAGTGTGTTTACTCGACCAGCAAGTCCGGCGTCGGTAGCGTGTTGAAGAAACACTTTTAGCGTCTGTGGTCCGTCGAGCGCTGTCACCTGGGTGTCCGCGTTTCGTTGCGCCACGGCCAAGCTCCAGACACCGGAGCCCGCGCCGACATCGAGCACGTGTCGGGCATCTGCGAGTTGCTTCGCGAGCACGTGCGCGTCGGGAGCAAAGCGCCGCGCGAGGTAGGACACGACGCTCGGGTACACGTCGTCGCGTTTGCTCTCCGGCACCAGGGACTCTCCGGTGGATGCGAAGTTGTCCAGCTGCCCCCACATCCATTGCTCTCGATCAAAAAGCTGCGGATCTACCCCCACACTGAGCACATGTCGCTTGGCGCCGCCGACAGGTTCGGTGCGCGTCCAGCCGCTCGCCTCCAGCACACCCAGCACTAGACCCAAGGCGCGCTCGTCACACTGCAACTCGGCCGCTAGCTCCGGGGCGGTTTTCTTTGCTTTGCGCAGCGCCGAGAGAACTCCAGCTCGTGAGGCCCACATGAGTGCGGCCGCCGCACCCAGCTCCGTCTGGCGAAGGATGTCTTCCGCGGTCATGCGTTGCCTTTGGCCTCGCTCAGGATCTGAACGCTGCCGGTATCCCCATCGACTTCGATGAGCGTCCCATTGGTGAGCCGGCTCGTCGCATCACGGGTACCTACGACTGCTGGCAGACCGTACTCTCGCGAAACTATCGCCGCGTGACACAGGGCGCCGCCCTTATCTGTGACGATGGCGCCGACGATCGGCAGAAGCACATTGTATGCCGGCATGGTTGCACGAGTGACGAGGACGTCGCCCGGTTGCACCGTCGCAAACTGCGCCGCGCTCGTGACCACTCGTGCGGGCCCGCGATACTTGCCTGAGCTGGCGGGCAGCCCAGTGAGCGTTGCTGCCTGGGGTTTGTCTGGCTCCGGCGCGTCGCGGTCCATGTGTTCTACGTACTCGAAGAGTGCCCCAAGCAGTGCGCCTGTCGCCGGGTCGAAGTAGTCCAGGGGCGGCGGGGGATCCGGCGCGTCCGTGCCCAAGTACTCTGGGGCGTCATCCATGCGGAAGGAAGTTCGCTGATGCACTCGTTCTGCGACGTCTGCGGCACTTGGCCCCTTTCCGTGCAAAAGCAACTGTATGAGCTCCTCGTGTTCCAGGTCTACGACGTGATCCGCCTGCTGCAGCAGCCGGCGCTCCACCAGCCGTCGTGCGCACTCGATGAGCGCTCGCCGCACCAACCCGAGTGCCCAACAGTCGAGCTGCGTACTGCGCTCGTCGCGCAAGCGGTGAACCAGTCGAGCCTCGCTCAGTAGTTCATCGAACTCTGCTTGGTATTCTTGGGGCACCCGCGCGCGGAGTTTGGCTGCAGCGTCATGGCTCTTGCCGTTGAGCTTCTTTGCCGGCGAGGTCAACGCGTGACGGATATGCTCGACGAGCAGCTCCGGGCATTCAGCGCCAATGGGCACAGATAGGTCACCCGAAGTGATCACGCGAGGCTCCACGTGCTGGAGCCAAGCGCGTGCGGCCTCACCGACTGCGCCGGATTCAGCGCGCAGACGCTCGAGCACTGCGCTGGCGTCGGCGCTGCTTGGCAGTTCACTCATATTGCTATCGCGCAGGGCTGTTACCAACGTTTGCAAGGCTTGGTCTCCAGGCGCGCTCGCGCCGCTTTGCGTCGCGTCCAGTACTTCTGCAGGCGTGGCACCGGTCCACTCGCGAGTCTTCGCGACGAAGGTTCCCACCGGGTAGATGGTGGTGGGGTTGGTGTTGAAGTGGGCGCGAAAATTGTCTTGCATCAGCGCCGTGGCGCGTTCCAAGTGCTCCACCAGCGCCGCATCTTCAAGCGAAGCTAGAGCCTCCGCCTGCAGCTCAGTGAAGCGTCGGCACAGGCCAGGTTTGACCTCGCTATCCCATTGTTCGACGTCTTGCCGCCAACCCCGAGATTCTAGCCAGCGCCGCGCGGTGGAGGCGCGTTTGCGCAGAGTTGGGTGCAACTGGCACAATAGGCGGAACAGCCAGCGAGGTGGCAACTTGGCGCCCGCCTCAGCTTCACCAACAATCGGCACTATCTGTGCGTAGAAGAAGCCGTTTACGAAAGCCGCGCGGAATCCCTTCATAGGTACTCCAACCCGTTCGAACCAGAGCGCTTGCCCTTCCTCGAACGCCTGCGCGAATTCACGGCGTGCATAGCGTGGGAACGGTCGATCAAAATGAGCTGCGTCTAGCTCCCACGGCCCCGCGCCCGGTGCCTCGAACTTCACGTCTGTCGCGGTCATCATTGGTTCCTTCTCGCTTTCCCCGTCTTTTTTCTCGCGGTCGTCTTGTTGGTCTTCTTGGCAGTTTTCTTTGAAGCTTTCCTGGCGGTGCTCTTGGGACTGCCGTTGGAGAGCTCGCGGCGTCGCTTTTTCAAGTCCGCCATCATCAAACCCAATATCCATTCGACTGCGTCGACCGTTTCTTGTGCGCTCATGCCCAGCTCTTGACGCATGGTGCGCCAGGTAACCGACCCGAACATGGACCGGAACACAGCGAACGTGCGTTGGCGCTCGGACTCGGGCAGGTCGGAAAGCCACTCGTCGATGAGCTTGCGCGCCTCGGCTCCGCGTTGCTGTCGGCCCTGGCTGCGCACCGCTTGCCCAAGACCCGCTACGTGGGAGGCTTCCACCAGTTGCGCGTTCTGCTCGAACCAGGCGAACAGTTCTCGGATGTGGTGCGTGAGGTCCTCCTCTGAACGAGGCTGTAGTCGGTGGGCCTCCTTGTCCAGCTGTGCGTTTACGGCGTTCAGTAGGTCTTCGCGTGTGGGAAAGTAGCGGTAAACGGTACGCTCTGCGACGCCCGCCCTCTGAGCGACGTCGGCGATGGAAAAGTCACGGCGACCAGTTTCAGCAGCCTGCTCCACGAGCGCATCCACAATCCGTTGCCGCGTGGCCACTGTTTGCTCATCTCGCAAAGCGCTGCGGTACCCTCGGTTCATGTCAGCATCTCCGACTTCATGTCAGTAACTCTGACATTAAATTGGGGAGCTGCCAACTGGGCGCTCAACAAATCGCCAGAGCTGAGGGATTTCGAAGGTTTAATCTAGGCAGGCAAGGCTCCTGCCGGTGGCGGATCAGGTGTACAGGTTGAGGCAGCTGCGCTAAATGGGACGTCCCCAGTGACCGACCCAGCTACAGTCGATTGGATTGCGGCGCTGCAAAGCGACGCAGTGCGCTTCATCGCAGATGCGATCCCCGGCCCAGTCTCCTATCTGGACACGGAGCTGCGCTACCGCTTCGTCAACGTCCAGTATTCGAGGTTCTTGACGCGCATCGGATCAAGCCTGGACCTCGAGACGATTCTCGGCAAGACGCCACTCGAGGCGTATGGGAGCCACATGGCCGCACCTCTGATGGCCAACTTGGAGCGCGCACTCGCGGGGGAACAGCTCACGGTCGAGGTGGGGGTTCCCGAATGGCGCACGCTCAATAGCTACATCCCACACGTCGTGGATGGAGAGGTCGCAGGAGTCCTGTTGGTAGCGCAAGACATCACGGCTCTGCACAACTCGCGAGCGGCCGTGGTTCAAGCGGAGCGCATGGCGTCGCTTGGACGCCTGGTGGCAGGGTTGCTTCATGAGGTGAACACGCCGGTCGGAGTGCTGCGCAGTTCTTTGCAGACGCTTGAGCTGTTGCTGCGTCGCCTTCGCACTGATGGCGAATTGACGGAGAACACATTGGCGCGGCTCGACCAGCTGGAGACGGTCGTTTCCGGTGCATCAGCCGCAAGCGAACGAATCGTCTCGATGATGCAGCGGCTGCGCAGCTTCTCCCGGGTCGATCAAGCGAACGTGCAGACCATGGACCTGCATGAAGGTATCGACACAACGCTCTCCCTCCTGGCGCCTCAGCTTCACTCAGAAATTGAAGTAGTCAAGGCTTACGGGGACCTGCCGGAGATCGAATGTGAAGCGGGGAGTATCAATCAGGTGTTCATGGCGCTTCTGAGCAATGCCATCAATGCGCTTGAAGCTGGTGGAACGCTGACGATTCGCACCGCGGCTGACGCGGAGCAGGTGCACGTTGAAGTCATTGACACCGGCGTGGGTATCGCCGCCGAGCGAATCGCCGATCTGTTCAGTCCGGCCTTCGCCGTCGGCGGAGACCGTGTGAAGGCTGGCGTTGGCTTGTTCGTGGCCCACCACATCGCACAAAAGCACCAAGGGACTCTGCGCGCGGAGAGTGAACTGGGAAAGGGCAGTCGCTTCACGCTGAGTCTTCCTCGGCAGCCTGCTGACCCGCGTTAGCTTTGCATCGTGGGAAACCAGCGTCAGCGCGACTCCCTCGCGCGCACCCATGGCGGCTGGTGCGCGGCTCAAATTGATGCCCTGCCACGTGGAAAAACAGGCGCAAATTCAATGGCTTAAGCCTAGCTGCGAACGACGGCGCGCCGATAACACGCTGGCTCCCACGCTGGGTTCCACGCTGCTCCCTCAGTCTCTGGATCGTGCCGCATCGAGGTGATGCGACCGAAACCAGGAGATGATTCAATGAGCATGGCGATGATGAGCTGGCTGCCGCCAATTTTGGGCGGCGCCATGGTCGGAGTGGCAGCGGTGGGACTGATGGCAACCCACGGCCTGATTGCGGGTGTGAGCGGCTTGATGAGAACCGCGCTTACCCCAGGCAACAGTCATCGCGCCAGTCGTGGCGCGTTCTTGGTGGGGGCGGTGCTCGCTGGAGCTGCGTACCTAGTAGTCAGCCCGAATGAGGCCACGCCAACGAGTAATGCGACACCGATCTGGGTGGTCGTGGCTGGTCTGATGATTGGCTTGGGGAGCTACTATGCCAACGGCTGCACCAGTGGGCACGGCGTGTGCGGACTGGGACGTTTCTCTCCCCGTTCAATGGTCGCGGTCGGGCTGTTCAGTGTGGTGGGCGCCATATCTTTGCTGGTGTCGCGTGCGCTGCTTGGAGGTGCACTATGAAACCGTTAGTGGTGGCCCTGGGCTGGGGTGTGTTATTCGGTGCGGGTTTGGTGACCGCGGGGCTCATCCATCCGCAAGTGATCCAGGGTTACTTGGACGTCACTGGCGCCTGGGATCCGACGTTGCTGATCGCCCTGTGCACGGCTGTCGCTGTGTACGCTCCGCTGTTCTTCCTGATCACTCGGCGTCAGCGGCCGGTATTGGCAGCGTGCTTCGCCCTGCCGAACTCGAGTCGCATCGACTTGCGTTTGATTGCCGGCGCCGCGACGTTTGGAGCTGGTTGGGGGCTTGCCGGGATGTGTCCGGGGGCGAATCTGGCGGGGCTCGCTGGGGGCGGGCAGATCAGTCTGTTGTTCCTCGGGTGTTGGCTCGCAGGCACGTTTCTGGGCAAGCTGCTGGACGCGGTTCAGACCAACCAGTCTCCTGCGAGTGATTCCGAGGCCAGCGCCCCCCAAAGCCGAGCGTTTGGATGATCAGTTTTTCTGTTGGAAGCCGCCTGCGGGAGTGTTCCCCGCGGCGGACGCCAACTGCCGACGTTGTACATGCGGCACTTCGACTTGAGCGGTGATCAGCCATCCGAAAGGCGTGGGGCGCCAGGTGCGTCCGATAGCCGAATTAGCCGTTCTGAAAGCTCCTCGGATGTCCTTAGTTGGCCGCGCTCTAGACCGGTGCACAAATCATCCAATGTGACGCCGCCATCCCCGTCCGAGTCCACCTCATCAAACGCGCGGCGCGCGTCATCCGGCGTGTATAGAACACCCAAGCCGGCAGTTGCGGCTCGGAAGCCTTCGAAGTCGAGTAGCCCCTTGCGTTCGCTATCCAACATCCGAAACAGGCTCGCCAGACGACTTCGCGTGGTGAATATCGACAGTTCGCGTGGCGACGATAACCGGGCGCGCAACGTTTCCAGTAAGTGAGAGCCTTCGGGGCTGGGGCCACCCAGTCCCAGCAAGAGCTCATCCAGGTTGAGCTGGCCGTCTTGATCGAGATCGAGTTCCTGAAATAGGTCTGCCGCTTCAGTCTTGCTCGCGTGGGCTCCGAACAGCTCGAGAGCGAACTCGAACTCGCGGCGTTCGAGAGAACCGTCACCGTTCGCATCCAGTACTTGGAGCAACTGTCGCAAGCTGCCTTTCGGCAGGGCCAAGTGCTGCTCCAGCTTCGAGGCGGCGCCATCGACGTAGGGCAGGGTGAATCCACGTGTGTTATCGACGAAGCTTCGCAGGATGTTTTGACCACCGGCAATGTATGCGGCCATGTCTCGGCGGCGATCGGTAGTGAAGCCTTTGAGCACCATCGCTAGCGGCTCGAACTCTCCAGCCGTGGCTCTCAATACATCTGCCAAGATGATGGAGTCTTCGAGCGCGGCGCTGACTCCTTGGCTCGTGAACGGCAGCAGCGGATGAGCGGCGTCGCCGACGAGCACAGCATTGTCGCAGTGCAGGTGTTTCGGTAGTTGCGCGTCGATCGGATGCCAGACGTGCGCGCTCTCGAGGTCGACTAGGTGCAGGTAGCTCGCCACCGGCTCTGG
This sequence comes from Polyangiaceae bacterium, assembly GCA_050304975.1. Taxonomy (GTDB): domain Bacteria; phylum Myxococcota_A; class Polyangia; order Polyangiales; family Polyangiaceae; genus SZUA-265. The sequence goes on from JBNLEN010000118.1 coordinate 7,981, forward strand.
CGCATCAGCCAGCAATGATAACAGGAATGCTCGATAATCCTCGCCGCTGGCGTCGCGTTGGGGAGCTGCGTAGCGTTCGCTGTCAAACTGCAGAAAGCCGATGACGCGAGTGCTCGTTGGGGCCAACAAGCCGAAAGCCAAACCTCGATCTGGAAACTGAGTCTTCAGGAAAGTGCCTCTGAGTTGCTGCGCCAGTTCGGGCATTTCTGCGGAGGTGACGATCTCTTTCACTCGACTGAGCGGGCGCTGAATTTTCGGGTTGAGCGCATGGCACAACGCCGAATGAACCCCCTCCGCACCAATGACCAATTCGCGTTCACCGACAGGTTCAACCCTACCGTCCGCGAAAACCAACGCGGCTACGGTGTCGCCACGTCCGTCAGGGGACGGCTTTAGGCGCACGTCTCGGACGCGAGTGCCAAGCTGAAGCACGCCGTCGGCGAGCGTTGTGCGCATCGCTTCCACTAGTGCGCTACGCGTGACGCAGTAGACGTCTTTCTTCGCGTCGACCCTCAGCGGGACGCCGGAGGCATCCCGAAAAACCGCCCGTTCAATCGGAGTGCAGGCATCCAGCACGCGCCCGATGCCGAGTTCGTTCAGCGCCCGCACGCCGTTTTGCATCAGCAAGAGCCCATGGCCCAACTTTCGGGGCAGCGTTTCGTGGGATTCTCGCTCGAAGACCGTGATGTCGTGAATGCCTGTGCGCTGACGCAAAGCGAGCGCACAGCTGAGCCCAGCGACCCCCGCCCCCACAATTCGAACCTTCAGGTCAGCCACCTGGGTTGAGAGTAGCAGATGGTCATCCCTCGCCAAGGCATGCGCCGCATGACCGCTTGTCGAGTTGGCTTTTGGCGTCGGGCTATCTAGGAATCAACGTCTCATGCTATGCGGGTGCGCGTGAATGTCGCCGCACGTCAACCGGGAGTTATCGGCACGGACAACCCGATCTGTGACCTGTACTACAATCGGCATCACTGGGACTTCCGACTAGGGACCTATCTAGCGTTACTGCGCACCATGAGCATCCGTAGCATGGTGCAGCGCCTGTATGCGGAATCCGCACTTCGGGACCAGACATTCAAGCGTTTGAAGCGGACGCGCGAGTTGATAGCGACGTTGGTGGTGGATGGTCTGGACAGCGAGCGCGGCCGTGAAGCGCTGGACCGTATTCTGCGCGCGCATCACGGCGTGCAGGCCAGCAATGACGAATACCGCTACGTGCTGTCGGTATTCTTCCTAGAGCCGCTGCGTTGGAATGCGGCGCACGGCTGGAAGAAGTTGGAGACTGATGATCGCCGGCTGCTGTTTGAGTTTTGGATGGAAGTTGGTGAGCGGATGCAAATCGCAGATTTGTGTGGATCACTGGGTGACTGGCAGCAGTTTCAGGAGGACTTCGAAGCAGACCACCTCGGCTGGACTGAGCAGGGGCAGGCCCTGGCGGAGAACGCGCTCTACGAGGTGGTACGGCTCGTGATCCCCCGGGGTATGCAGGAGCTGACACGCCAAGCGCTGCTGGCCACCATGGAACCGCGTGTTCGAGAAGCCTTGGGTTTGCGCCAAGCTAGGCTGAGCGCTGGTGCGTCCACCTCGATGATCCGTCTAGCGTCTAGCTTCGGAGCTGGGCGCCGAGTCCCCACCATGAATGCCTCGACGCCGCTCGATGCGACAGTCGCTCGATGAGTCGCGCGTCTATCGTTCTTTCCGTCCCCTCATCGGAGCCTAGTTTTCTCTTGTCTGCGCGTTTCGCCGGCAATCGCACCCTTTGGGGGCGCATCGTCGGTTTTTCAAAAATTGTGCGTGCTCCCAGTTATGAAACGATGTAACGTTACGTTGTTGCATAACAGAAGCTATGGGACGCCCCAAGGAACACGATGACAACACGCGCTCCGCTCTTCTAGAGTGCGCCGGGCGTATTCTGGAGCTAGAGGGGCCGGACGCAGTTTCCGTTCGTCGGGTTGCGATCGACGCAGGCACCAGCACCCGCGCGATTTACAGCCTGTTTGGAGGTAAGGAAGGGCTCCTGTCGGCGATTTATCGTGAAATGGCCGCGACGCTAGCTGAACTGCATGGGGCAGTGCCGGTGCGGGAGGATGTGACCACGGAACTGTTGGAATTGTGTCTGGCCTATCGCAACAGCATGCGCCGGCACCCATCGCTGTACCCCGTGATCTTCAAGGGCGTTCCTGGCTTCACTCCAACTGAGGAAGATGAACGAGTTGCGCGCCAGGGGCTCACGCGCGTCGTTACTGCCCTGCAGCGAGGCTTGGATGAGGGCACATTTGTGGGGCGCCGCGCCCAAGACATGGCGAACCAATTGTGGGCTCTCGTGCACGGTTTGGCATCGTTGGAGCTCAAGGGTGCGTTGGGAGGCGCCGCCGCGGCCAAGCGCACTTGGCAAGACGCCACCGGCAACTTGATCGCGGGCTTTCGAACACTTAGGGGCGGCTAACGGCCTCAACCGCGTTGAATCATGACAAAAGCACAACATCAAAGGGCGCACAAGATGAACACATTGAGACAACCCAGGCGAATTCTGATCACAGGAGCGTCCCGCGGCATTGGCAGAGCTGCCGCAGAAATCCTTGCTCGGCAGGGGCATCGCGTGGTGCTTGCCGCACGTGATGAGGACCAGCTACTGCGGCTCCAGACCAGTTTGCGACAGGAGGGGAGGGAAACCGAGGTGGTCGCCGTCGATGTCACTCAGGAAGACAGCGTTCAGCGTTGTGCCGAGATGGTGCTTGCGGGCGGCCCACTGGATGTGCTGGTGAACAACGCTGGGTCCCTAGACCAAGCAACATTCTTGGCTCAGGAACGCGGTTCACGTCGGTCAGAAATGGATGTGAATTACTTTGGTGCGCTGAACATGACCCAAGCGTTCTTGCCATCCTTCATCCAGCGGGGGGAAGGGGGCGTAGTCAATGTTTCGTCCATGCTGGGTTCTGTCGGAACGCCAACGACCGCCAACTACTGTGCTTCGAAAGCGGCCCTTGAGGCATTCTCCAGCGGGTTGCGTGGCGAAGTCGCGCGACACGGCGTCGCTGTGACGGTCTTCGTTGCCCCTCACACACAAACAGATCTGGGGGCCGGCGCCCAGTTTCGCGGTCTTCAGTCTTTGCCGGCAGATTGGGTCGCGAGCGAACTCGTACGCGCCATTGATCGGGCCCCACGGCGCTACGCGGCGGGTCAACATCTGCGCCTGGGACTGAGGCTTGCGGCTTGGTTTCCCGCTTTCATGGAGAAGAAGCTCACGAGCATGGTTGAGCACCTATTGGTGCAAGCACGTACCTAGCCTCGGGGTGCCGCCACCCCTTCCCCGGAGTCAGGCTTCGAGAGCTAGCCGCCCAGCGCGCAGCCCTGGAAGTAGGCGCAGCGGTTGTGGCCCAAGGCAGGATCATGAACGCACCAGTTTTCGCCGGCGTCACAGTCCTCGGCGAGTTCACCGTTCAGCGAGCACTCGTCGTCAGGTGACTGCTCACAGTGCAACTCCCAGGGCGGAGAGCAGCTCGCCTCTGTGCCGATGGCGGGAACGAGTGTGCAGCGCGACTCCGGGCAATCCCCGTCGGTGTGGCAGCTGGCCTCGACACAGATGTTGAACCCACCCGATACCTTTCCTGAACAAATGCAGGCTCTGCCCTCGGGGCAGTCGGCGTCGACGAAGCATGCATCATAGCGACAGTTGGGGGGAAGCTCTTGCTGATTCTCACTATCGTAGCCCCGCAAGCACATGCCGTTGGCACCTGCAACGCAGTCGACATCACTGGAGCATGCGCCCTGGCTCGTCGGGAACGTCTCCGACTCATGGTTAAAGTGGGCGCAGCCGGCGCCACATGAGATCGGTGCTCTGCGGTCTATTGGGCCGGATGATTCACACGCGATTGGGGCTCCGCCAACCAGCTGTGGATCAGCAACTGGGTCAGGAGCCGCCGCGTCTTCGTCAGCTCTAGGGCCTGCGGTGTCTTCGCCAGTCCTAGGGTTTGCGGTGTCTTCATCAGCCTTTGGCACTGCGGCCCCTTGGGGCGAGCGCGTCTCTTCCGCGGGGTCATCGTCACCACGCGCATCGGTGGCAGTGGAGCCGCCTGAACAAGCGGTATTGGCAGTGAGCAGCGATAACCCAGTGCAGAGGCGGGCAACCAGTCTAAACATTGCGTCGAGCTTTGCCGTGGCCAGAGCATTGCGCAATAAGCAACGCCAGCGTGGGGGGCCTTTTCGTATACTCCCTGTATACGGGGGCGTTTCGTGATGGCCACCCTCAATTGGAGCGAAACGCCTTCTCCAAGTCGGCGATGACGATCTTGTTCATTTGCAGCATCGCCTGTTGAGCGCGTCCCGCTGCCTCTCGATCGGGGTCAGACAGAAAGCGCTGCAGCGCTTGAGGGACGATTTGCCAGGATACTCCGAAACGATCCACGAGCCAGCCGCAGCGGCTTTCCTGCCCACCGTCAGCCAGTAACGCGTCCCATAAAAGGTCCGTTTCCGCTTGGTCCCGAGTGGAAACCATGATGGATGCAGCGGGACTCAGTTTGTAGTGTGGTCCGCCATTGAGGATCATGAAAGGGGCTCCCGCGAGGGTAAACTGCACGACGAGTGGAGTCTTGCCTCCGTCGTCCGGTGTCTCCAGATGGCTCTCCGGTAGCAGCGAGGTGTACAGCCGAGCGGCCTCCATCCCTCCGCGTTCGAACCACAGGCAGGTACGGACCTTGGCGCTCATGATCCGCCCCCAGTCATCGCTTTCGGTTCCAACATGCTGCATTGGTTTCCCTCCGTATCCAGGAACGACACGTACTTGCCATAGCCGGGGATATCGTAGGTTTCGCCCAGTACCTGACCACCTGCACGAGCTACTGCATCCATCGAACTGTTGATGTTCGAGACGCCAATCACGATGCAGGGGTGCTGAGGAGAGTCGGCATTCTTGGGGAATAGTCCCCCGTTGATCGCTCCTGCCGGTGCTCCGGACTTGGCATCGCTTTCGGCGGTGGTTACCAACATGTAGTTTCCCATGTCACTCCCCAAGAATTGTGTCTTCCAACCGAAGACAGTTTCATAGAATCGTTGAACTCTTTCGCGGTTTTCGTATGGCATTTCGAAGTGAACGACGGGATTCATGGGCATTCTCCTTGGTCTTCTCTGTTCGGTCTTTGAAACAAAAGCTCCACGTAGCGGTACAGATGATTGACGCTATCAATTGCTACGCTGACGCTGCCTTGCGCTTTGGCGAGAATGAACGCGCCTTGCAGTACCGCCTGAGTGTGAGCGGCTAAGCTCTCCGCGGTGAACGACCCCGCGACGTCGTAGAGGTCCATCGCTGCCTGGATGTCAGCCACCAGCGTTCCCGCATGGCCGAAGATGCTAGCCGCGCAAGCGTCGCGGATTTCGGGGTGAAGCCCGTAGGACTCCTGCACCATCGTGCCGACCACGCAGGTGAACTCGGGGATCTTGCCGCGCAAGAGTGAGCGTCGGAACTCAACGTAGGCTAAGACTCGCTCCAGGGGATCGGAGTGGTCATGGTATGCGGCGCCCGTGAACAATCCAGACGTGACCTCAGACCAGTGCTCGGCGGCGGCGACACCTAGCTGTTCTTTGCTCTTGAAGTAGTGGAAAAAGGCGCCCTTGGTCACGCCCGCGCGGGCGCACAGGTCATCGACGGTGGTGGCGGCGAAGCCCTGCTCCCGGATCAGGGACAGGGCGGCATCAAGCAGCTTAATTTTCGCGACTTTCGGCCTCGGCACGTCGTTAACATACCAACTGGTTGGTATGTTAACAAGCGGAAAGATCGCCGTTGGGTCGGCGAAATCAGCTGCGCCCAAGTCGACACCGCTGCCCACCGCCAAGACCAGGCTTCGCTTCCGTTGAAGCGATTCGTCAGTATCTGCTTGAGCAGCTGAATGCCGCTGCCCTCAAGGATGCCGTAGATGTCTTCGCCCTGGTAGCGAACGAGGAGGGCGTCAGGGGCGACGTGGAGCTCGCATTGGCTACTGAATCATTGTCTACGCAAAACATGGTGTGCACAAATGTACGTCGCGATGTGTTCTCGAGCGGGCGCCGGCGAGCTTGCTTTCGATACGTCCTGCGAAGCTTCGCTAAGCGATGTTGACATAAGTCCCCCCACATGAGCGATGAATCGCGCGCTCACGAACACGTGTCCCCGCCATCCTTCCGTCAACACTGAAGGCCATCGCGAGCGGGCCCGTTGGAATTCGACAGCTTCGGCTTTCCAGGTAGGCTCTGAGGTTGTGGGGCACCGTCTCGGCTATCTCGTCTGTCTCGCCGTTGGTGCTGCCTGCAGCCCGGTGGCGCCGCCAGTGCCGCACGCGGCAGAGGGCAGCTACTCGGTCGAACAGGGGCATTTGTTGTTGTCCCCGGTTCAGGACGCAGAAGCGCTACTCGGGCGGCCGGTGAAGGTGACTGCCGACGGGGCTTGGAGCATTGCGGATGCCCGTTTGCCATCCTGTGAGGTGGTGCCGCGTCGCCAGGCAGCGCGCTATCGAGTTCAGCGCCGGATCCAATTGCAGAGTCTTTCGAGCTTGGCTGGGCAGTTTAGCCAACTCATCGGGCTTGACGCTCGCTATGGCGCTGCCACCGATGCGGATATCGATATCCAGAACACGGCTATCATGCGGGCGGATACCCGAGGCGAATGCGGCGATGTCTTCGTGGATCAGGTGTTCATTGGATACGGTTCGCGCCAGCTGGTGGCGCGAGCGGATGCGAACGTGTCGGCGTCCCTGGCCAACACCCCAGCCGGACCAGCTGCAGGCCACGACGCGCATTCACAGCAGATCGACGCCCTACAGTGGAGCGAAGAGCATGGCTATGCGTTTACATTTCGTGAAGCGGCTGTTGAAGACCGCGGTTTCTTCGTGAATGTAGATGTGCCGGCGCGGGTCGAGGACGGCGACAGTGTTCCGCTGACAATCGAGACGACGGCTGATGCCTATGTGGTCGTGCTGTCCATTGATGAGGCGGGCAACGGCGCCGTTCTCTGGCCGTCTGACGTCGAGCCCAAGCCTCTGCTGAACGCGAACCAGCCGACGCCACTGCCTTCCGCAGCGGAGCGTGCCGCGGGTTACGAGATTCGGGCTCAGTTGGCCCAACCAGAGGCTCCCGCCCGCGAAAGTTTGGTTGTGTACGCTTTTCGCGATGCCCAGGTGTTCGAGCAGCTGCGTCCGCCTGTCGGCAACTTCGAAGGGGACGCGGCCAAGAGTGCCGCTGAGCTCACAGTGCGCGCGTCTTCATTACCGCTCAACGCGTGGGCTCGGCGCATCGCCTCCTACGTGATTGTCCCGCGGGGTCAGCCATGAGACCTTCTGTTCTTCTGCTCAGCTCGTTATTGGGGTCCCTCCTAATAGGAGGTTGCTCGAACAAGTCTCCCGTGGTGGTGCATCCGTCACAAGCCAGAGCGGTGCGCATTCGCGTGGAAGCGCCGCGGCTTGAAGGCCCTGTCGCTGAGTGCTCGGCACACTATCCGATGCTTCAACGGGAGCTGCCCGGGGCAGTCGAGCGAGCCTTAGTACAAGGCGGGTTCACTGTCCTGCCAGCGAACGCGCCAGAGTCAGATCTGGTCGCGGAAGTATCGGCGCGATTGACCGAATGTCGTCCCCAGGGAACGTGCATCCGCGGGGTCACGGACGTTGCTCTGATCTCCGCGGATGACGGCGCGGTGCTGGAGCAGATCCGCTACGACAACCGGACCACTCCGTGCGAGCTATCACCGGCAGTTGGTGAGCTTTCAGGGGTGATTGAGGAGCAGGTTGCGACCCGCTCGGTGCGGTCGCAACGGCTGTCGGCACTCGCTGTGCGTTTGAGCGCGCCAGCGCCCCCAGCGCCACCGGCACCGTTACAGCCTGAGCCAGCGGCGCAGGCCAGCGTCGAGCCGCCGGCTCCCGTCGCAACGGTATCGCCACCCGTGGCCCTGCCAGAGTTCGTGCAAGGACCGTCACACCCCGAAGCTTATGCGCTGGTCGTCGGGATTGAACAGTATCGCGATTTGCCCCCTCCCACTGGAGCGCGCAGCGACGCTCTCGGATTCGCGAAACTGGCGGCCGAGAGCTTAGGGGTTCCTCAGGCCAACATCATTTCGCTCATCGACGAGCGTGCGACGCGAAGCGACATCGAAAAGTCACTGAGTTGGCTCGCGCTTAACGTGCCAGAAAATGGACGCGTGTACTTCTTCTACAGTGGGCACGGCGCTCCAGATCCAGTGAGCGGAACTCCGTACGTCTTGCCTTACGACGGGGATCCGCGCGCACTTCCCGAGACTGCACTGCCGTTCTCGGTTGTCGCCGAGAAACTCGGGCAGACCAAAGCACACGATGCGCTGGCTTTTGTTGATAGCTGCTTTAGTGGTTTGGGAGGGCGCTCAGTCTTGCCAGAGGGAACTCGCCCGCTGGTTCGCGTGCAGCAGGTTCCAGCCCCGCGGGGGCTCTCAATCCTGTCATCCGCAGACTCCACGCAAATCGCAGGGGCGAGCACGGACGGCAGCGGTTTGTTCACCAAGTACCTGCTGCAGGGGCTTGGCCAAAACCAGGCGGATCTGGATGCAGACGGCAAGATCACGCTCAGCGAGCTTCATCGTTTCGTGGCGCCACGTGTAGAGGGCGATGCGCGGCGCGAGCATCGGCTGCAAACCCCAACCTTGTCCGTCCCGGACGGAGCGGAAGCTGGGCAGATTGTCGTCCAGCAGGGGCGTACCCCATGAGGTGGGCGTGTTTCGCGTTTACGCTCTTCGGCTTGGCGCCTACGACAGCCCTGGCGCAGTTTGAAGGCGCGCCGGGTCGCGTGCGCTCCCATACTGTTCAGCCGATCCCCCCCGCAGCGACGGGGTTTGACCTCGCATTGCGTTTGGGGGTCGCCATCCCTTTGGGCGATGCGACGGGTGAGCCAGGAGACTCGCTTGCGTCGCGATACGCGATGCAGTACCCGGTCGCTCTGGATATCGGATTCAAGCCGATCAAGGCGCTCTTCTTTGGAGCTTACGCCAGCTTCGCCTATGGTGGACCCGGCAGTGACTCAGCCCTGAGCGAAGCTTGCGCGCGAGAGGACACCAGCTGTGGTGCATACAGCATTGGCTGGGGTGGATTCGCTCAATACAATCTCGGCCCGTCAGAGAGACTCAATCCATGGTTTGGTTTGGGCCTAGGGTATGAGTCCACGACACAAACGTTCGAGCAACCTGGTCATTCAGAGAGCCACGAAACCTGGGGCATGACCGCGATCAAGTTGATGGGCGGTTTGGACTATCGCACCGTCGTTGGCTTGGGGCCGTTCGCCGAGCTTTCCGTGGGACGATTTGCCGGCCGTGAAACGGAACTCAACGACCGCCGAACCCACTATGGGCCTGTTGAAGAAGCGGCGTGGCACTCTTGGGTGACCCTTGGTATGCGCGGGGTGCTGTTCCCATGAAGGCGACCGCGCTGGTTTGCGTGGCTCTGTTGGGTTGCGCGAGCAGTGGCGAACTCGGGGGGGATCTTCAGCTTGGCCTGCAGGCAGTCTCGGATGACGGTCGCGAAGGGGAAGTCGCCTGCATCATCTTGCCGATCCTGGGAGGAGCCCGAGTGCTTTCTGAAGTCTCGGTGGACGACGCATTTGTAATTCTCGCGGACGCTTCGAATGAAGAGGTGTTGCTACGTTTTGAAAGCCTCCAGGGAGTTGAGCTCGCTCAGCCCCGTCAGATCAAACGCAGCGATCTCGAGCTCGGAGTGGATGAAGAGCTCAGCCTGCGTTCTCCCAAGGCAGAGCAATACGTGATCCGATTGTCTTCGGAGTGCGAAGAATGAGGCGTTGCGTTGCTTTGCTGCTGTTGGCTGCTGGCTGTGCGCCAGCGGAGGACCAAGGTACCTCCGACGAAGTCTTCCTGTCCAAACCTCGTGAAGTCGTCAAGCCAGGGCCTGACGCATCGCCAGCTACAGACGAAGAGGACGCTGGCGTCGCCGACCCAACGCCAGATCCCGACCCAGAGCCCCCGTCCGTGGAGCACTTTGGACCAACCAGCGGTCCCTACGGCACAGAGATCGTGATCCAAGGAATGGCGCTCGGCTCAGCGACGCAGGAGGACGTTATTCTGGTGCTCGAAACATCAGACCAGAGCGTGGAGCTGTCGCCGGATTCAACGCCGGAAGTCGTGTCCTGGTCGGACGTTGAAATACGCGTTCGCTTTCCGTTCCCGTTGGGACCAGCGACGTTTCGCGTCGTCACTGAGGTAGGGGAGATCGAAGCGGGGGAATTTTCGCCGACTTGGGCAGCCGGTCCTGCCTGGCAGGTTCCGGACGGCAGCGAGCTGTTGGCGGCTGTTTCCACTGCGCCGGATCAGCTCACGGCGTTGGTGGCGGCCCCTCTGCAAGTGGTGCAGTTCGATGCCGATGCGGCGCAGGCGACGGAAGTTTCGGCGCCTGGTATTCAACAAGACTCTGCGCGGCTGTACCTGGACGAAGCGGGCCAGGTGCAGGGGGTCGCACTTTCGAACGCGTCACCTCCGGAATTGATCGCCATTCAACAAACCGCCGGGGCTTGGTCGGCTACTGCGACGGGCATCATCGCCACCGCAGAATTCGCGATCGCTGGCGGAAGCGACGGCGCGGCCGTTTGGTTTCGCGATGGCAACAACGATTGGTTCCGCGCGGTGCCTGTAGACGGTACTTGGAGCACCGATTTAGGACCCATCGCCGACCCAGCTCCGAGCGCTGCCCGGCATGACGCGGCGACAGCCAGTGACGGGACGCTGTTCATTGGTTACGCAAAAGAGACCGGGACTTTGTTGGACGATCGCGGCGCGCCCTACGTTCGCACTTTCGACGAGCAGACATCCAGCTTTCTGTCAGAGCGTGCTGCGGGCTCTCAGGTGGATGATAGCGTCTCTGTGTTGACGCTGCAGGGGCGAGGAAGCGGTGTCTTGCTGACCTACCAAGGAGATGAGTCTGGGCAACCCGTTCGTGTGGCTCCCATTCCCGCTCTTGGAACGCCACTCAAGAATACACCCCCAGAGAGCGACAGTTTGAGGTATGGATTCAATGCCGGGGTGGACGCGCCAGTGGGCGTGGCCTATTGCAGTCCTGATCAGGGGACCCGCGCCGTGCTTGCGGTCAACGAGAACTACTCCAGCAGCTCTGGACTGGATGCGGAGAGTGGGGACGTTGTTGTCTGGCCTTGCGCCGATGTTTGGGCCGCGGAATTTGATTCCGGAGGGCAACTGCTCGTGCTGGTGAAAGCCGAAGACCAACTATACTTGCCACGCCCGCTCGACGAGTAGCGGGCGATGAAAAGGCGTGCTTGCCACTCGGATATCGCGCCGAAAAATGATACTAGGCCGCTCGTGATTGGTTTTGCGACAGGCGTCTTCGGAGCCTTTGGTGCCCTCTCGATTGTCGGAGGGGTAATTGGATTCAAGAAGGCTGGCAGCAAAGCATCGCTGCTGGCTGGCGGGCTTTCTGGCGCGGTCTTGCTCGGCGCGGCGGCTTGCTTGGTGACGGGTGCCGTCACGACGGGGCTGGTGCTTGGTGGTGCTACTTCGCTCTTGCTCGGTGGACGATTTTTGCCTGCCTATTTGCGCACTAAGACGTTGATGCCCCAAGGGGTGATGGCCGCGTTTTCCGCTTTGGGCCTGATCGTCGCGATACTGGGGTTATTGTAGCCTGAATTCGTCCCGCCTGATTCGCCCAACTGGGATCGGC
>JBNLEN010000119.1:0-19527 GCA_050304975.1 Polyangiaceae bacterium
CGAAGTGCTCCAGCGCATGGGCATGTTTGGCCTGCAGCTGCTTGCCTAAGGCGATGAATGCTTGGGAAAGCTCGGTTAGCTCCTCCGTTGTTGGGCCGCGTTCCTTCAAGGCCAAGAGCTTGGTAATGATGCTAGTAGTCCCGCCCTTTGCAACATCATGCACGTGGTGATCGGACAAGAATTGCTGCCAGCCCCTGCCGTCCAGCTCACTCAGCTCTGAAAGTTGCTTGGGCAGCGCGCGTTGTAGTGCTTCGGAGCGCCCAGCGAACGTATTGAGTGCCTCGGCGTGGCGGATCATGTACAGGATGTACGCGTATTCCGAACCAGTTTCTGGGGTCAGGGCGCGAGTGAACGAATACACGAAGTCCGCAGCGGTCACCGGCGTGCCATCAGTCCACTTGGCCTCCGGCCTCAGGTGGAACGTGTAGCGGGTTTGGTCGTCGGAGATGTCCCAGCGTTCCGCGACACCGGGCACTGGACGCATGCTCTTGGCGTCCATCTTCGTCAGGCCCTCGAAAACGGCCAGCGCGATGCGTCCGCCTGGCTGTCCCGTTAGTAGGTGTGGATCCAAGCTTGACGGCTCCGTGCCGTTGACGAAACGGAAGTCTGGGCGATCCGCTTGGCTGGAGGAAAACGACAAGCCGACTAGAAGGAGCGCGAACGCTATGCTTGCCAGGATCCCAAACAGTGTGCGGTACATGGGGAGCTATTGATCTATGCCTGTGTTCGACGGAGGGAGATGACCAATGTCATCCTTGCCGGGAGTCTTGTTGCGACCCGTACTACCCAGATCATAGTCGCGTCCATCGCTACCGGGGAAGCGGTATCGCCACGGCTGCCCCCAAGCGTCTTCCAGCTTGCCTCGCGGAAATATCGGATGCAGACGCCAACCTAGCTCACTCAGTGAGCGTGGGTAGCTCCCGGACTGCTGCTCGAACTCGTCGAGTTGTTGCCGCAGCTGAGCCAATTGAGAAAGCGTCTTCTCTGTGGCTTGGCGGTGCGACCCAGCGGCGACGAGTGCGAAGAACAGCAGCGCAATGCCGGCTGCCAAGTACGTAGCGGGTGAGCTAGTTGACGGCTTGGCGCCGGCAGAATCGCTGGTTGAAGGCTTCAGGTGGGGGCGAAACAGCAGGAAACCGGTGACCAGCGCCGCCAGCGACAGCAGGGCTTGATCGGCGGGCGCTAGAGCCAGCCCGGTGAGCATCAAAACGGCACCAACTGCTGGGTGCACAGGCGGTGGAGCCTCTTTCAAACGCGCGCCTGCTTGGATTGCACTTCTTTCCGGGTCGGTCGCGCGCTGCTGGAGTGTAGAATCGGCGTCCGGTTCAGCGAAAGTTTCGGGTGCACCTGCTCGGGCTGTCGCGGCTTCGCTTGCGGCCGCCTGAAGTGCTCCCAGTTCTTCTTCGCGGCGCCTGTTCTGACGCACCGCTTGCTCGATGCGCGACTGGACTGCTTCCGCCAACGGGACGAGTTCGCCCGCTTCGAGCGCATCTGCGGCGTGGACGCACCGGACTTGGTGGACGGGACCTCCCTCGTGAAGGCGCAAGGAGACCAACTCTGGCTCCGTTCGACTGCAGCGGTCTTCGAGCGCTGCCGGACAGCGCGTGTGAAAGCGGCAACCAGAGGGGGGATTGAGTGGGGTTGGCACGTCACCGTGCAGCTCCACTCGGGGTTGACGTCGCCGCGGATCCGCTATCGGAATAGCCGAGAGCAGTGCCTGGGTGTACGGATGTAGGGGCGCATCGAATAACTCGCGTGAATCCGACAGCTCCACGATCTGGCCGAGGTACATGACCGCGACGCGATGCGATATGTGGCGGACCACGCTCAGGTCGTGAGCGATGAACAGATACGCGAGGTTCATCTCTTGCCGTAGGTCAATCAATAGATTGACGACCTGCGCCTGAATGGACACGTCCAGCGCAGAAACCGCTTCGTCGCAGACTATCAACTTGGGGTTGAGCGCGATCGCACGCGCGACACCAATGCGTTGGCGCTGGCCTCCGGAAAATTCATGGGGATAGCGATTGACCCATGATGCCGGCACCCCCACTTTCTGCAGCAGTTGGGCTGCACGTCGCTCCATGTCAGCGCCCCGCGCAATTCCATGGACCTGTAGTGCCTCACCGACGATGTCCAATACCCGCATGCGGGGATTGAGCGAGCTGAATGGGTCCTGAAAGATGATCTGCATGTCGCGACGTTGCACACGCATTTGTTCGGGCGTCATCTGCGTGACATCACGACCTTCGAACAGCACCTGTCCTGACGTCGGTTCGAGCAGTCGCAGAATGGATCTGCCCAGGGTAGTCTTGCCGCAGCCGGACTCGCCCACCAGTCCCAGGGTTTCGCCAGGCTGAAGCTCAAAGCTGACCTCTTCCACCGCGCGTACTTGACCAGAAACACGGCCGAACAAGCCGCTGGTGACCGGAAAGTGTTTGGTCAGCTGCTTGACCTGCAGCAAGGGTTGCTCGGGTTTGGCCTGCGGCTCGCTCATGCTCCGACCTCGTCGCTGGGTGCGTTTCGAGCGGCCGGTGAGGTCTCGGGCTGTTCGGAGGAGGCGCGGAGTAGGTTTACGTCGGGAGTTCGCTGGCTCACCCAGCAAGCAGCGGTGTGTGTGTCCAGAGCATCTTGCGTTGGCGCCGGGCTTTGCACGTCAAAGACCGTTGGCTTTGGCATCTCCGTTCGGCAACGAGCTTCGGCCAGGGGACAGCGCGGATGGAAGCGGCAGCCGTCAGGGAAGTTCATCGCGTCTGGCACGTTGCCTTCGATGGGTTGAAGCTTGGCTTCTTGGTCCAGTTTCGGCAGAGAATGAAATAGTCCCGCGGTGTAGGGGTGTTTGGGGTGTTCAAACAACTCGTACACGTTGGCCTGCTCCGCCACCGTGCCTGCGTACATGACGACCACTCGATGAGCGACGCGCGCAACGACTCCAAGGTCGTGGGTAATGAGCAGGATCGACATACCGATCTCCGCCTGCAACTCGGCAAGCAGTTCCAAAATCTGAGCTTGCACCGTCACGTCCAATGCGGTCGTCGGTTCATCTGCTATCAGTAACTTTGGATTGCAAGACAGTGCCATTGCGATCATAACGCGCTGTCGCATGCCACCAGAGAGTTGGTGCGGATACTCATCGATGCGTCGCTCTGCTGCCGGCATCTTGACCAGTTTCAACAGGCGGATGGCCTCCTCACGCGCTGCTGTTGGATTCAAACGGCGATGCAGAGCCAGGGCCTCCGTGATCTGGTATCCGATCGTGTAGACCGGGTTCAAGCTGGTCATCGGCTCCTGGAAGATCATGGCGATGTCGTTGCCTCGGATCTGACGCATCTCCTCCTGGGACTTTTCGACCAGCTCTTGGCCATCAAAACGAATGGAGCCTTGGGTGATCTGTCCGCGCTGACTCTCGATCAAACGCAATATCGCCATGGCCGTGACGGACTTGCCGCAACCGGACTCCCCGACGACAGCCAGCGTTTCACCCCGGCGAATGTCATAGCTGACGCCGTCCACTGCACGCACGAGGCCCGCGTCCGTGCGGAATTGCACGTGCAGATTCTGGATGCTCAACAACGGATCGTTCGACATCATCAAGACTTCAGTTTTGGATCCAGCGCATCTCGGAGCCCTTCACCCACGAGATTGAAGACACTCACGACGAAAAAGATGGCAAAGCCTGGCGCCAGGATCAGCCAAAGCTTGCTCTGAGTACGTCCGGTGTTCAGCGTCTCTCCCCAGCTCGCCACCGTCAGATCTCCAATGCCAAGGAAGGCCAGAGCGGACTCGATCAAAATGGCTGAGGCGATGCCGAAGGTGGCAGTCACCAGTACCGGTGCAATGGCGTTTGGCAGGATATGCACGAAAATCACTCGTGCGCGCTTCAGTCCCAAGGCCAGCGCAGCCTGAGCGTACTCGAGGTTCTTGTGTTTCAAGAACTCCGCGCGGATCAGTCGCGCCACACCGGTCCAGCTGGTGACGCCGATGATGACCATCACGTGGAAGATCGAGCGCTCTTCGATCAGTGCTGCCAGAGTCAAAATCAGGAAGAACGTCGGAAAGCAGATCATGACCTCAATCACCCGAGAGATCCACATGTCCACTCGTCCGCCGAAATAGCCCGCCAGCGCTCCCAGAACCACGCCGATCGCGACGTAAATGGCGACCGCGATCACGCCAATTGTCAAAGAGATGCGGGTGCCATACAGCATCCGGGCGAAAACGTCCCGACCCTCAGAATCCGTCCCAAGCCAGTGCCGGCCGCTCGGGGGCTGGAGCGCATCTTCGGCTGCGGTCTCTCGATAGCTGACGGGCCGCAGCGGGAATACCGCGGAGACCTCTTGTCCTTCTGCTTCGAGCTGCTCAACCAAGGTGCGGTAGTTGGTGACCTTCTCCGTGAAGTACAGGGGATTGTCTACGCTGCCCAAATTCTGCACGGAAGAGGCCGCGAACAGCGTGCAGTGGAATGTGATGAGCGTCAGTAGCAGCCTCCAGGCGTAGCGCTGGAAGCGGGCGCGCAGGCGTTGTTTGGTAAGCAACCACAAGCCGACGTAGGCAGGGGACAACACCAGGAGCAAATTGAAAAAGAGATCGACTCCGTTTTCAAATAGCAGCCGGTTGAACAACCCCCGAAAGAAGGGAAACTCAACGCCAGCGGGGCCGTTGAAGTAGAAAGGTTGGTTGAGGCACAGCGCGGGGGCAAACACGGCCAGCAGGATCATTGCGATGATGCACCACACGCCAAACAGCGCGATCCTGTTCTTTCGAAAGCGCTGCCAGACCTGGGCGAAGTAGGAGATGCGCAGGGATTCGTCGCCATCCGCCATGAGCTCCGCCCCCGGTGTGTTGGGCGGCTGCCGACGGCCTTTTGGCGGATCCGTCGGCTGCTCCGACAAGTTCGGTTCCGATGAGTCCTTCATTTGTAACGAATCCTGGGGTCAACCAGCGCGTAGCTGAGATCCGTCAACAATAGACCGAACAGCACCAGCACAGTAGAAAACAGCTGGATCGCCATGATCACGTTGTAATCGCGTTGATAGATTGCTTCGATCACCCACAAGCCCATGCCTGGGATTCCGAAGATGTATTCGATGATGACAGAGCCGCCCAGCACCGCTGGTAGTAGACCGGCGAGCAGCGTCAGGATCGGCAGCAGGCCGTTGCGTAATGCATGGCGCCCAATCACGTCTCGCTCGGGCAGCCCCTTGGCGCGGGCAGTGCGCACATAATCTGAGCGGATGACTTCGAGCAGGCCAGTCCGCATGTAGCGGCTGAGCGCCGCGAGCGAACCGTAGGTCAAACAAAACAGCGGCAATACCAGATGCCAGCCAATATCTTTGAGCTGCTGCCATGTCGTCAGCTGCGCGAACTCGGGGGATTGCCAGCCACCCGTCGGGAACCAACGCAACCACTCGAAGTCAGACCCCTGCGACAAATAGATCAACAGCAGCGTCGCGACGAAGAACGACGGCAGCGAGTAGAGCATGAACAGCACCACGGTCAGCGCCTGGTCGGCCGCGGTGTCTTTCTTGACCGCTGAGAATATCCCCAGCGGGATGGAGATGGCATACGCTAACAGCAGCGACACCACGGACAGCGACAACGAGTACTTTAATTTCGAAATCAGCGTGTCGAGCACGGGTTCGCGACTGACGAGCGACACGCCGAAGTCGAGTCGCAGGAGATTGTACCAGTAGCGAGCGAAGCGGGTTTCCAAAAAGAAGATCCGCACCTTCTCGCCCAGGCCGTACTCATACCTGTGTTTTCGCTGCTCGTACCACTGCGTCCAGCGCTCAATGACGGCCAGCTTGTCGCTTTCAGGTGCCTCGAGTTGGTAAGACAAGGTGCGAATCTCGGCGTTCTCTCGGTCGATTTCTTGGTTGAGCGCCCGCAATTCTGGCGTGGGTTTGGGATTGAACGGGTCGACCAGTGGTCGCCGCGCACTAAGACGCAAGAAGTAAACAGCGATATCGCGCAGCTTGAGAGCGGCGTCCGCGCGCGCCGCACCGCTCTCGTATTTTCGCGCGTTCTTTGCCTGTTGGGTCTTGCTACGGACAATCTCAATCAAGTGGGGAATGGCGAATTGTCCAAGGTCCTCCAGCTCCTCGCGCGCGGCAATTTGCTCCGCCGATGTCCCGGGTTTCAGCTGCGCCGCCACCTCAAGCAAGCTCTCAACCTGCTCCCGTTCAAGCGTGAAGCGCAGATTGAACAGCACTGGCTTGTCCAAATTGAACTGTTCTCTGAAGATGCGAAACGACTCTTGGGTCGCTTCGCCCCGCAAATCGGTCTCGATGTCCGTGGACTGCTGCTGGGCTCCGGGGCGACCCGGAGCTAGGTTCAGCACGACAAACACCAGCAATGAGATCCCGAGGAACGTCGGGATCATGATCAATAGCCGGCGAATGATATACGTCTTCAAGCCTAGACTCAGTTAGCTGAAGCGACCCACCAAGGCCTCGAATCCGAGATTGGACGAACCTTGGACCAGGCCGTCACCTTGACGTTCTTGTGCCAGCAATACGCGGCCTTCACGACGCGCAGAAAAGTGTATGCCTGTGCGTCGTAGATCAGGCGATGTAAGCGGCGGAACAGTTCGATACGCTTTTCTTTGTCGAACGTTTCCCGCAGCTTCTCGATGATCTCATCAGCTTCCTTGTTGCGGAAGCCTACCCGATTCGAGCCCTTGGGCACGTCCGCTTGGCTCGAGTGCCAAAGCTGATACGGGTCATTTTCCCAGCCCATAGCCCAGCCCCCGGTGAACGCGTCGAACTTCTTCTCGTTCATGCGCTTCTGCATCAGGCTCCATTCGGCGGCTTCCACTTTCATCTTCACGCCGATCTTCAACAGATCTTCTTTGAAGATGTTTGATAGAGAGGTGTATTCCGGCGAGTTGCTGACGATCAGTAGTGTGAACTCGAAAGGCGTACGCTGACCGTTGATCACTTTATCGAGTAGACCGTCGCCGTCGGTGTCGGTCCAGCCGGCTTCGGCAAGGAGTTTCTTGGCCCGATCCAGGTCGAACTCCAAGGGATCGATGTTGGGATCCAGGGTGCCGGTTTGAGGTAGCCAGGGGCCGTTGGCTACTTCACCTAGGCCAACGAAGACCTTTTCAACCATCTCCTTGCGGTTGAGCGCGAGCGTCATCGCGGTGCGGACTTTGGCGTCGGAAAAGATCGGCTTGTCCGCGTTCCAACCGAGGTAGCTGTACGCGGGGTAGTCCGTCGTTTCACACACCAACGTGCCGTTCGTGAAGGGGTTGTCTTTGGGGCGCTTGTCGCTTGGGACATCCTGCCACCTGAGGACTTCTTCACGGTACTGACTTGGGCGCAAGCTGCTGAAGTTGATCTCACCCGCCTTTAGCTTGAGTACAGTCTGCTTTGGGTCGGTGAAGATCGGATAGCTAAATGTCTTTATTGCCGGCTTTTCCCCGTAATAGTCCTCGTTGCGGACGACATCGATTTTGACGCCGGGCTTGTAACTCTCGAAGCGATACGGGCCAGTGCCGACGATGCCCTTGTTGTTGTACCAGTGTTGGTTGAAACGTAGTCCGAGCGTCTCTGGAGGATGTTCAGTGCCGTCTTCTGCGAAGGCATAGAGAAAGCGAGGCAGCGGAAACAGCTCCAGGCTCATCGACAGGCTTTGCTGAGTCTTCTTCTTCCAGCGAATCACCAGAGTATGATCATCAACGGCTTCATAGCGTTCGATGTCCTGGTAGTAGTTCTTCATCGCCCCATTCTCGACCTGGGGGTTGAGAATCATATCGAGCGCAAATACGAAGTCGTGCGCGGTCAGCAGGTGTTCTTTGTCCAGCCACTTGTACTTGGGGCTGGACAAATCAAGCCCACCCACCGGGTGCCATTTGACGTCGTGCCTCAGGTAAAAAGTGTACTCCTTGTAGTCGTCGGTGATCTCCACGCGCCAGGCCAGCGTTGGATGCCAGGTGTCCGGATCTGTCCAGACGTTGCGCGAAGCGAGGGTCTCCACGACGTAGTGGGCGAGATCGGCCAGATCCGCGGCGTTCTCGATGACGAGGTTGAACCCCTTGGGATCTCCCGTGGACCAGCCTCGGGCGAGTGTCCCGTCCATCGTGGCGCCGGCGGGTGGCCAATGTGTTTGCCGTTCGCCTAGGAAGTTCGGCGCATCAGGATGCAGCAGCTTGACGTCAGCATAGGCGGCTTCATTGGATTGGGCCGGCGAAGCTGCTCCTCCTGCTTTGATCCGCTTGAGCTCCCCGGATACTTTCTCGGTAGCCTCGCCCAGCGAACGCAACTGCTGCGCCTGGACAATGACCTGCTTCTCGAGAGAGTTGAGCTGAATCACCCCGAGCAACAACAGCAGGGCGCTCAGTCCGAGAAGAGTTAACAGTGCGATTTGAAAGCGTCGGTCTTTCTGCATGGTCCTCTGCCGCATGGGGCGGCGCGCCGCAGGATACGCCAGGATTTCCCCGCCTGCGGGTGGGGTTGCTTGCACTAGCGGCCCGTGGGCCAATCCTAGATGGGGTGCGAGCGTTCGTCGTGGGGGGGGTGCGGTTGACAGGGTCGATGACGGATCCAACTTGGCCAGTACGCCGACGGGGACCCCCCGTAGGAACCAGAAATCCCCCGCCCACCGACTGCGATTGACCGTCAGCGCGGCGCCGGGGACAGGACTAACAGCAACCCGCACCGCACGGTGCGGCGGTTCAAGGAGCAGTTCTATGTACGCGCTAAGTAAGAGATTCGACCGAGATTTCGCGAAACTTTCCGAGTTCCGCCCAATGTTTGGCGAACTCGATCGCTGGTTTTCCGACATGGATCGGTTCTTCACAGAAGGCATGGCGGCCAACTCCGCGCCCCACCTGACCTCAGTCAAGACCGACGGGGGCTATGAGGTTCGGGCCGACTTGCCGGGTTTCGAAGAAGACCAGGTCAAGCTCGACGTGCACAACGGTGTGTTGACGCTGTCGGGTGAGCGACAGACCGGCAACTGGGATGATCACAAGGCGACCCGGCGCGAAAGGGGAAGCCTGAAGTTCAGCACGAGCTTGCGTCTTCCCGAGGACGTGGACACAGAGAAGGTCAGCGCCACTCTGAAGGATGGCGTGCTGACTGTTGCACTGGCTCAGCGAGAAGAGGTGAAGCCACGCCAGATCAAAGTGAACGGCGGCTGAAGTCGCCTTGGAGACCTACAGCTAGACGCAATTTTGATGGAGAACAACTCATGACTACCCAAATGACCAAAGACAAGCCAGAGTACGCCTACGCGCGCTTTCGCCCTGCTGTGGACATTCACGAAGGGGACCGCAGCTTCAAATTGGTGCTCGACCTGCCCGGCGTTTCGAAGGATGACGTCGACGTCGGTATTGAACAAGACATGTTGTACGTGTCGGCAAAGCGTTCACTGGGTGTCAACGAGCCGATAATCTACGAACGTCAGTTCGGTCTACCCAGCTCCGTGGAGAGAGACAAGATTGAAGCGGAAATGAAGGCCGGCGTGTTGACGCTCACGCTGCCGAAACACGCGAGCACGCAACCCAAGCAGATCAAGATCAAGGCCGCGTGACACCCGAACCAGGTCCCGCACGCTGATGGGCTGGTCGCCTCTATGCGAAGGTGAGCCAGCCCAGGGCGTGGGCTACCCGAAGAGCGGCATCAGCCTGGCGAGTGGCAACCTCGCTCTTGCGTCTGCTCGCGGTGGCGAGTTCGTCACGTGCAGTGCGAATGCTGACGCCCTGGTGTGCCAGCGCTGGTACCAGGTTGAGCAAAGCGACGCTGGAGGCCTTGTATCCTGCTGCCGGTGTGCCCTCTCCCGCTCTGATGCGCACATCCTCGTTCGGTAACACGAGCGGAGATAGCATGGCGCCCCACATCATGGGGATGGTCAGGTCGAGGTCTAGCGGGAACTGGACATTCTCGGGGGTGGCCCCGACATACAACTGCGCGTTTCCTTCTCGCCAGGCGCAGAGCGACGCGACGCGGTCGCGTCCCTGGTTGCGAATGGCGGTGAAGATAGCGACAGGGTCCGCCATTCCGAGTGCAATCAGCGTCTCACCTAGCTGTCCGCGGCTTGCCGCCATGTGTTTGAGCGCGGCCACTAGCTGCGCGCGTTGGATCACCCCTTGATTGACTAGGTATTCGCCAAGGAGCTCTTGAGGATCGTTGGAAGCGACATGCCAAAGCCGACCATCCCTCACATAGATGTCCTTGCGGTGCTCGCGGTCCTTGAAGGATTGGGAGACGAACACAGAGCCCGTAGTCTTCTCGATGTAGAGCTTCCCCAATACGACGAGGAATGATGTCTCCCGGAAGTCCGCCACGAAGTCGGGGGGATTGAGCGAGAACATGCGTCCCGTGACACCAGTCGTCGAGGGGAGCAGGTGGCGCGCCAACTCCTCGATCCTGCCTACGGGTTCGAATGGCGCTCCCCAGAGCGCTACCTCATCGTGCATGGTGAGTTCACCAGTAGCAACCATCTCGATCAGTCTCGGAAAAGCTACTTCCTCAATTTCCATCGATCCCGAGCGTTTGACGAGCGACAGCTCCGCGTCGGACTGCGGATGAGGGCGGTGTGTTGGCGTGCCCTGTTCGGAGTCATCGTCCTCGTGCTCCCGAGGCAGGGCCCGAAGGCCAGAACTGCTTCGATGAGCGGCATGCATTTGATTGACGGATTGACGGACTCGCTTCTCCAGATTCTCCACGAATCGGTCGTGGTCCAGCGCCCAGTTGACCCAACTTGCCAGCGCCTTTTGGAGTTTGGCGCCGTCCGGGGCGAACTCCTGCAGGGCTTGGGATAGTTCTGCCGCGCTCGGGAAGCGGTCCTTGGGCGAGCGTTGAAGCGCCTTTTCGCAGACCTCGAACAATCCCGGTGGCAGTTTGTGTGCTGCTTGACGTAGCGGCAGGATGTTCGCGTCCCGCATGGACAACATGATCGCTAGCTGTCCAGAGCCAGGAAAGACACGACGCCCAATCAGCAACTCACCCAGAATGACGCCCAGCGAGAAGATGTCCGCAGCCTGGTCGTGACTTTCTCCTGCCAACTGCTCCGGGGCAAGGTATCCAAAGTGACCCGTGGCTCGGCCAGCGTCTGTGCCTGAACTCCGTCGCGCAACGACGCGGGCGATCCCGAAGTCACCCAGTTTTACCTCACCGGTAACGGATAGGTAGATGTTCGACGGTGAAACGTCACCGTGCACGATGTTGAGCGGTGCGCCGTCATCGTCCTTAGCTGCGTGCACTGCCGCTAAAGCGTCCGCGATGTTGCGCACGATAAACACGGCCAAGTCATGCGGAATGGCTTGGCCGTTGGAGGACGAGCGCTGAAGCACACGGTGCAGGTCCAGTCCGTGCACATACTCCATGGCGATGTAGGGTTCGCCGGAAACCTCTCCGGCGTAGTGAACTTTGACCACATTGGCATGGTTGACCTGCCGATGTAGCTTAGCTTCGCGCTCCAGGATGCCGAGATCTCCGCGTGCGCGGACAGCCGGAAGCAGACGCTTGAGTACCAGCTGTTGGCCTGGTTTACCGCGCTTGTGCGCGACGAATACCTCGGCGCTGCCACCGACCGCGATGCGTTTGACGATGTCGTATGCCCCGAATTCGGAGCTGCTGTTTGCGTGAGATTCGGAAGCTTGCACCGCTAGTTGCGCCCCAACTCAGTATAGCCACAGGGGCAAGCATGAGCCATTGACAGGCGATGCGGACACATTCGGCACTGCCCGCGATCAGATTAAGCCAGCTGGCGCAGGTCGGTAGCAGTGCCGTGCAGATGTCGTCTATCCACGTACCGCGCGGCATGCCACGTCGGGACAAATCTGGGCAAAGTTAGCAGCGAAACACGTTGGCTCGCCATGGGGGCTCGCTGCCGCTGGCGGCAAACGGGCTCGCGTGACGACACGCGAAAGCAGCAGGGGCGGTGTTCCTTTTTGGAGAAACTACTCGGCGTTGCTGGCGGCGCCTTCACTCAGGCGCTCGAGAGACGGACGCTCCGCGGACTCTGGCGCCTCATCTGACGTGTCTGTTGTCAGCGCGCCATCGTCGGACGCTTGGGTTCGAGCCTCATCGCCGATCCAGCGGGTGCGCTTGAAATTTTCGACGTTTTTGTTGAGCACAGCTTGGTAGCATCCGGCATTGCCTTGCTCTGCGATCAAGATCGACCAAGCCAGAAAGAAGTTCCAAATTCGGAACCAGCGCTCGCCGTAGGCCGCAACGACCGCCGGACGATTCTTTTGCCAGTTGTCGTACCAAGCGCGCAGCGTCCAGCCGTAGTGACCGCTGATGTTTTCGATGCTGTGCACCTCGAAACCGGCCTTCTCGAGGGACTTCAGCATGGTCGAAGGTGGGAGCGACGCGTCAGCGCCTGGGAAGATGTACTTGTTGACGAACAAGCCCCACATCAGGTCCTCCGGGTTGAGGCCCCGCCGCAGACCAGTCCATTGGAGCAGGAACAGACCATCGTCAGCGAGTAGCTCCCGGATCTTCTCGCAGAAGGTCCCCAAGTTCTTCATACCGACGTGTTCGATCATCTCCATGCAGATGATCTTGTCGTACTTCTTCTTGCCGGACAGATCGCGGTAGTCTCGCTTCTCTATCAAGGCGCGATCAGCCAGGCCCGCATCACGGATCCTCTGGTTCGCGAAAGCTGCCTGCTTGTCTGACAAGGTGATGCCTGTCGCTTCGATGTCGTACTGGCTCACGCAGTGCTTCACGAAGCTGCCCCAACCGCAGCCGACGTCCAGCAGGCGGTCACCGGAACGCAGCTGTAGCTGCTTGGCGGCGTTGGCAAGTTGATTCGCCTGGGCGAGTTCCAGAGTTTGGCCACGCTCGCCAAACATCGCGGACGTGTAGACCATGCTGTCACCCAGAAACCACTGGAAGAAGTCGTTCCCGCGGTCGTACGCTTCGCTGATCAACTTCTCGTCTTGGCTTTTGGTATGCACCATGTCGGGCACGAAGTTGGTAACGGCCCACTGCAGGTGCTGTCGGGTGATGGTGTGCTTGAGGAACAAGTTGCGGCTGTTCAGCAGCTCAAAGATGTCACCTTTGATGTCGATGTCCCCGTCGAAGTAGCCTTCGTACAGGACAGAAACCGGGATAGCCTCGGCCTTGTATTTCTTGGCAAGCTTCTCGTCGTTGAAGACGATGTAGTCGGTGAGGGTGCTCATAGCGTTCACTCCGGGCATGCAGCTGCGCTGCGACATCTAGGCGTAAGCGATAAGACTGCCGAAACAGGAGAACTACCCCAACGGTAGGCTCATCTGTCCATGGGTTGCAATGTAGGCTTGGCGCGTAACTTGGTTCGCAACCGGCAGGCCGCTGGTGGGACCAGTTGCGGGGTCGCACTTCAAGTCTGCGTTATTTGAGCTGTTTCTAGTCGCTCCCCGGGATGATGGGTTCGATCGGTCCATCGACCCGCTGTGGTCGGAATCGGGGGCCTTGTGCGCCCAACGCCGCCGGGACGGGGACGAAGGCGTCGCGCGACGGGCCGCTGCCGCCGAGCAGATCGAAATCAGTATTCGTTTTCATCTCAAATTCACCCAATTCTGGCCCTCGAATCAAAGTGAGTGTAGGTTCTAATTGAAAACGATTGTCAATATCATCCTCTGGGGCTAAGTCAGGCGAACCGGTCCGTGACGACAGTTGCCTGGTTGGCTCCGATCGCCGTCCCCGATTCCGAGACCGGTACGATATCAATGAAACTCCTTGGAATTACAGCACTAGCATTCACCACATTACTGCTCAGCTCGGCTTGCGGTGACGACTCGGAAGCCGAGCCGAAGCTCGAAGACGACTCGGCGGACGACGAAGACGATTCGGCGGACGACGCTGATGATGGCGCGGATGACGACGACGCGGATGACGACGACGCGGATGACCAGCCTGCGTATTCTTTCGCAAGCAACCTCGTCGAGGGAGAGAGCAGCGTGTCTTACGGCGGGCAGGTTTGGCGTCATGTGGCGCTGCTTGATCTGAACGCGACGATTGAGGGGCTGACCGATGCTGTCGAACGCAACGCGTTGCAGCCAGATGAAGGGGTCGTGATTGCAGAACTGGACTTCTTCCTGAAGTTTGATCCGGACAACGGCAACAACCACTTCCTGCTCTCAACCGATCCAGAGCCTGCCCAGTCTTCGTATGATGACTTGTCCGTCGAGAAGGACCTCATCAGCAAGCTGGCAGGAAATGATGACGCCACCGACCACAAGGATTGGGATGGGGGCGATTTTCTCGGTTGGGGCGGGGCGGAGTCACCGCAGGCGTTGGTGGTCGAGTGGTTTGAAGCTTTGGAGCAGAACGCCAGGGACCACGCCGACGCCCCCCGCAAGTTGAACGGAATTGACTTGCCCGTTCATGTCTCCGACGGCGGTCTAGACTACCAGCAGTTGGTCCAAAAATTCCTGACCGGTGCGGTTGCCTTCTCGCAGGGCACTGACGACTACCTGGATGACGCGACCGATGGCAAAGGCCTGCTGTCAGAGAACATTCAGGATGGCGATGAACCGTTTACGCTGCTGGAACACGCTTGGGATGAAGCCTTCGGGTACTTCGGTGCCGCTCGCGATTATGACGCATATTCGGATGACGAGATCGCCGCTGCTGATGGGCGCGACGATTGGCAGGGCTATCACGACAGCAACGATGATGGCGAAATTGACCTGAAGAGTGAATTCAACTTCGGGCACTCGGTCAATGCCGCCAAGAGAGACCGCGGCAGCGCAGAAACCGCGCCCACCGACTTCACCCGGGATGCGTTTGAGGCGTTCGTTGCTGGGCGCCAGATCATTTCGGACGCCGAGGGTGAGTTGTCGGACGCCGAGCTAGACGAGCTCCGAGAGCAGCGTGACGCGGCGGTCGAGGCATGGGAGAAGTCGATCAGCGCGACCGTGGTCCACTACATCAACGACACGCTGAAAGACATGGCGACTTTTGGCACTGATGACTACGACTTTCTGGCTCACGCCAAACACTGGGGTGAACTCAAAGGATTTGCGCTAGTTCTTCAGTTCAATCCGCGCTCTCCGTTGAATGAGGATGATTTGTTCTCGCAACTGCACGAGCACTTGGGTACCGCGCCAGTGTTGGAGTCGGCGGATGAGGATGATATCGAGGCTTACAAGCGGGCCCTGCTCGATGCACGTGAGCTGCTAGGCAAAGCCTATGACTTCGATGACGACAATCTCGGCGATGAGGATGGAGAGAATGGCTGGTAAGCGTCGTTCGCGAATCAAGATTTTGGGACTACTGGCGTTACTGGCGAGTCCCGGCTCCGCTTGCAGTGACTCCTCTGATCCTGAAGGTACCGGGACGTCCGATGCGGATGATCCGGAGCGCGCGGAGGAGCTCTTGGATGAAGCCGAAGGCAAGCTGAGCTTTTCGGAAAAAAACACGCTGCTGAGTCTAGGAGTTGATTGCGTCATGGGCTCCTATGCCCGTTTTCAGGACAAGGCGGACAAGCTCCACGCCGCGACGCAAGAACTCGCCAGTGAGCCCAACGATGACACGCTCGAGGAGGCTCAGGCCGCTTGGCGCGAGGCGATGGATGCGTGGCAACACGCTGACCTCTATCAGTTGGGGCCAGCCGGTGACGTCGGGCGGTCCATCTTGGGAGCGCAGGGTCTGCGAGACCAAATCTACTCCTGGAAGGACAGCAGCGGATGTCGGGTGGATCAGGCGACCGTGGATGAACTGTATGAAGGCGACGGCTATCAGGGTGCAGTCACCTACCGTGGCATGGACGCGTTGGAGTACCTGTTGTTCTCCGACCACACGGAAAAGGCGACGACCGCCTGCTTGGACAGCAACAAGATCGTGACCGAGGGCGGTTGGGACGAACTGGTGGCCAGCGGTGATCTGCTGAAGCGGCGCGCGGCTTATGCAGAAGTGATCGCCGAGGATGTCGCTCAGCGCGCAGACGAGCTGTACTCTCAATGGGAAGATGGCTTCTTGGCGCAGTTTGTCGACGCGGGCCAACGCAGTACCTATCCAGAGCGTCAAGACGCGTTCAACGCGCTGTATCAGGCGATGTTTTACATGGATGAAGTGGTCAAGGACGCCAAGCTAGCTCTGCTTGAAGAGACGGGCTGCGCTGACGGTCTGGAGGCCTGCCTGACCAGCAATCTCGAACACGCGCCGTCAGGCTTTTCGCGGCCAGCAGTCGTGCGCAACCTCGACGCACTGCGCGACTTGTTCGTGGGTTGTGGTGACAATGCTCTGGGCTTTAATGACCTACTGACTGAGCGCGGTCACGATGACTTGTCCGAGCAGATGCTGGAGCTCACGGACGATGCTATCAGCGCCGCCGAATCGCTGGAGCAGGATGACCTGGGCGAGGCGGCGGAAGAGGATCCGGAGCCGGTAGTCGCAGCTTGGGCTGACGTGCAGGAGCTGGTCGCGCTGTTCAAGTCCGAGTTTGCCGCCGCGCTCGAGCTTGAGCTGCCAGCGGGTGGCCCTGGCGATAACGACTGAGCGGAGTTTGCCGACCCTAGGCCTTCGCACGCTGCGCTGCGGGACGCTTGTCGCGTGGGCGCTACTCCTGCGCTTGGCGCACGCCGACGAAGGGCGCGCTCCTGTACTGGTGCCAGTGGAGCCTCTGCAGGATCCGTCGTCTCCGGCAACGAACGAACCGGAGGAGCAACCACAGGAGTCGAACGCTGGTAGCTCTGCCGCGGAGACAGCTGCGGAGCCAAGAGCTGGTGAGGGCGCGCTGACGCTTGCTCCCGCGGGATCTGCCGTTAGCCAGACCGAACTCCAAGAGGTCGAGGTAGTGGACGCTGCCCCTGGCCTCGACAATATTGCAGGTTCGGCTCACCGCATTGATGAGGCGCAGCTGGAGGCGTTCGAGTACGACGACGCCCATCAAGTTCTCCGACAGGTTCCCGGCTTGTACATGCGGGGCGAGGACGGTTACGGGCTACGTCCTAACATCGGCGTGCGCGGAGGCAACTCCGACCGCAGCAAGAAGCTGACGCTGATGGAAGACGGCGTACTGTTTGGACCAGCGCCGTATTCGGCACCAGCCGCCTACTACTTCCCGGTAATGACGCGCATGACTGCCGTTGACGTGATCAAAGGGCCGGGAGCGATTCGCTATGGTCCGAATACTGTCGGCGGTACGCTGGATCTCACTACGCGTTCAATACCCGAGCAGGCTGAGGGCGCCGTGGACGGCGCTATCGGGCAAAATTTCTACAGCAAGCTGCACGCCCACTATGGCTTGTCAGGGCAACACTTTGGCGCCTTGGCCGAAGGCGTTTGGGTGCGCACGAACGGATTCAAAGAGCTCGACGGTGGCGGTGACACTGGCTTCGACAAACGCGAGTTCATGCTCAAGCTGCGGGCGAATACTGACGTCAGTTCGGCTGGCTATCACGAGTTCAATCTCAAGTTGGGATACTCAACCGAGATTTCCCACGAGACGTATCTGGGCTTGAGCGATGCTGACTTTCGCGAAAACGCGCTCCGGCGCTACCGCGCGAGCGAACTCGATCGCATGCAGTGGCACCGCTCCCAGGTGCAGCTGTCCCATAGCGCCGTGCTGAGTGATTCCGTTGAGCTGACGACGACCGTGTACCGTCACGATTTCTTCCGTATCTGGCGCAAGTTCAACGGCCTTGGCGATCTGGATCTGTTTGGAGGTTTGAGGAATGAAAACTCATCCGCGATCACGGACGTGCTTTCTGGTCGGGCAGATAGCAGCGAGCTGCGGATTGGCCCGAACGAGCGTCGCTTCGTGTCGCAAGGAGTGCAAACCGTAGCCAATCTGAAGCTGGAAAGCAGCGCTGTCAGGCAGTTCCTCGAGTTGGGGGC
Organism: Polyangiaceae bacterium; assembly: GCA_050304975.1. Classification (GTDB taxonomy): domain Bacteria; phylum Myxococcota_A; class Polyangia; order Polyangiales; family Polyangiaceae; genus SZUA-265. Next base: position 17,781 of record JBNLEN010000119.1, read on the forward strand.
CCGCTATCATTTCGACAGCATCGAGCGTGACCACACGGAACGAGTGTACGCGATGGACTTCGGAGAGTTGGTGCCGACGGACACTTGCCTGGCGGGCAATAGTACTGCACCCCCGTGCGAGCTCGTCGTCAACCAAGGCAAGACTCGCGCCGTCGCGTTGTACGTCGCCGACGACATCGTCTGGCGCGACTTGACCGTCAGCCCTGGATTGCGCGCGGAGCTCATCCACACCGAAATCGTCGATGAACTGACGGCCCAAAGAGCGACGGACCTTCAGACAGCGTTTTTGCCGGGCTTGGGGCTCATGTATGCGCTGGCACCGGAGCTGTCGCTGTTGGCAGGCGTGCACCAGGGGTTCAGCCCGGTACCCCCGACGCCACAGAGTTTCGATGCTGCTGCGGTTGGTTCTGCCGATCTCGAACCGGAGAAGAGTGTCAACTACGAGGCGGGCGCACGCTATACGAGGGGCACCAGCCGGGCGGAGCTGATCGGCTTCTTCAACGACTACTCCAACTTGACCGCCAACTGCAGTTTCTCGTCGGGCTGCTCCGGCGCTCAGCTAGATCAGGTGCAGAGCGGACAGCGAGTGCACGTTTGGGGCTTGGAGGGGCTGCTTGCGCATACTTTCCGCGTCACGGAGTATGAGTTCCCTTTTCGGGCCACCTATACCTGGACGCGTAGCGAATTTCAGGACGACTTCGTCTCCGAAAATCCTCAATTCGGAGATGTAAATCGAGGGGATTCTTTGCCGTATGTGCCGGAGCATCAACTGGGGCTGACAGTGGGCGTGTCTCGCGGCCCGGCTGCTGCCGATATTGCGGTGGCGTATACGTCAGAATCTTCGGAGCAAGCCGCTGCCGAGCAGTTTACGGACGCGCACCTAGTGATGGACTTGTCTGTGCGCTACCAATTGTTTGAACCACTGAAGCTCTATGCTACTGCGACCAACCTGCTGGATGAGCGCTACATCGCCTCACGCAGACCGTTCGGGGCGCGGCCGGGGCCGCCGCGACTGATCCACTTTGGGGCGAAGTACGAGCTTTGATGTTTGGCGAGATCCGGTAAACAGCCAAGTTGTTAGTGGGTGATACCTCGATACTTTTCTTTTGAGGTTAGCCGAAATGGCAAGATTGTGACCGGGGCGTCTGGCGGCGCGTGTTACACTGCTTGGTGCGACCGCCCAGCGGCAATTTCAAACCGCCCAGCGGCAATTTCAACGGATTCTGGGTAGCGCTGGGCAGTGTGCTCCTGGCGTTTGCGGCGCTGTACGCCTTCAGTTTGGACGGTTGGGGAGGCAAGAAGGCGCGGTGTCTGACTGGGGGGCAGTGCTTCTGCGAGCTGGATCGAGGGGGAAAGTTTCGGCAGCCAGCGAATGGTTTATCCAATCTGGGCTTCGTTGCAGTGGGGCTTGGGATCGCCTTGCACCATGGGATCTCTCGGCGTCGCGGGGAACTGCCCAAGCAGCGCAATCCCATGACGCGCTCTCGTTTCTATGTCGGCTTCTACGCGACCCTGGTAGCGCTGATTGGGCCGGCAAGCATGGCGCTCCACGTGTCGCTCACACGCTGGGGCTCGTTGCTAGACGTTGCGGCGATGAACTTGTTCATCAGTTTCATGCTCCTCTACGCCTGGTCGCGCTATCGAGGGATGTCACGCGTCGCGTTTGTGACGCTGTATCTGCTGCTCAATGTCGGCCTTTTCGTTCACAAAGACAACGGCGGTTCCGGGGGCGCAGCGTTCGGGGCGA
>JBNLEN010000120.1:0-19307 GCA_050304975.1 Polyangiaceae bacterium
AGCTGCAGTTCCGTGCCAGTCGCTTCCACTCCGTATAGCGGGGCGCTCCAGGCGTTGACGAAAGCTGACTGATCTACCAGCAATGACTCAATCAGACCGTCGCCCTGCAAGAACGCGCGGGCGGCGAACGCTTTGCTGGCGTCGCGCACGGTTTGGTCCAGCCCCGGGTCGACCATGTCTTCGGGGTTGAACGTCGGTCTGCTGTCGACACCCAACCACCGTTCCAAGAAGGCGTCAATTCCCGCGGTGGCGCGCGCATCGGACAGCATTTCTCGCGCCAAGCAGCCCACTTGCCCGGCGGTGTCTACCGGAAAGGCCGACGCTTGCTCCAGGAGCGCAGCGTCCGCAGGTTCGCCGAACAAGGCCACGGACAGCCGCTCAGCGATCACGTCTGCCCCGACCACGACGGCAGGCCCGCTCTCGCACGCAGGAACATACTCACAACTGCAACACTGCTCGCTCAAGTTCACCGCGCTGGAGCCGAAAGCGCAATCCAACAAGCTGCAATCAGTGCCTTCGTCGCACTGCACGGCTTCGGGTGGGGGATCACTTGCGGGATCATTCGCCAAGGACTGCAGACGCTTGACGCAGCGCTGTTCGTTGCACTCGAAGTCTGCTCCGCCGTGATCCTGGCATACTTTGTTTGAGTCGCAGCTCAATGTGCAGATACCCCCGGCCGCGGGTGCCGGTAGGCTGCTGCACATGGCATCTCCAGACTGACAGCGGGCCGTGGGACCGAGGACTTCGGTGCACTCAGTGGTCCCGCTGCAGGGCAGCGTGCAAAGTCCGCACTCGCAGGACAAGTGCTCTTCGCAATCGTCATCGTGGACGCATTCCAGCAAGAGCCCCGCGGTGTCAAAGTGAGTCTTGCCGTCCGTTCCACCGGCGCAGGACGGGCCTAGCGCGATGGCTAGTGCCGCCAACCACAGACTAGATCGCCAAAGCGAGGGACGCTTCATGTGCCTTCCTCAGCTTGTTCTGATGAGGCCGCGGGCGGCGGAGCCGCGGCGGGATCAGAGTCGAGCTCATCGTTGGCAGGTCGCACGTTTTGTCCGAAGTAGAAGCAAACGCGATTGGCCCCGTCGGGCACGGCGTGTTGCTGATTGTATGCCGAAACTCGGTCCCAAAGCTCGTCCATCTCGCTGCGCATCCGGCTCAACAGTCCGAGGATCTCTTGCTCGTGGGGGTGCCCATCGAACACCGTAAAGGTGTAGGTGGCCCCGCCAGTTTGGTCAGCCGCTTCCGCACGGGTGCCAATTCTCAGCTTGGCGGCAATCGTCTGGGCAACGGCGCTGAATTGATTGAAGACGGCTGCCTCCCAGCCCTGCTGGGCCCCCAGCGGGAGCACCAGGTTCGAGGAGTGATAAACGCCCGGGGTGACTTCTTGGAGCCGCCCGTCCTTCAGTAGAGTGGAGATGGCGGCCTGAAGTTCATCCTCGGTGGCACTGAATTGCGCTTGCAGGTCCAGCTGACTCATTTCGCCGCTGGAGAACACCTTCAGCCAAACCATGTTGGCCAGCGCGTCCGAGTTTTCACCCGCGGCCACTTGCGCTTGCTGTTCGGATGAGGTCAGGCCAAACAGGGCGCTATCACCCCGCCCCGTGCAGTACACGAGCCCGCTGCTCACCAGGTCATTGAGCACAGCGCCGACGTGTTCTTCGCCGTCGTAGTGAAATCGTTCCCGAATGCGTTGCCGATTCTGCGGCTCGTCCTTCAGGAATTCCAGCACGGCTTCCCACAGCGTCTTGTCACGAACGGTTGCGCTCTCAGCTAAACGTTGGACTTTGCGCTGATAGGTGCGTAGCGCCAGTCCAAACATGTCTGCCACGACTTTGCGTCCGACCCCTTGGCGCTCGATCTCTTGCGCCAGTTGGACGAATACCTGGTCGGCAACGTGGGACAGAGGGGCGCGTACACCGGCAGCTGTGGACAGCTGGGCGATCAGCACCGTGGTCTGTTTGACGATGCTGTCGATTAGGAGTTTGGAGTCCATGAGGTGGCGAATTGGGACGGGACTCTGCAGCCTATCGGGGGCTGCCGTCCCGTGCCAGGTGTCAAGCCCGTCATCCCTGTATAAGTATTGGTATAAACTAAAGAAATTGCGTGAACCGCCTGGCGCGCACGGAGCTCTGGGCCGCCGGCTTCTCCGTAGACATTTGCGGTCGCCCCATTTGGGGGCTCGCGCGGGTTTTCGCATGTCCGGCGGCAGCCGCTACGGGAGCTTTGGTCGGCTCAATTCCCCTGAGTTGGCGCTTTGACCCTTGCCAGCACGCCAAATCTCCCCACAGTGCGGCCAGGATGTCTCGCGACCAGCAGGACGAATGTCCTCCAACGTTCTTGCAGGTGCCGCTGTTTCCGTTGAACGAGGCGGTGCTGTTTCCGAACCAGCTGATGCCACTGCACATCTTCGAGCCGCGATATCGTCGCATGACCGAGGATGCGCTCTCCGGCGAACGCTTGCTCGTGATCGCCCACATATTGCCAGGTTCCGACATCCCGAGCAGTGGCAATCCACCCATCGCGGGCGTGGCGACCGTTGGGAGGATTGTTTACGATCAGCGGCTAGATGACGGCCGATACGTGATCGTACTCAAAGGTCAAGCGCGCATCAGGATTGACGAGCTTCCATTCGTCGCGCCCTATCGCCGCGGGAATCTTCACACGTTGCTCAGCGCAGATGTTCCAAGTGGAACCGAGCCGGATGTGCTGGCACTCGACATCATTGCGCGCCGCATTCTGGCGCAGGCTCATGCAGCAAGACCCGACGTAGAGTTGGAACTACCCGGACCAGCCAGGCCAGAACTCCTGGTCGACACCTGCTGCCAGCATTTCGTGCCCGGAGCTGTCGACCGCCAAGCATTGTTGGAGGAGCTCAACGTGCAGCGCCGTGTGGAGCGCTGCCTGCAAATTTTGGCGGAAGAGTACCCAGACGAACCGTCAATGCTCAACTGACCCCCGGGACGCGGCAGGGCAGCCCACCTGCTCGTGCGACCAGTCGTCGATGTGACTGGTAGCAGCGTGCGCCGGCTGGTATGGCGGGTATTGCGATGAGGGTGCTGGGGGCGGGACGGCATTTCGCGGAGTGCCAAGAGGAGTCTACGGGGCAAGTTCATGGGGGGCCGTCGGAGTGGTGACCGATGCGGACAAGCGAATTGCGGAACTCGAGCGCCAGGTCGCACTCCTGCAAACGCAGTTGGGGGCACTCGAGGGCATCGAGGACAGTTCAGTAGAAGGCAGATTGCGTACGCTGCTCGGCGACCGTCTGGTGCTCGATTCTTTGCCGGGTATCGTAAACGTGCTCGATCGGGACCAACGAATCGTCTACCTCAATCGCACGATTCCCGGGAGAGATCTCCGAGAGCTCTACGGGACCGATGCTCGAACGCACATTGCCGAGTCTGACCGTGCTCGCTACGCTGAAACGTTCGACCAGGCCTGGGAGCAAGAGCAGACGCGTAGCATCAGGCTCCGCAGCGTGAGCGGATACCATTGGGAGTGCACCCTTGTCCCCGTGAAAGAAGGGGGCAAGGTCGTCTTCATGCTCGTCACCAGCTCGGATGTGACTGCGTGGCTGGAAGCGGACCGAGCGTTGAGGGAGAGCGAAGCGCGCTTGCGACACGCGCTCGAATCCAGTGGCATGGGCACTTGGACCTATCACGTGGCTGATGACCGAGTGACTTGGGACCAGGCGACGGCCGACCTGTTTGGCGTGCCAATGGAAGAGGCGCCGACGACCTACGCGGAGTACCTGACGAAGATCCACCCTGATGATCGGGAGCTGGTTCGACGCAGTGTGCAGCGCTACGCTGAGAGCGGCCGCTACTCGGACTTGGAGCACCGAGTTCTGTTGCCTTCCGGCAAAGTTCGCTATCTGCTGGGAAAAGGCGCTGCCTTGTTGGATGAGCAGGGGCAGACCGTGGGTTTCCGCGGTGGCGTTTTCGACATCACCGCCCGCAAAGAGCTAGAGGCACAGCTTCAACTCGCCCAAAAGATGCAGGCGGTGGGACAGTTGACGTCGGGCATTGCGCACAACTTGAACAACGCGCTGGCTGTCATCATTCCGAATCTCGAAGACTGTCGAGATGTCGCATCTGGCGAGCTGGCTCAGCAGGTGGACGACATGGCCCATGCGGCCCAGCGGGCAGCCGAAATGGTTCGGCAGTTGATGCTGTTCGTGGGGCCCAACGTTGGTGTGGAGAAGAGCGCGTTCGACCTGGTCGCTACCGCCAAGCGTATCGCGGACATGTGTCGCAAGACCTTTGATCGTCGCATTGTGATTGGAGTTGAGGCGGCAAAGGTACCCACGGTGCTCGGCAACGAGGGACAGCTCGAACAGGTGCTGCTCAATATCTGCTTGAACGCTCGTGACGCGCTCGCCGGCGCGACGGTCGCCACTCCTCGGATTGACTTGCGGATAGACGCCGAAACGGATGGTTTTGTTCGGCTCACGGTCACGGACAATGGCTTGGGCATGGCCGATGACGTGCGCAGCCGCGTGTTTGACCCGTTCTTTACGACGAAGGGGGTTGGGCGCGGCACGGGATTGGGCATGGCGACTGCCTATGCCATCATTTCGGACCACGGAGGCAAAATAGTCTGCCAAAGCGAGCCCGGTCAGGGCACGACCTTCGAACTGCGGCTGCCTGTCTCGGGCAGAAACGGTGCACGCCCTGCTGCGGCGCCAGCTCGCTCTGAGATCCCCAGCTCCAACGAGCGGGTCTTGCTGGTCGATGACGATCCGTCCGTGCGTCGCTCGCTTCGGAAGATGTTGGAACGAGCCGGCTACCGAGTCCAGGAGTGCGAGGGCGGACCGGAGGCCGTCGCGCTGTTCGAAACTGGCCGCGTGGAGGTTGACGTCATCTTGTTGGACCGGTCCATGCCGGGCATCAGCGGCGAACAGGTGCTGGATCACCTCCAACAACTCCACGTGACTGCGCCTGTGATCTTCTTGACGGGTGATCCGGGAAGCTGTGAAGAGTTGACAGGAATCGCGTTGCTGTTGAGCAAGCCAGTCAATCGGCGGACGCTGCTCAAGGCTGTACAGAGCGCGCTCGAGGAGAGCCGACTCGGGTGATCCATGCAGCAGGCCAGCTGTATTGCGCCGCTGGGATGGACCGCACGTCAGCCGATGGCATACGTTCACGGCTTCTCGGTCTTCCCTATCTTTTCACCAAATTTTGTTTGTGCAGAAAGCGGCACGAAAGTCACTGCCGGAAGTCGACAATGCGGTCTAAGGTGCCTGCCCACCAGAGGGAAAGGGATGCACCATGTCGAGCCCCACCGAGTCCGCAACTGAAGGCCACGCTACCGTCACGGGAGCCGGAGATCCTCAGCAATATTGGCTGCACTTGGATTTGCGCTCCCTAGAGCGCTGCCAGCGTACTGAGCCACTATCCCCGAGCAACAGCTGGCGGACTGTGGCGCTGGCGGCTTGCGGCAGGATGAGCGTGTTGCGCTGTCGCCAGGCGCTGAACTCGCTTGCTGAATGTGAGGACGAAGAGGTTTTTGCGGGACGTTCCGCGACCGAGTGGAAGCTTCTCGGCCAGCGGGTGTTGGCGGAAGGGCTGTCTCGCGCCGGCGCGACGGAGCTGGCCCCTTCCAGCTCAGCCTCTGCGGTCCGCCTGACGCAAGATGTATTGGCGGAGGTCATGGTCGCTCAACAGCCGCTGGTCGCTCTTAGAGCGCTGCTGTTTGACAGCGCCGACCCATTGCTCTGGAACGGCGCTGCGCCGGTGCTGGCGCGGCTCGCTGTCGGCGCCGAGGACAAGGATTGCCTGACTGAGTTGTATGCGAAGGTGAACGCAGAATTTTCTGCCGCGCCGTGGTTTCCGTTCGTTGAGCGCCAGCAGGCCCTAGCTTGTTGGAAGCTGGGCTTGCCTGTCGACGGCAGGCTGGCGGAATTGCTTGATGAGCTGCTGCCCTCCCGGGAGTCCGCCCAATGGTTCGGCCACGCGGGCGCGGCCGACGTGCAAACGCCCGCCTCTTTTCCCGAAGGTGAAGGCGATGCGGCACTGCTGGCTTTGGGAGGCGAGCGCAAGGCTCAAGTCATCCGTTCTCTTGCTGGGCTACGTATCGCATTGGATCCCGACGAGGAGCGCTCTGCTCTGTGTCGTTTGACGCCCGAGGTCCTCAAGCAGGCACTCAGTCAACGTATCCGCGTAGTAGTGCATGAAGAGCGACCCGAGTATCCCGGGTTTTCGTTGCTCCGGGCGCTGGCGATGCCGCAACGCGTGGTGCTGGTGGACCTACTGGAACATGCAGGAAGTGAGCTGCGTACGTGGGATGAGCAGTCAGAGCGAATGGCGCTGTACGGGGCCAGTGCCTTGCTGTTGGCCGAGGGGGACTCCGACGAAGTCGCCGACTGGTTGGCAGAGCAGCATGACGAAGGGCTCGAGCTGCTCGGTATCTCGGAGCCGGATGTGCAAGATCCCCAGGCGGGGAGAGCTCGCTTGGAACAGTTGACGCGGCAGGCTGCGGAAGCTTGTCCGGACATTCCACGGGCTTGGCAGCTCCACGGCGGCGCTCTCATTCAACAGCTAGTCGCCGGAGAGCTGGAGCAAGGCAATGAAGATGGCCCAGTCGAACGCTGGTATGCCGGGGCCCGCATTCGATTCGAGCGCGCGGAGTGGGCGCATCAAGTGTACGCCCAGGCGCTGGAAGAATGGGACCAGCACGAGGAAGCGGCGATTGCTTGGTGTGACGCTTGGGCGCTAGATCCCCAAGATCCGCGCAATCTGATCGGTATGGCTCGGGGGCGCCTGCGTGAAGGCTTGACTGAAGCTGCGATCGGACCAACTGACGATGCCCTGGCGGCGCGACCGGAAGCCACGGACGCGTGGCGCCTGCGCGCCGAGCTGGCATTGCGCACTGGTGACGATGATACGGCGCAGTTCGCTTCGGAAGTGGCCCTGCAGGTCTCGCCGGAGCATCCAGAAACCCGCCGTATTGCGGCGTCGTGCGCCGAGAGGTCCGGCGACTTGGGTCAAGCGCTGGAGCACCTGGATCAAGCGGTGGATGCGGGGGATGAACGGTGCTTGACGCGCGCAGCGTTGGTGGCGGCGCGCCTGGGTGACTTTGACGGGGCACAAGAGCGCACTCTCGCCGCCATGCGGGAGTTTCCTAGCAATCCGGCCTCTTACATTCGCGCGTCGACCTGTTACCGGCGCCTAGGTGAGGTGGATGATGCCGTTGGAGTGCTGGAGTACGGGCTGTCACGCTCGGGGCCACGCGCAGATATCATCGAAGCTTATGCCAATGCCGTGGCGGAACTGTTGGACACTGAAGACTGCGCCGCGAAGGTGGAAGAGTTCGTCGGTGATTGGGAGGAGCACGAGCGTGTCGTGCTCACTTTCGGATCGGCACTGGCCCATGCAGGGCGGCTTGACCAGGCGATCGTCGCGTTCGACCACATGCTCGAACAAGATCCTGATTCGCTCAACGCCAAGTGGCGAAAAGTGCAGTCGTGCATGCAGTACGATGGTCAGGCTGAAGCGAAGCGCTTGCTGCCAGATCTGCTTCAGTCGCCCTTGGCGTATCCCTACGCACTGTGGGCTGAGCTCGTCGTCGACGAAGACCCCGATGGGGCCTGGGAGGCTCTGGCCAATGCTGATGCGGAAAGTGAACCAGCGTTCGTTTGGGTGACCGCGCACTTTCTCGCCGAAGCGCGCGGCGACTCAGCCACGGTCGACGGACTGAAGCAGCGCCTGTTGTCAATCCCCGCTCGGGCGCTGAACCAAGTCGCTCAATATGCGGTCGACATGGGGGCACCTTGGCTGGGCGAGCACTGCGTGACGCTGCTCAAACAGCACGAAGATACGGCGGCCACCAAAGAGACAATATTGAGCGTTTCGGCAAAGCTTCTGGAGAGAAAGGGTGAAGTGGCGCTCGCGGCCGAACAACTGCAGCTTCTGCACCAAGAAGTCCCAGGATCGGTAGTGACGCCCGAGGAACTCCGCTGCTGCCTCAATGGCGGCCACGCAGAAGCCGTGGCCGCGCTGGCGGAGAAACGCCTGCAATTCATTCTCAATGAGGGGCCCGAGGGCGCGGGTGACGGCTACCTGGAACGCGCCTACGCCGCTGCGGCGGGGGGTCTGAGGGGAGACTTCGGGCCGCTCACCAGCTTGCTGGAACAGGCGTCGCCTCATCCAGAGGTGGTCGCCTGCGCTCTGCGCGCGACCGCCAACAGGAACCCGGAGCTTGCACAGCGATGTCGCGAGACGCTGAGCAAGGCGGCGCCCGGCCTGCTGCACTGCCTGGAGCGTGAGATCGCGAACCTAAGCGCCGCAAATTCGGAGGAAAGTCAATGAACCAACCAGCAGCGGAGCAACCCATGTCGATCGAACAACTGATGGATGCCATGTTGCGCGAGCGCTGGCGGGAGGTTTGGCAAGCCAGTAGTCAGGACCAAAGCCCCGAATCCACGCTGCTTGTGCTCGAAGCAGGTTTGAACCTGGGCGAAGAAAGCGCGCCCGAAGTCTTGCGTCAAATCTACGAGTTGCTGGAGCAAGAGCAACTCCCGTCCTCCGTGCTGCAGGGCAGCGCCGAGTTGGGCTTGCGGGCGGTGCTTGCCATGCGCGATAGGAGCGCTGCGGAGCGTTGGCTCAAACACGTCGAGCAGTTGGCTAGCCTGCCGCCGGCATTCATGGACCTGGCTCGCGTCCGCATCGCGCTGACGTTTGACGAGCGTGAGCAAGCCAAGAGTCTGCTGCAACCTGCGCCGGATGAACCCTCGCTGCGGGCTTGTCGCGCGGAGCTTGCCTATATCGAGGGTGACTTTGACGGGGCGCTGGCGTTGTTGCAACCGCTATTGAGTGGTGATTTCGACGTCAACCAGAAACGAGCGCTGCGGCTGGCGGCCCAGGCTCACTCGGCTCAGGGTGACTTCGAAGGCGAGATTCGTCAGCTCGACCACCTGCTCAAGGAATTGCCGGACGGCCAGCGCACGCCGGATCTACGCCTGGAGCTAGCGATGGCGCACGCGTCGCGTGGCGAAGAGACGGGTTTGCGAGGCGCCCAAGAGCAGCTCGAGATCTTGGCGGCAGGCGATCCCGACAAGGGCATCACTGGTTATGCCAAGCGGCGCCTCGAGTATCTGGAGAAGGCACGGCGTGAAGACGGGAGCTTCGACGAACCCGTGCGTCTGAGTTTCCCGACTGTTCATCAGAAGCGCAACTTCTGTGGGCCAGCGGTGTTGGAACTGTGCCTGCGCTCGCTTGGCATCGAGCTCAGCCAAGATGAAATCGCGGGGGTCGTGAAGCGTGAGGCGGGCACCCCCATGTACGAGATCGCCGCCTTTCTCGACGCGCGCGAGATTGAGTCGCGGCGCATCGTCGCTTCGCTGGACAAGCTCCGGGCCGCGCTTGACCTGGGACTGCCAGTGATCATCCAAGAGGAGTATTCGACCACCAGCCACGTGGCAGTGCTCATTGGCTACGACGAGCGTCTGGGGTTGTTCGTGTGCCAGGATCCGATGACGCACCGCGCGGAGTTGAAGAGCTTCGAGTGGGTGCAGAACTCCGGACAGCTTTTTGGCAACGGTGTTGTGGTCGTGGTTGGTCGCAAAGAAAACCTCAGCGCGGAGCTCCTGAAGCAGCTGGATGAAGCTGGGCTCGTATCGCATCCCGCGTTTGCTGTGTTGGACGAGGTGGACCGAATGCGCGCCGCGTCCCACGGCGAGCAGCAAGAAGACGCCGTAGTTGAAGAGGTGTTAGCCGGCTGCGCCCGGGCGCTGCGCGAAGATCCCGATTATCAGTTGGCTTGGTATCGGCGTGCGTGGGCCCACATCCGACGTTACCGGGACGACCGGCAATGGCGTGACGAAGCGCTGCGCACGGTGCATATGTCGCGTGTGCGATGGCCGGGTGCAGAGTGGCCTCATCAGATCCATGCGGCGCTGCTCGAGCAGGAGGGCCGTTGGCGTGAGGCTTTCGTCGAACACCTGTCGGCCCACCGTTGCGATCCCGCAGACGGCCAGAACCTGGCGGCGATGGCGTACGCGCTCGGACGTCTGGGTGACGTAGAAGATGGTATCAAGTACAGCCAGCAAGCGCTACGCTTGATGCCTGACCACAGCTGGATCTGCGCCGAGCTTGCGGTTCAGTACGTGCAAGCGCTCGAAGCCGAGTGTGAGTGCGCATGGACGGACGAAGAAGCGACCGGCTGGCTAAAGCTGAACAAGCTGCGGCCGGCCGCGACCAGCAATGATTTGCACGTCGAACAGCTGCTGGCGCGCGCACACTTCTACGCGGATCTTGCTCTGGAGCAGAATGTGCAAAGCGCCCCGCTGTTGGTCGCCTGGTGCACGTTGCCTGCTTTGGACGACGACTGGGAGACGAGTTTGCAGCGGCTGCAGCTCGCGCTGGAGAAGCTCCCGGATGATCCCAATTTGCTGCAGCGTGTGGTGCGCGTCGCATTGTTGGCCGAAGACGTCGACGCAGCTCAACCGGCATTGGCGAAGCTACTCGAGGAGCACGCGTCATCCTCGGGGAGCTGGCTGGCAGCTGCCGAAGCTGCGCGAAAAGATTCGGAGCGCGCCTGGCAGATATTGCTCGACGGGGTGAAGGCCGTGGGCTCGGACCGTTCAGAATTGGTCAGCGCTCTGTGGGAGGCCGGGGAAGAGTTGGGCGGCGGCTCCGAAGCCGCAGCCGTCTTGCTATCTGAGCTGGCACACCAGTTCGAAAACGACGAAACGTTCGTGCATGAAATTGCGGACAAGGTCGACGAAGAGGGCCAGCGAGGCTTAGCGCTTCAGCTCTACCGTAAGGTGGTCGAGAATGAACCCGGCGACCTGAACTCCCGCTATCGACTGGGGGTGCTGCTGTCGGAAGATCCGTTGACCCAAGAGGAAGGCCGGAAGCGACTGCAAGAAGTCGTGTCGATGGCGCCTGCGTCCACCTCGCCGCGGGTTCGCTTGGCGTGGTGCATGTTGGAAGAACCCCAAGCTGCTCTGCAGGTACTGGTGCCCGTGATGGACGAAGGGGACCCCTACGTGTTCGAGACGGCGAGCCATCTGTTCAAGCTGGCCGGAAATGCCGAGCGCGCCGCTGAGTGTCGGGGACGGGCGCTTGGTTGCTTCGCGAGTGAGCACGACGGTCGAGTGGACCTGGCCAACTGGCACACTTACCTCAACCGCTACGAACGCGCGATTGAGCTGCTGAAGCCACTGACTGAAGTGCCGTTTGCTGGCACGGGTGACGTTGAACAGATGCAAGACGCGGTGCTGACGGCACATCGTCTTGGTGGGCGTATTGCGGAGATCTCCGACTGGGCGCGTGGGCTTTGCGAGCCAGATGTGCCTAGCCACCTGGCCTGGGAAATCTACTGGGGCTTTCGCTCCATCGACCGAGCTCTGGCAGGTCGCGCTGCGCGCGTTCAAGCGCAAGACGCCGAAGAGCCCGAGCAAGTGCTGGAGTTCGAAGCCAACGCGGCGGACTGCGACGCGCAGCTGGGCGATCGCTCAGCGCTGGAGCAGTTGACGGAGCGACTCACCGACGGCACAGGTCTAGATGAAGATGCTGAGCTCGAGGCGTGGAGTTCGATCTATCATGCCAACATCGCGACGCATCACTACGACGAAGCGGAGCGGGCGTTGCTGGCGATGCGCGAGCTCAATCCCGATGCGCGGCCCACGCTGACGGTCGAAGAAGACCACGCGCTATTTCGAGGTGACGCCGATGGCGCCCTAGCGGCCGCCAAGAAGCTGCGTGAGCTGTATCCGTTTCAGCACATGGGTGATGAACGCCTCGGGATCCTGCACGCGTTGGCCGGCGACACCGAGCTCGCGGCGCAGCATGCCGCGCGGGCCATCCAGATCGCGCCCTATTGCCACATCTCCCAATTCAGTGCGGCCATGGCGTACTTCGCTGACGGTAATATCGAGCAAGCCCGCCTGCACATGGAGCGCAGCGAAGCGCTCGACCCACTGGAACGCCCGCTCGAGTGGTCCCCTGCGGCAGCACTGTTGCACGCCCTGCGCGGTGAGCGCGAGAAGCTCGAAACCTGCATCGCCGACCGTGCCCGGACCATCAAGGAATACCCGTTCCCAGAGTTTGACCTACGCCTGCGCGAAGTGGCCGCATCCGGCTGAAGCTCGCGCGGGCATCAGTCACTGGAGGACGGCGAGGAAGACGACATACTGTCCCCACGCTGCCCCTTCAGGCTGATGGTGGGTAACACTGATCGCCACGCGCGGAGCACCAGGTCGCAAAAGCTCGAGTGGAAACTCGATCAGTGCGGCGTCGAGGGTTTCGAAGTACATGGGCGGTGTGGCTGGGTCCAGCTTCCACTGCATTTCCAACGCTGCCGCGGACAGCGCGCCCATGGGCGGCGTGCCTTCGTTCAGATGTTGCACGGCGAGGTCCAAGTCCTCGGACGCAACCAGCTGCGGCGCAGCGAGACCTGCCTCAATCCGCCGCTGCGTCAGCGCCTCGAACACTGCAGTGCGTTGGGCGTCATCGTCGCCTTTGTCGTACTCGTAGTAGACGGTTGCCACACCACCGACCAGTTGATCGTTGCTGCTCAAACCGAGCGCCACGCTGCTTGCATCGGGATCCAAGAGCACACTCCGCCCGAGCGGTCGCATCAATGCCAGATGTAGCCAGTCTCGAGTGCGATTTCCGGGGACTCCATTGAAATAGATGGCCCCCATGCGTTTCATGCCCGGGACCTGCCACCCCGCGAGCAGTCCGAGGGAGATGGTGTCTGTTGCCTCAGCGTCTTCTTCAATGCCAGCGACGATCAGGGCGGGGGTGACGCTCTTGTTGACCTGACTCTGGGAGCTCACGTGCTTGAGTGGCTTGATGCCGGCGGATCGCCTCACAGCGTTGAATTCCTCAATCAGCTGCTCCGCCGTGGCGATTTCGGAGGGCGAACGTTTGCGGACGAAGTGCCTGCTCTGATCGCTGTTGCCGTGAATGTAGGCGCTGGCCACCACTTCTGAAAGCAAACGCTTGTGCCCCGTGACAATGATGTCAGCCCAGGTGGGAGTCGAAGAAACGGGGCACCTGAAAGTAAAGCGTGGCAGCTGAGCTGGAAGGCGCGAGCAGTCCTTCACTTTGGCATCGCCGTCATTGATCAATGCCAAGATGTCTTCTGGGTCCTGGGAGACTTGCCCCGACAGGATGATGACTCCGTCCCGAGGGACCGCGGAATTCGGGTTGAGAGTGGCTTTCGATTCGGCCGTGACGAGAGTGATAACGCCCTGGCCGTCTGCCGTACGCCGGAAGTTGACGCCACCAACCATGCCCTTCTTTGGGCTGATTGCTGCGAACTCAGAGGCCAGTCGAGGGCGTAGGTCATCAGCGATCTGTTGCTGAACTGCGTCTTCGGCGACGTGAGCGAGCAAGATGTTCGAGTTGACGGCGGTCGCACTGCAGCCGCAACGACCAAGAACGAATCCACTCAACGCTGGATCCGGAATCGCCTGGTGCTGCTCGTAGAAGCGTCCAAGCTCACTCGCGACGCACTGCATGCCTTCGGTGAGTACGACGCTTCCATCGCGGACGGCCTGCGAGTGCTGTAAGGCGCGCGTCCAGGGCGTGCTCGCGGCAGCCGGCATGTGCCCCAACTGCTCTCCAGTTGGGTACAGTACTTGCCACTCATCGACAAGCTGCACTTTTTCTTGCGGGATATCGTCTAGCTTCTTCTGAGTGTAGCTTGCCAGTGCGCTCTGTGACGGAAAGGCGATTACTGGTTCTGACTTTGGGTGTTGTGTGGGCGGGGGTACGCAGCCGAGCGCGAGCGTGGCCAGCGCGAGACCGCTCTGCCAGTGATCGATTCTGCCGAGCTTCATGGGTTTGATCCTCCGGGCGCGATAGTATCCGTCCTCCGCGGGTGCGTGGTACACTCGTTGACGTAGAGGTGAAAATTTAGGTGAGAAACTTAGCTAACTGGACGTTCAATACACGAACCCAAAGGCTCCAGTAGGTCCGTGAAATACGTCCCTGGCCCCCACTTGCACGACTTCATCGCCGTCACTCTTGGAGTCCAGCAAGCCTTGAATGAACTGCGCGCGATAGCGGACGTCCAGATACGAGTTGAAGCGCGAGCTGCTGTCACCGAACTGCCAACGGATCCCGAGCGAACCAGCGAGCCCCAGCCCGAAGCCGGAGCGAAGTCATACCCCACGTCGACCTGACTCGTCTTGAAGGCTAAGCGAACCCATGGGTGACACCGATCGCGATCGCTTCGTCGGGGCGTCATGGCGGTGTCCTTCCCCCGGTGTGTGTCGGTTTTGTGCCGCGCGGCTCTTCAGCAGCACCCAGCTCGCCCGCTGGTTCGTGGTCTAGGCGATGCGGGAGTCGTTTGGATTTGCGCAGCGTGAGACACGTCGGAGTGGGCGCCGTGCCAACGGAACCGGCAGTGGCTGCTGAGTCTCACGAATGAGGCTCAGCGGCCCAAGCGGGGCTTCTCTTGTTTCACCGCTTGGCGTCCCGATAGATTTGTGTCTGCCCGCCCCCGTGTTTCAGGGGTGTGGCACGAAGACAGGGACATAGCCCGGGGTAGCCCAAATCTGTCCGGAGGCAGCGGGTAAACGTAGCGCTGAAGGGTTATGCCCGCTTGATCGGAGTTTGATGCATTTAGCCGAGTGTTCAGCCCCCATGCCAAATCGCGATGCCGTCTGAGATCGCACCTAGCGTTTTGCCAGATCCCACCACGGTATTTTCGTTACAAGGCGCGCGCTTCCCCAACCCGAAAGGCAATCATGGAACCCAAGCGCCTGCTCCTTCTGGTGCTGCTGGCCTGCAGCAGCATCACGTCATACAGCCACGCGGACACCATCACGGTCGACGGCGTGACGGAAGAGGTCCTTCAGGACCCCAACGCCACACCCTTCCTCAATGGAGAGCCGAACCATATGGACGCCTACTGTGGCTTGAACGAGGCCATCTCGGCCGCCAACGGCAATCAGGACTACAGCGGCTGCGAGCTCGTGGCCGGGGGCGAAGACCACGTGATCGTCTTGCCAGCGGGTGAAGTCAAAGCCGCGGAAATGATGGCGATTACCTCCAATATCCGGATCGTCGGCGAGGGCACCAGCGAGACCACGATTGTGGCGGATCCCGGAGCGGGCTTCTGGGTCCAGTCGCTTGGAGGAAACTCTCCCGGGTTTGTCTTGCAGAACTTGACCATCACCACCCCGACGCCTGCCGGCTGCGTGCGCGTCGGCGCCGGCACCTTGTACGCCACCAACGTGCACCTCGAAGGCTGCAGTGACGCCCTGTACACTTACCCGAACACCAGTGCTGAGCTGGTGAATTCCTCAATCGCGAATAGCACCCAGCACGCGGTCTTCAACTTGGGCAGCGTTGCGCTGAGCTCATGTTTGGTAGAGGACAGCCTCGGTCTCGGCATCTCCAACGATGGCGTCATGGTCGTGCAAGACAGTCTGGTGCGGGACAACCAGGATTCGGGAGTGTTCAATACGGGCGTCTTTCAGCTGGAAGATAGCGTCGTGCAATACAACCAGAACTCTGGCATCCGCAACGACGGGGGCAGCGTGTTGCTGCTCAGCAGTACGGTCTCTGACAACACGACTCAAAACGGCGGCGCCGGGCTCTTCAACTCTGGCGGCTGTTTGGACCTACGCGACAGCCTAATAGACAACAATACTTGCCAAGGAGCGTGCGACGGCGGTGGCGTCTTGACTACCGACGGCGGCGTCTGCGCGGGCTTGCAGGTGCCAGCGGCACTTCAAGTCATGGCGACCGTGATCTCCAACAACACGGCGCAGCGCGGTGGCGGCATCGCTCTGCTAGCGGACGGGGGCACTTCCGGCCAGCTGTGGATGGAGCGCACTTCGGTCATCCGCAACGGCGCCGATGGTGAAGGCGGAGGCTTGTTCAGCGACGGACAATTCAACATGTTCTCGTCGACGTTCAGTGCCAACACCAGCCAGACTTACGGCGGAGGTATCTATCAGCAGGGCTCCGGTGAGGTGCACTTCCGCGACAACACCGTTGTGGATAACAGCGCCGCGATAGATGGCGGCGGTTTCTACGCCGCTAATGGCTCCAACTCCTACATCTCGCGAAGCATCATCGCCAACAACTGGGCCCCTGCTGGAGCCGGCGTCGACTTGAACCTGGATGCTCCCCAGTCGAGTGGGCTCACCTGGGGCAGCAGCTTGTTGATCAGCAACAGCGCCGGCCTAAGCATCGGCAACTTCGGGGAGAACCCAACACCGCACCTGGCCAATCCCATCGTAGTCGCAGACCCAGAATTGGGACCACTCACGCAGGTGAACGGACTGTGGGTCCACTTTCCGCTGCCCGGAAGTCCG
This sequence comes from Polyangiaceae bacterium, assembly GCA_050304975.1. Taxonomy (GTDB): domain Bacteria; phylum Myxococcota_A; class Polyangia; order Polyangiales; family Polyangiaceae; genus SZUA-265. Next base: position 16,280 of record JBNLEN010000120.1, read on the forward strand.
GTGATCGATGGCCTGGCTGCCACCACCGATACGGACGCCTTTGGTCGCACCCGCAACTTCGACGGCGACAACAACGGCACCCAGCTAGCTGACTTCGGCGCAGTCGAGTACGACCCCGCGACGGATGGCAATACCACGACCCAGACCGTGCAGCTCTTGCCCGATCCCACGTTCGAGAGTGGCACGGCGGGTTGGAACGGCTCTTGGGGCACCAACATCAGCGCGACTTCTGAGCAAGCAGAGAGCGGCAACTTGAGCTTGCGTATTGGTGGTCGTGACATCGGCACTTGGCAGGGTGCAGAGTTCAACCTGCTCGGTGAGGTGGAGCCCGGGGACCTGCTGGAGGTCGAAGCCAGCTTGCGCATCTCTGGAGATCCTAGTGAACCCGTGCAGATCACTCGCCGTTCAGTCTGCGCTGGCTCGACTGGTCCGGCTTACCAAGAGGTAGCGACGGGCACCGCAACCGACCAAGGTTGGGTCACGCTTTCCGGTACGCTGATTGTGCCCGCGTGTGAGCTGGAAGAGCTCGTCGTGTACGTCGAAGGTCCGCGCACTGGCGTCGTCATGTACGTAGACAACACCACGGTTTCCGCGCAGCGCGTGGTGGTCAACCCCGAGCCGTCAACATACATCACCGGCAGCTACAACGTGCAGACCGACTGGGGCAGCGGTTACTGCGTCGATCTGTTCGTGACCAATAACCAATCCGAGCCCACGACTGCTTGGGTCGCCACGCTCAACCTCAACGGCACGGTGCTCACCGGCGCTTGGAACCTGGACACCAGCGCTAGCACGGGTGAAATCGCGATCACGCCCGCTCAGGCGTGGAACAGCGTGATTGCACCTGGTCAAACCCTCGCGGTGGGTGGCTTCTGCGCCAACCGCGCGGGTGGCAGTAGTCTGCCGGCCGATCTGAGCGTTGCTGGTTTGTTTTGATGCCCCCATCCACGCCGCCAAGCATTCGCGTCATGTGAAGACATGGCGCGGCGCTGGCGGCGTGCTTCCCCCTCGTCCTGTCCTCGCGGCTCCGCCGCTGCGGGCAGTCGGGGGAAGGGGTGCGGTACGCTGTCCGCCGCGGGGCAGCAGCGAATCCAGATCCCAAGTGCCTGGACTAACTTGCACCGGGTTCCTTTAAGCAAATCGGAAAGCGGCGGGTTTTACCTGCCGCTGCTCGCTTGCGTTAGGGGTGAACGCTCAGCACCACTCAGGGCACCCTTTCCCGGTGAGCGAATCGCGCTGGCTCACCTAGAAGCTGTTTCAGTGGGTGTGCAGACTTTGCGCGCGCAGTATTCGCGCCGATTGTGGGTGTCCATCAACGGCGCGTCGTGAAAAGGGTCACGTTCTGCGGTGAGCGCCGCGAAGGAGTGGCCATTTGGTGGATGATTCCGTCTGTGATGTTGTGGCTTAGCACTGTGGAGCTAGTGGTGTCAGTTTAGGTGGGTGCGTGAACGAGCGAAGAAGGTGTGTACCGTTGCACGCCCAAGGACCCGGGTGCTAGTGACCCCGTAGCAAGCTTCGCGCTGCTACGACCGCCAGATCCCCCACTAGGTAGGTTTTTGAAAATGACGGATTCCCCGAAGTCCTGGAAGTCCACCATGCACCCGCGCGCGGGCGTCATCTCAGCTCTGTCGCTCGCAGTCATCAGCTTGACCGATGTGGCTCTGGCCAAGCCTTTCATGGATTACATCAAGCCTCGTCCTGTCACGTGTGCATCGCTCAGCTCTGAGACCTGGGGTGTGGACGGCGTGCTCCCACGTGACTTGTGCAACGGTATCGAGAGCGCGCGCGGCGCCGGTGTGCCGCCGGAAAACTACTTTTGGGACGGCCAAATCCTCAAAGCCAAGGACGGCAAGTACCACATGTTCTTGAGCACCTGGTCAGGGGGTGACGGGTTCAACCCAGGTTGGCTGGGCTCTGACGCCATTCATGCCATCAGTGAGCAGGGCGTCTTGGGGCCCTACGTCCGCGACGACTACGTGTACAACAACAACGGCTCACACAAGGGGCACAACGTAACCGCATTGGAGCTTCCCGATGGCGGTTACGCCGTCGTGGTGAGCGAGACTGTGCCCTTCACCATCTACCGCTCGGATTCGCTCGACGGTCCATGGGAGAGCTGCGAACCCCAGATCGAGGTTAGCTCGTCCAACGTCAGTCTGTTTCCGCGCCATGACGGCCGATACCAGGTTGTTGAGCGCTATGGAAACATCGCGATCGCCGACGAACTGTGCGGCAGGTACGTCAAGCAGAGGCCGCAGTGCTCTTATCCTACGGACAATCCCGACACCATCTACCCGAAGCGGGATTCGATCCCCGGCGTGCCCAATCCCACCTTTGAATGGCAGGAAGATCCCCACATCTGGCGTAGTGGCGGGACTTACCACGTCATCTACTCAGGCTCTGGCGATCGCGTCGGCTGGCACTTGTATTCGTCTGACGGCATCACCGATTGGCAGGAGAACGGCTACGGCTGGTCCCCGCGAGATTATGACAGGCTCTTCTGCTTCGAAGGAGAAGACACCTGCAGCCAGTGGTACAAGATGGAGCGCCCGGGCGTCGTACTTGAAGACGGCCACCCCACCCACATCACTTGGGCGGTGGCTGACGTGGACAAGGACAACCAGATCCCCGGCAACTCCAACCACGGTAGTAAGATCGTCGTGATCCCGTTTGACGGGATCGCCTTCGACGCGGACTTTGGCGATGGCACGACCGTGGTGGACCCGGGCGACTCCGGGGGTGCTGGCGGTGCCGAGCCAGACGGCAATGCCGGCAGTGGTGGAGACATGAGCGACGGTGGGATGGGCGGCGCTCCGCCCGTACCGATGGGAGGGACTGCAGGAGCGGTGAGCGATGGCGGCATGCCTGCGGGCGGCGCGCCACCGCCCCCAGCAGCCCGGCCAGGAAAAAACCGGTGCCGACCAGCGTAAAGCGAAGATTCGGCTCCGGTACGGTCATGTCGTCGGTGGCATAGAGCATGATCACGACCGCGATCGAGCCCCAGCTCAGGAAGCGCAGGGAGGCGGAC
>JBNLEN010000121.1:0-19216 GCA_050304975.1 Polyangiaceae bacterium
GACGAGCCCGAGTGCCACCGCATTTTGGCCAGCATCTACTTGATGTGGCTCAAACCCGAGAGCGCCGAGTTTCATCAGGCCAGGGCACTAGAGCTGAACCCCAGCGATGACCGCATCGTGGCGCAGAACGCCGAAGTGCTGATGTACAAGGGGCGTGTCAGCGAAGCCCTGGAGTGGGCATACAAGGCCATGCGCCTCAACCCACACAACGCCGCTACCTACGCTCACCACGAGGGCCGCATCCTGTACCTGCTCAAGAAGTACGAGGGGGCAGCAGCCGCATTCGCCAAGATCACGACCCAGCGCTTCTGGCACCGCGCGTTTCGCGCCGCTTGCTTGGCGCAGTTGGGCCGCGACGAAGATGCCACTCAGATGGGCCAATCCGTGCTGGAGCTGAGCCCCAAGTTCACGGTGAGTGGCTATCTAGAACAAGCCCCGTACGCACGCGAAGCAGACCGCGAGCACGTGCGCGAAGGCATGTTGCGCGCGGGCCTGCCCGAGTGACTGACCTTTAGGCGGGTTCCAGAAAGACCGCACCCAGGGGCGGGATGGTGACTTTCAGGCGGTGAGGCCTGCCGTCGCACTCTTCTTCGACGGTCTGCAGATAGCCTGCATTGCCAACCCCGCCTCCGCCGTATTCTTCGGCGTCGGAGTTGAAGATCTCACGCCAGCCCCCGGGCAATGGCACCCCCAGCTCATACTCGTCGCGCACGACCGGCGTGAAGTTGAATGCGGCAAGCAGCCAATCCCGCTCGCCCTCGCCACGACGCAGGAATGCCAAGACGCTGGTGTGGCTGTCGTTCAAGCGCACCCATTCGAAGCCCTCTGGCTGGAAGTCCAGGGTATGTAGCGCCTGTCGCGAGCGCATCAACTGGTTGAGCTGTGAAACCATGTCCCGCACCTGATAGTGACGCTCGTATTGAGCGAGGTCCCATTGCACGCTTTCATCGTGCTTCCACTCGCTCCACTGCGCGATCTCTCCCCCCATGAACAACATCTTCTTGCCGGGTGTGGCCCACATATAGGCATACAGCAATCGTAGATTGGCGAAACGCTGCCAGTCATCACCGGGCATTTTGTCCAGCAATGAGCCTTTGCCGTGCACCACTTCGTCGTGCGAAAGCGGCAGCATGAAGTTTTCGTTCAGGGCGTAGACCGCTCGAAACGTCAGTTCATTGTGGTGATATTGGCGATGAACCGGGTCGCGGTGCATGTACTGCAGGGTGTCGTGCATCCAGCCCATGTCCCACTTGTAACCAAAACCCAGGCCGCCCTCTTCCACGGCGCGGCTGACGCCGCCCCACGCGGTAGACTCTTCCGCCACCATCATGACGTCAGGGTGTTCTTCGTAGCAGGCGCTATTAACCTGCTTCAGCAGAGAGATCGCGCCGAGGTTTTCGCGCCCCCCGAATTCGTTCGGCACCCATTCGCCCTCTTCGCGCGAGTAGTCCAGGTACAGCATGGACGCGACCCCATCCACGCGCAGCCCATCCGCGTGATACTCTTTCAACCAGAACAGCGCGCTGGAGGTGAGGAACGAGCGGACCTCATTGCGATCGTAGTTGAAGATCGAGCTCTTCCAATCGGGATGGAAACCTTGGCGAGGATCGGCGTGCTCGTACAAGTGCGTGCCGTCAAAGTACTGCAAACCGTGCCCATCAGTCGGAAAGTGGGAAGGCACCCAGTCCAGGATCACGCCAATGTCGTGCTGATGCAGGTAGTCGATCAAATACATCAGATCTTGGGGTGAACCGTAGCGGCTGGTGGCAGCGAAGTATCCAGTCACCTGATAGCCCCAGGAGCCGAAGAACGGATGCTCCATCACGGGCATGAACTCGACGTGGGTAAATCCCAGACGCTTGACGTACTCCGTCAGCTTAGGCGCAAGCTCGCGATAGGTCAGCGAACGGTTGCCCTCGTCGGGCACGCGCATCCAGGATCCGAGGTGCATCTCATACACGGATACCGGCGCTTGGTGGTGATTGTGCTGGTGGCGCTTGGCCATCCATTCGGCGTCATTCCACTGGTAGTTCAGATCCCAGACGATGGACGCGGTCTTCGGCGCGACTTCGTTGTAGAGCGCAAAAGGATCAGCCTTTTCCTCCCGGTAGCCCATGTGTTTCGAGTACACGCGATACTTGTAATGGGCGCCCCGGCCAACTCCGGCGATGGTCGCTGTCCACACCCCGGAATCGCCCACGGGCTGCAAATCATGCCCAGATCCCCAGGAATTGAAGTCACCAATTACCGAGACACGCTCGGCGTTGGGCGCCCACACGGCAAAATATGTCCCAGTTTGCCCCGCTCCGCCGTCCGGCAAATCAACCACCCGGGAACCGAGCACGGTCCAAAGCCGGCGATGTGTGCCTTCATTGAATAAGTAGAGGTCCTGGGGCCTTAGGAGGCTGTTGTCTGCATTCATTTTTGTCTGTGGATCGTGCTAAGCGAGAGCACGATCGGAGTAGCACCGTTCACTTGGAATTGGAATGAACAACGAGATATGGCCTGGTGAGGCTTACCCGCTTGGGGCCACGTACGACGGTCTCGGAACGAACTTCGCGCTGCACTCCCAGATCGCCGACCGGGTTGAGCTGTGCCTGTTCGATGAGACTGGACACGAGACGCGCGTGGATTTACCGGAAGTCACGGCCTACACCTGGCATGGCTATTTGCCCGAGGTCGGTCCCGGCCAGCGTTACGGCTACCGTGTGCACGGCCCGTTCAGCCCGGAGCACGGACATCTCTGCAATCCGAACAAGCTGCTGCTCGATCCCTACGCCAAGGCCATCTCAGGGCCCATGAAGTGGCATGGTAGTCTTTTTGACTACGACCAGGCCAAGGCGGCCGCCCAATTCAAACACGAAGACACGGCTCCATATTTGCCGCGGTCCATCGTCACGGACCCGTACTTCGACTGGAAGAACGAACGACGACCGCGCACCCCATGGCAAGAAACCGTCATCTACGAGATGCACGTAAAAGGCTTCTCGCAGCGCAACCTGGACGTTCCGCCAGACATTCGCGGCACCTACGCGGGCCTCGCTCACGCCGCGTCGATCGACTACTTGAAGCGGCTCGGAGTCACCGCCGTCGAACTACTTCCCGTACATCACTTCTTCAGTGAGCCCATGTTGGCGGCCCGCGGCAAGACCAACTACTGGGGCTACAACACCTTCGGCTACTTCGCGCCCCACGCAGCATATTGCAGCCGCGGCCGCGAAGGTGAGCAAGTGTCCGAGTTCAAGTACATGGTGCGTGAGCTGCACGCCGCCGGACTCGAGGTCATTCTCGACGTCGTCTACAACCACACCGCAGAAGGCGGTCGGGGTGGTCCAACTCTGGGCCTGCGCGGGATAGACAATGCGCGCTACTACCGCTTGGATCCCAATAACCGTCTGAACTACATCGACTACACCGGCTGCGGCAACACCATGAACATGCGCGACCCGTACGTGCTGCAGCTGATGATGGACTCGCTGCGTTACTGGGTCGTCGAAATGCACGTCGACGGGTTTCGCTTCGACTTGGCCTCGGCTCTGGCACGCGAGCTCCACGCGGTGGACAGGCTGAGCGCATTCTTCGATTTGATTCAACAGGATCCAGTCTTGCAGGGCGTGAAGCTGATCGCCGAACCCTGGGACCTCGGCGAAGGCGGCTACCAAGTCGGCAATTTCCCGCCGCAATGGTCGGAGTGGAACGGCCGCTATCGAGACACCATGCGCGACTTTTGGCGCATGCAAGACAACTCCCTGGGTGAGTTCGCGTATCGCCTAACCGGCAGCTCTGACTTGTACGAAAGCACTGGTCGTAGGCCGCACGCGAGCATCAATTTCGTCACCGCGCATGATGGTTTCACCTTGCGCGACTTGGTCAGCTACAACCAAAAGCACAATCTGGAAAATGGCGAGGACAACCGGGACGGCGAATCCCACAATCGCTCGTGGAATTGCGGCGCCGAAGGGGCCACGTTCGATCCCAAGATTCAGGAACTGCGGCGTCGCCAGCAGCGCAACATTCTGACGACGCTCATTCTGTCGCAAGGCGTACCCATGCTGAGCATGGGCGACGAGGCCGGGCGCACGCAGCGGGGCAACAACAACGCCTACTGCCAAGACACTGAGTTATCCTGGATGGACTGGGGCAATCTCGACACCGACCTACTGGAGTTCACCCAAGAGCTGATCCGCCTACGAACCTTCCATCCCATCTTCCGACACGTGCAGTTTTTCCACGGAGAGTCCGTCCGCGGCTCCAACTTGACGGATGTCGGCTGGTTCCGCCCTGACGGACAAGAAATGACGGACGCCGACTGGAACACTCACTACGCCAAATCAATCGGCGTGTTTCTCAATGGTGACGGGCTGAGAACGCGCGACCGGCGCGGCAAGCGCCTCACGGATGATAGCTTTTTGGTGTTCTTCAATGCCGGAAACAGCGACGTGGGCTACGTGATCCCCCATGTCTTGAACGGACATGCCTGGCGGGATGAGCTGTACACCGCTTGGCCCTCGCTCAAAAGCAAACGCCAGTCTTTCCAAGCGGGCAACACAGTACGCATCGACGCGCATTCGGTGCGGATCCTGCGGCGCGAAGAAGTGAAGGAGCGTCATACCTATCCTCCGGTTTCACTCTCCCGACGCTACAGGCTGTACAAATATGCACGCTGAGTGCCCAGACTGATGGCGGGCAGTCGCAAGTACACATTCAAGAACGACGCCGGTCAGGAACTTGCCGGTCGCCTGGAGCTGCCCGCTGGGGAACCAGAAGCTTATGCGATTTTCGCCCACTGCTTTACCTGTGGTAAAGACATCTTCGCCGCCGCACGGATCAGTCGGGCCTTGGCGGCACGCGGGTTCGCGGTGCTCCGCTTCGACTTCACTGGCTTGGGGGCGAGCGAAGGCGAATTCGAGAACACCAACTTCAGCTCGAACGTAGCGGACCTGGTCGCAGCAGCGACCAGTCTGCGCAATCAGCATCAAGCTCCCAGCTTGATCGTCGGTCACAGCCTAGGCGGGGCCGCGGCCCTGGCAGCGGCGCTACAGCTCAAAGAAATCCGAGCGGTTGCTACCATCAACGCGCCCTTCTCACCCGAGCACGTGCAGCATCTGCTGGAAGACTCGGCGGAAACGATCGAGCGCTGCGGCGAGGCGAGGGTTCGCATCGCTGGTCGACAATTCAAGATCCAAAAACACTTCTTGGACGACATTCGGGGCGCTGGTCTTCAAATCGCACAACTGGGGCGCCCATTACTGGTCTTTCACGCGCCGCGTGACGAGATTGTCGGGATTGACAATGCTCGCCAAATATTTGAAGCCGCCAAGCATCCGAAGAGCTTCGTATCCCTGGATGATGCTGACCACCTGTTGAGCGAAAAGGCCGATGCCCAATATGTGGCGGATGTGCTCGCGGCCTGGGCCAGCCGCTATCTGCCGCCGCCGGCTCACGACGCGCCCTACGTTGGCCGCCCGCATCAGCAGGTCGAAGTGCGCGAGCGTGGCACGGGCCGCTTCACCAACGACATCTACGTCGGCGTGCATCAATTGGTGAGTGATGAGCCCAAGGATGTCGGGGGCGATGACCTGGGCCCCAGCCCCTACGAGTTGCTGCTGGCGGCCTTGGGCAGCTGCACCGCCATGACGATGCGCATGTACGCTGATCGTAAACAGCTCCCGCTGGAAAGCGTGCGAGTACTGTTGACGCACTCCAAGCAACACGCGAAAGATTGCCGCGATTGCGAAACCAAAACCGGCATGCTCGATGTGATTGAACGCCAGATCGAAATACGTGGACAGCTCACAGACGCCCAGCGCCAGCGCCTGATGGAAATCGCGGACAAGTGCCCCGTGCATCGCACACTGCACTCCGAGCTGAAGGTGCGCTCGAGCCAGCTGCAGTCTGACGCCCCCCCCAGAGACCCAGAGCACGAGCACTGATGCGCGTCGACCTGCCGCCAGACTGGCATGAGGTGCTGCAGGATCAACTGAGCGCCCCCTACTTCAGGCAGCTCCAGGAGTTTGTCGACGCGGAACGTCGTACGCAGCGAGTGTTTCCAGCCGAAGCCGACGTCTTTCGAGCTTTTCGGTTGACGCCGTATTCGCGCACGCGCGTCCTGCTCTTGGGACAAGACCCGTATCATGGGGACGGGCAGGCGCACGGCTTGTGTTTCTCCGTACCCGCAGGCATCGCCGCCCCTCCTTCGCTCAAGAATATGTTCAAGGAGCTCGAGGCGGACCTAGGAAAACCCGCTCCTGGCAGTGGCGATTTGAGCTCCTGGGCGCAACAGGGAGTGCTGATGCTGAACGCGGTGCTGACGGTGCGTGCGGGTCAGGCAGCATCCCACAAGTCACGCGGCTGGGAGAAATTCACGGATGCCGTGATCAGCGCTCTGGTCCGGCGCCACGAGCCAGTGGTCTTCGTATTGTGGGGCAACTATGCGCGTAAGAAGGCCAAGCTGATACGCCAGCAGACCAGCGAGGCATCCCGCGGCCCAGTGCTCACAGAACCAGTGCTCGCAGAACCAGTGCTCATAGAAGGAGTTCATCCTTCGCCGCTGTCCGCTTCCCGCGGGTTCTTTGGTAGCAAGCCCTTTTCAGCCATCAACGCGGCCCTGGCTGGGCTGCAGTCCGAGCCGATCGACTGGACCAGCCCGAGCGGTTCGTTGTAAGGTTGAACCCGAATGGAGCGGCGGAGTTTTGCTATCGGGGACGTGCATGGCGATACGGAGCATCTGTTTCGCCTGATGTCCTGTTTGCCCCCTTTAACTGAGCACGACACGGTCATCTTCTTGGGGGACTACGTCGACCGCGGACCTCGATCCGCGCAGGTGGTCGACTACATCCGCAATCTGCACAAAGACACCCCTGCCAAGGTCATCGCGCTGCGAGGCAATCATGAGGACGCTTGGCTCAAGGTCGTGGATGAGGGTTGGGATGGTTTCATCGGTCCGCCCACCAACGGCTGCCTGGCAGCGTTGCGTTCCTACACAGGGGGCCACTACCCCGACGATCACGAGATCCCGACGCCGGACGAGGCGGAGCTCATGCAACGAGGTGGCTTCTATCCGCCAGAAGTGATCGAATGGTTTCGCTCATTGCCCTACTGGTACGAAGATGAGCACGCTATCTACGTGCATGCAGGCTTGCCCCAAAATCCCGACGGCAGCTTCCCGCACCCGAGTGAGGTGGAGAACCCCCTGGTGTTGCTCTGGGTCCGCAGCATCGAGTTTTTTCGCGACTACCGCGGTAAGCGCGTCGTGTTTGGGCACACGCGGACGGAGTTCTTGCCCGTCGAGCTTTCGCACTACACACCTGAAGATCCGACGGATCTGTGGGCGGGCACCAACGTCACGGGCTTGGACACCGGTTGCGGAAACGGCGGGTTCTTGACCGCCCTGGAGCTCCCAGCGTTGCGGGTCTACGAGTCCCGCGAATAGGCGACCGGGCATGGCTGTTCGGCAGCCGAACCCAGTGTGTTATGCTGCGCAGGCGCCATGTTCTTCAAAACCGAACAACCAAAGCCCGAATACTCGTCCGAGCTGAATGACGTCATCGCCTCAGCCCTGCCCAATGTGGACGACGAAACGCGCCACATCGTGGTCGCCGTCACTGGATTGCTCGGTTGCGTCAGCTATGCGGATCGTGACTTCTCGGATTCCGAAAAGGGTCTGGTCGCCCAATTGCTGCAAACCATTCATGGGGTGGGAAAGGCAGAAGCCGATGCCATTCTCGGGGCGCTCGCTGAGAGAATCGTGCATGTCGCGACGGTCGAAGCAGCTCGCCACGCCCGCGCGCTGAAGCAACTCGGAGACCGTGACCTGCGTTTGCATGTGCTCGATATGCTGCTGGATGTCGCCGCGGCAGATCAGGACATCAGCCAGAATGAGGTGGTCGTGCTTCGCCAAATCACGACGTCCCTGGGACTCAATCAGAGCGACTACAACGAACTCCAGAGCCAACACCGCGACAAACTCGCCGCGCTGAAGTAGGAGCACCCCGCCGCGGCGTTTCGCTCCGCAACGCGTAGACGTCAATCGCCTGCGATCCGCGCCGCCGCAGTAGTGCGATCCGCGGGTGTTTTTGTGGTTGGGGGATCGCGCTAAGCCGCTTCTGCAACTGCCCACGCACCGAAAAGTTTCTGTGCGACGCCAACGGTTCGTCCGCCCGCCAGTCGTTAGCCCGGAGTCGGCACCGATGTGCGTGGTTTGCGCTAGATATGCGCATCCCTCGCTTTCCCCAACACAGGTGAAAATTCATGACTACGCCCCGCATTCAGCATCCCCGCACATTGACCACCCTCCGCCGCTACAGCTGCCTACTAGGCTCACTCGGCGCGGTCGTGCTGGTCGGGTGTTCGAGCGCTGACGAGCCGCAGCCTTCGGGTCCTTCGAACGGAGGCAATCCCAACTTGGGTCCCGGACAAGGTGGACAGGGCCAATTCGACCCCAACAACCCCAACCAAAACTTAGGCGGCGGTGCGCAAGGTGGTGCGGGCAACCCACAGCCCGGCGGTGGCAGCGGCGGCGACGGCAATCTGAACACCGGAGGCGTGAACAACAACCCAGGTGGGGGCGCGGGCGGCATGAACGTCGGCGGTGCCACGGAAATTCCCATGGTGGATCGTGACTGTGAAGTCACTCCCGGTTTGATTTCGGACTTCGAAGAGGGCGTGCCAATCGTGATCCCCCATGAGGGCCGCACGGGTCTGTGGGAGGCGTTTTCGGGCGGAGGTGGCGACGGCAAGATGCCCACCGTCGAGCAGACCGGCGACACGATGTGCAATCAGTACGCGCTGCGCTTCAGTGGCCAGGGCTACCAGGACTACATCGGCATGGGCATCAGCCTGAAGGGCGATCCGAAGGCTCCTGAAGTATTCGACGGCAGTCAGTGGAAAGGGGTCACGTTCCGTGCGCGCAGCGCCGGCAACACCGCCGCGCCCGTACGTTTCAACATCTCTACTCCCGCTTCGGAGGGGCTGGATTCTGGCGGTGAGTGCAATCCCAACGGCGTGTTGACCACCTGCTACAATCACGTGGGTCGGTTCCTGGAAGGGAACTTGGCACTGACCAGCGAGTGGCGAACCTACAACTTCTGCTTCGACAAGGATTTGTACCCGCTGTGGCTTCCAAATCACCTGAGCGTTGAAGACCGCAACTCCGTAGCGGGCTCGCTACTGAAGATGCAGTTCCAGTTCAACAAGGCCAAGAATCTAAACGGACAGCCTCTCGCGAACGGCAGTCTTCCCGAATACGATCCAGGACTCGAGTTCGACATCATGGTCGACGACCTGGCCTTCACCAACGAATGCGGTGAAGAGCTGTTCCAGTCTTCCGCCGGCACCGCAGAGCCGTTCCCCCAGAACAAGTCCGGCTGTGAGCTCCCTGCCAACGTCGAGCGCTACAACCAAGCGGTGAGTCAGGCCTATCTCAACTGGAAAGAGCAGTTCGTGCGCGATGGCGGTCCGGGTCTGAAAGTGATCTCACCCGAGCAAAATAACGAGTGCGTGTCGGAAGGCATGGGCTTCGGCATGTTGATCGCCGCCGCGATGGGTGACAAGGAAGCTTTCGACGGCTTCTGGCAGTACGTGCAAAGCCAGCTCGAGGGCACCGGCTTGATGCGTTGGATCCCGAGTGGCAGTGGCTCTGCGACTGACGCCGATCAAGACATCGCCTACTCCCTACTGCTAGCCCAGAAGCAATGGGGGGGCAGCTACTCCAGCGCCGCGGGCACGATGATCAGCGCCATCTACGCCAGCGACGTCAAAGGCGGCCACATCACCCCCGGCAGCGCGTGGCCGGAAAACGCCTACAACCCATCATACTTTGCGCCCACGCACTATCGAGCCTTTGGCTCGGTCAGCGGCGAAAATTGGTCTGGCGTGCTGTCCTCTGGCTACAGCATCCTGAGCGCGGCTGATTCGAACTTTGGCGGCGCCAACGGTTTGGTACCCGACTGGACGAACTCCAGCGGCAACCCCGCTACGGCTTCGGAGTTCAACGCTCAAGTGCAGAGCACGTTCTGCCAAGAGGTGGGCTACTGTGACCCGGTCTTCGCCTATGACGCGGCACGCGTGCCCTGGCGCATCGGCATGGACGCTTGCCAAGCCAACTCCAACGAAGCCAAGAGTTACCTGACCACGCTGACGAACTACCTCGCTAGTCAATACATCGACGGCACACGCATCGATCTACTGCAAGCGGGCTGGAAGAACGACGGCAAGCCCGTCGAAAGCGCACGTGAGAACCAAATGTCCTTCATCGGTCCGGTCGCCGTGGGCGCGATGGGCAGCAACAGCAGCGCCAAGGGCGTGATGATGGAACGCAGCCTGCGCGCGCTGCTCGATATCATGCAGAGCCCCGAGTACAACCGCACGTATTATCCGACCACCGTTGGCATGCTCACGTTGTTGATGCTCACGGGTAACATGCCCAGCGTTAACTGAGCCTGCTCAGGCTCTTGCAGCTGAAGCCGAAATCCGGCGACGCCGGCTGAGCTAGTTCAGTCGAGGACGAGTTCAGTCGAGGACGATACCGTGGCGCGCCAGATGCGAACGCATCTGCGCTGCGGTATCCCCCGTATGGTCGATGAGCTCCGCATTCCAGCCTTGCTCTCGCGCCGCGTTCACATTCTCCTGCAGGTCATCGAAGAAGAGAATGTCGGAGGGAGCGCAGGCGAAATGTTCGCACGCGCGCTGATAGATTTCGGCGTCGGGTTTGGCCAAGCCCAACTGATGTGACGCCAAACGGTGCGTGAGCTTGCTCACGCTGGGGTATTCCAATGGCTCTCGTTCACCGTTGAGACGCACCCAATGCGCGTGATTGGTGTTGCTCAAGCAAGCGGTCACCAGGTCGCGAACTTGTGCGAGCTGCTCAACGAGCTCGGCGATGCCATCGTATTCCTGCAGAGTCCACGCGTCATGGATGCGCCGGATCTCAGACGGGTCGTAGAGCCCCTCGACAGCCTCGGCCATGCCAGCGAAGTAGTCGTCACACTGCAGCTGCCCGCGCTGGTAGCGGTCTACCAGCGCCCAGCGACGCAGGCGCCACGCTTCGCTCAGCAGCTGCTCAGGCTGCTTCAAAGGGACGCCGGCGGATTCGGTGGCCTCCGCCCAGCTGCGGCAAATGCGCACCAGGACCCCTCCGAGGTCGAAACAAACCACACGCATTTCATTGCTTTAGCCCAGCCTGGCGAGGAGCGCCTGACGAAACCCCTCCCGGGGGCTTGACGTTGCCCCCTCAAAGGATCCATCCTAGTATCCGGATTGACGGATAGAACCGCGATTTTTGGCTGGATGGCGGCCCTCAACGACCCGTTGCGAGCCCGGCTGCTGCGGCTGATCGAGCAGCACGAGCTGAGCGTTGGCGAAATTGCCCAAGTGCTGCAGCTGCCCCAGTCCACGGCGAGCCGCCACATCAAGGTGTTAGCCGATCACGCCTGGCTCAGCTCTCGGCGGCACGGCACCAGCAACCTGTATCGCTTGGCCGACGACATCTTCCCGGACAGCCAAAAACACCTTTGGAGTATCCTGCGCGACAGCCTGTCCCGGGACACCAAGATCGCTCAAGACGACGCACGTTTGCAGCGCGTCTTGTTTGAACGCCAGAACAAGGGCCAAGAGTTTTTCGCTAGCTCGGCGGGCCGCTGGGACAAGTTGCGCAATGAACTCTTCGGCAGCGAGTTCGAGTTACGCTTGTTGCCGGCGCTGCTACCCACCGGGTCTGTAGTTGTTGATCTGGGATGCGGAACTGGCCGCATTACTGAGTTGTTGGCTCCATTTGCGGCGCGCGTGATCGGGGTCGATGGGTCCGAAGCCATGATTGAGGCGGCGCGGCAGCGCGTGCGCGCCAACGGCGCGAACAACGTCGACTTCCATCATGCACAGCTGCAGGAGCTCCCGCTCGAGGATGACGCCGCAGACGTCGCGCTCATGATCTTGGTGTTGCACTACGTGAGCAATCCCCAGGCAGCACTCAGAGAAGCGGCTCGGGTGTTGAAGCCGGGCGGTAAGCTCGTGCTGGTGGACATGCAGCCTCACGACCACGAAGAATACCGCAGTGACATGGGCCATTTGTGGCAAGGCTTCGCCCAGGAGCAGCTCATCAACTGGCTGAGCAACGCTGGATTTCCAGCTTCTGGTTACACCCCACTTCCCCCCGATCCTTCCGCCAGAGGACCGGCGCTTTTCGTGAGTAGCGCTCACACTGAAACCCAAGAGGACCCAAGCAAGCGCTACTTGCTTCTGGGCGGCAAGTGAGCATACCTTGCCGCGCCTCAAACACTCTGAACGAGATTGATTCAAGGAGAAACTATGTCACGCCCCGCATACAAAGTTGCTGACCTCAAGAGCTATGAGCTCGGCCGCAAAGAAATCCGCCTTGCCGAGCAGGAGATGCCCGGACTCATGGCGCTACGTGAACAGCATGCGGGCAAGAAGCCGCTGGCCGGAGTCAAGGTCGCGGGCTCTTTGCACATGACCGTTCAGACTGCCGTGCTGATCGAAACCCTCGTTGAGCTCGGCGCTGACGTGCGTTGGGCATCTTGCAACATCTTCAGCACGCAAGATCCCGCGGCAGCAGCGGTCGTGGTAGGCCCGGGCGGCAGCCCAGACAACATCCAAGGAGTTCCCGTATTCGCTTGGAAGGGCGAGACGCTGGAAGAGTACTGGTGGTGCACCAATGAAATGCTCACCTGGCCCGATGGCAGCGGCCCGGACCAAATTGTGGACGACGGCGGCGATGCAACGCTGTTGATCGTCAAGGGTGCCGAGTATGAGCGCGCCGGCAAGATCCCGGACTTCAATGCCGAGACTGAGCCTGAGGAGTGGGGTGAGATCCTGAGCCTTATGCGCCGGGTGGCGAAGGAAGATCCGAAACGCTGGAGCAAGTTTGCCGAGACCTGCCGCGGCGTGAGCGAAGAGACCACCACGGGTGTGAAGCGCCTCTACGAAATGCAGAAGGACGGCACGCTGCCCTTCCCCGCAATCAACGTGAATGATTCCGTGACCAAGAGCAAGTTCGACAATCTGTACGGCTGTCGCCATTCTCTGATCGACGGCATCAACCGAGCGTCTGACGTGATGATGGGCGGCAAAGTCGCCGTGGTGTGCGGTTACGGCGACGTCGGCAAGGGCTGCGCCCAGTCTTTGCGCGGCCAAGGCTGTCGCGTGATCGTGACTGAAATCGACCCCATCTGCGCTCTGCAAGCGGCGATGGAGGGCTACGAGGTCAAGACCCTGGACGACGTGGTCGACAGCGCAGATATCTTCATCACCACGACGGGCAACAAGGACATCATCATGGCCTCACACATGGCCAAGATGAAGGACAAGGCCATCGTCGGTAACATCGGTCACTTCGACAACGAGATTGACATGGCGGGGTTGGCCAAAGTCAGCGGCGTCAAGCGGGTGAACATCAAGCCCCAGTACGACGAGTGGGTATTCCCCGACGGCCACAGCGTCCTGGTATTGGCAGAGGGCCGCCTGTTGAACTTGGGCTGCGCCACCGGTCACCCCAGCTTCGTGATGAGCGCTTCGTTCACCAACCAGGTGCTGGCCCAGTTGGACTTGCACTCCAACAAGGGCAAGTACAAGAACGAAGTATTCGTGCTTCCGAAGAAGTTGGACGAAATGGTCGCACGCCTGCACCTCGACAAGCTGGGCGTCAAGCTCACGCGCTTGACTGAGGACCAGGCCGCATACCTCGGCCTGGACGTCGACGGTCCGTACAAGCCAGAGCACTACCGCTACTGACTTTCCGCTTTCAGGTGACCAGTCCGGCGCGCGGACTGGTACGTCGCCTAACAATGAAAGGGTGTCCCCCAAACGGGGCGCCCTTTCTTGCGTTGGGCTGCCGAAACGGGAGCGCGTCCCAGACGCTCCCCGTCGCGGTACCCAGTCACTTGGGGGCAGCGATGCCGCAGTGTCGTTGCTCAGCGCGCAACGCGCTCCACGCTGGGGCGCGTTTCTATGGTGGCTGAAACTGGGGCACCCACAAACAACCACTGGCGCAGTGCATGGCGCTCAAAAGTGCGGGGTAAAGCAGGTAAACACCCAAGATTTTTGGGCGGACGCTTGCGGGTGCGACGTGCTGGGCTAATCTAAAAGACAGGGTTTTAGGTTTGACACTTGGGCCCTTGCCGCAAACCGGCGGCACTCCTTTAGTGCTATCCAAACCGTCCGTTCTTGGCTTTGAAACACTGCAGATCCCGCTCGGGGTTACGGTGAAACGCTGGCACGGATGAATTTGAGGCACTGCGCGAACTTGCGCGCACCACGCTTTTTGTCTGACGCCAGTTTTCCTCACTCTCCCCCTCCCCCTGCAATCCTTTGTTGACCAAAGCCACAGCCTTGACCCTCTTCACCGTGCCGGCGGTTGCCACCACGCTCTGGGGACAAGTGTGGCAAGACGCCAAGGGCTTCTACGCCGAAGTTGCGGCAAGCGCAGACGAGACGTTTCCCCCTCCCTCGATCGAGGAAGGCAAGCATGACGTTCAAGTCGTAGCCACCCGGCGCATCGTCCCCAGCCTAGGGCTGGGTGCGAACGTGCAACGCACCAACAACAACTTAGATGTCGTGCGTCACGATGGCCGGGTGTACCTCGCGTTCCGCTCCTCCTCGGACCATCTGCCCAGTGCGGAGACCACGATTCAGGTCGTCAGCAGCGAGGACGAACTCGAGTGGAAGTTCGAACACGAACTTGCGTTGGGACGCGAACTGCGGGAACCCCGCTTCCTGTCCTACAACGACAAGCTAATGCTGTACGTGTCACGCCTGAGCAACGAGCGGCACGCTTTTGAGCCACAGGATGTGTTAGCGCTGGAACACACCCCACGCGGCTGGAGCCAAGCGCGAGTTTTGAATTTGTCAGGCCACATCGTGTGGCGCACCAAGGTCGAGCGGGGGATCCCGCTCATGACTGCGTACGCCGGCGGAACCGAAAACGACCCCCTGAACCAAGAGTTGGAAGTCAAGCTGCTGACCACCAACGACGGCTATGATTGGCGGCCATTGCAAGCTGGCGAATCTGCTGTCTATCGCGGCGGCGGGAGCCAGGCAGCCTTTACCAGCGATGATGACGGCAACCTGTATTCGGTGATTCGCAACGACGCCGGTGACGCCGCGGGCTGGGGCTCATCGGTGTGCATGGCTCCGTCCAAAGATTGGACTGACTGGGACTGCGTCAACGACCCAAAGAAGTACGACTCGCCCGCGATGTTTGCCTATGACGGGGAGATCTACATGATTGCCCGCCGCAATGTGAGCGCTGACGGTCGCTACGATCAAGGCTTCGGTCCAGACGTCGTCCGGAGCCTCACCAACCAGCTGGACTACGTCACCAAAGCCAAGCGTTGTTCCGTGTGGCGCTACGTGCGCTCCGAACGCCGCGTCGCGTTCGTGGTCGATCTACCGTCGCGAGGGGATACCTGCTTTCCCGCGGTGATGGAGGGTGAGCAGCCCGGCGAGTTCGTGATTTACGACTACAGCTCTGACATTCGCGGCGCAGATCTGCCGTATGGCGTCGCCCAGGCGGAGCCCACGTTTATCTACCGGCACGTGTTGCAGCTGGAAGCCAAGCCGGTTCAGGTCCCGCAAACATCGCTCTGATTGGTCTTCAGGGGTGAGCGCGAGAATTCTGCGCTCTTGAGCCTCACCAGAGCAGAAACGTCGCTTCCCAAGCGCTGCGTTTTGGCGGATGGTAGCGCTCGCCGGCATGCGAGTCCTTCAAGCAGCTCTGTGGGTTTGTTTGGTCCAATTGTGCAATTGCGCTGCGTGGGCCCAACCTGCCCGCGACGCAGAAGCAGGACCGCCAGCGGACACCGACGAAGCGCCCAACGGCTCCAAGCCGCAAGAGCCGCCGGCAGCCAAACCGCCGGCGAACGGCAGCGCTGATTCGAGCCAGGCCCCCGCGGCTGGCTCCGAAGCTGGGGAGTCTGGAGCCGGGGCCAAGGGGTCGGAGGCGAAGCAGGGAGCTGAAGGCACCGGGTCCGGAACCACCGAGGACGGAGCCGGGGCTGCGAAACCCGGCAAGGACTCGGCTGAACCCGGCCAAGCGCCGGGCACCTCGAAACCCCGTGAGCCGTCGCTTGAAAGCGAGTCAGAGCCGGCGAATTTGGACGCTCCCGCCGACACTGACCAGCTGCTCGAAGAGCTCCTCACCGGCGACGACCCCGACAGCGATTTGAAGTGGCTGTACTCGGATCGAGTGTACGAATCGTCAGACTTGGGTGGTGAGCCCATCACCGCGCCTCAACTCCCACAGCGAGGCTCTGGTTCAAAGCGTTACTGGGCGCCACACTGGCGGCCTTTTGAGACCGTTCACTACGTGCTCACAGGCACGGCCTTGGCCGCCAGCGTGGGCGCGGCATTCCTTCCAAAACCGAGCAATCCCTGGCGCAAACGTTTCGGCCCAGACGAATGGGTGCGGGATCGAGTCGGCATCCAAGGTTATGACGACGGCGCCTGGGCGCGCGACACCAGCGATCTGCTGCTGAGCGCCACCATGGCTTTCCCGTTCTTGGTCGATTCTTTGATCGTCACCTCGTGGTATCGCGACAGTCCGGAAACCGGCACCCAGATGGCGCTCATCACTCTAGAAGCGATCAGCGTGGGTGCGGCGCTGCAAGGTTTGACGTCTGGCCTGGGCGGGCGAGAAAGGCCATTTGTTAGAAATTGTGGAGAGCGCTTTGACGACCAGATCTCCGACTGCACGAGTAGCAACGCGTACCGCAGCTTTTTCAGTGGCCACACGACCGCAAGTTTTGCTGCCGCTTCCGTCACCTGCTCCCACCACATCCGTCACGAGGTGTTCGGCGACCCCGTCGCGGATGGCTTGGCCTGCGGCGGCGCCCTCACGGCCGCGGCGGCCGTAGGCACCATGCGCATCGTGGGCGATCGACATTTCACGACTGACGTGCTCACCGGCGCTGGTATCGGCATGCTCTCGGGTTTCGGTATTCCCTGGCTGCTGCACTACGGGCCATTCGCGCGCCCCGATAGCGCAGACAAGTTCGACCTGAGAGTGACGGGGCAAGGCGTTCGACTGCGAGGGCAGTTTTGATGACCACCAAGAAACTCTGGGGACTCCTGCTGGCGGCCGCCACACTCGCCGTAAGCGCGCTGCCCAGCAGTGCTTTTGCCCAGGAACCCTTTGGCATCGATGCTCCGGCGCCGGGTCCACCTGCGAGCGAAGGTACCGAGCAAGCCGTGGTCGGACGCTACTGGTCGCTAGGCACGCCGCGCCCTTTCGTCTCGATGACCCTGGAAGCGGGGTATGCCTACGTGCAACCCAAGTTCGAAGCGGGGTACGGACAGCCATTTTGGCGTTGGATAGGGCTGGAAGCCTACCCGTTGGTGTCGCTCAGCGGCGTCGGTGGATATGCCGGGCTCAGTGCGGGCATCCCAGGACTGACCCTGCGTGTGGGCGGCCGCTACTCCTACCCGTTCGATCGCTACCTGCTGGAGCCCAAACAGAGCTACAAGCGTAGTGACACCGAGTTGGAACTTGGACCGCGCGCGGACTACTTGGCGCTCAAAGCAGAATTGACGGGCACGCTGCCACTCGGCCCGGGAAGCGCTTTCACCGTGCTCACCGGTCAACGCATCGAGCTGACCGACGATGGCTATTATCTGCTGGAAGAGAGCTTACGAGCGGTGATGCAGCCCCCGTACATTTACCGCGGACGGCTAGGCTATCTGCTGTCGTTTGGAGCCGGCGGATCCATTCGTGTTGGCGGCGCAGCCGACGTGATCGCCCTGCCCCAGCGCGAAGAATTCGTCATTCGCGGTGGGCTGCTGGCTTCGGTCTTGGTCGACGCACACATGGAGGCCCAGGCGTCGTTCATCCCGGTGTTGTTTGGCCCGGATAGTTTGGGCTTGGCTGGGGGCGACTTCGGGCAGCTTGGGGTGCGCTTTCGGTGGGCCACGGACTCCACGCCGGACCCAGCGCGAGTGCGACAGTTCCGGACCAAACAGCAACGTCAACAACCAGTGGATTAACCAATCGTAGAAACGCCGATGGGCCAGAGGCTTTCCCTCTGACCCATCTCGCGACCGATCCGGTATCGCCTAGAAGCGTCGCGGAGCAGGGCGTGTGGCTGCGACCTTTTCGGCGCGACGCGCTGCCCGTTCAGCCATCGCCACCCGATGGCGGCGCAGCTCCTGGCCGGTGCAAGCGCCGTCACCGTCTACGTCCATGCTGGCGAACACCTGCCGCACGCGTCGTGCGAGCGTGTCGCTCAGGACCTGAGCAAGCTCCACAGCCGTGAACGCGCCATCTTCGTTGATGTCAAAACGGGCGAAACGACGCGGATCCATGCCGATCACTTCGTTTGGCGTGACTCGACCGTCGTGGTTGACGTCCAGTCGAGAGAAGCGCACCTTCACGCGCTGCTGCATGCTGCGAAGCGCCTGCAACCAGAGCTCGTCTTGCGAAACGACCCCGTCGTGGTTGACGTCCAGCGCGGCGAACAAGCGCTCATTCGGGTCGACGCTCGGGCCTTCCCCTTCGGGGTCGGCTTTGCCCTCGCGCTCCGGCTCCGGCTTGGGCGCATTCAGATGCTTGGGTCCAGTGGTGCGCGCACCAGTGTGTGCCGCCGCATGTCCAGACAGCGATAGAACGAACGCCAACAATGTTCCCTGAACGAGTCGCATGACATTACTTTGTGCCTTGTTTTTGGGTTGGCCAGCGAATGACACGATGTTTTTATACGCTAAATTTGCGTCGCGCACTTCGGCTCATTTTGTTGCTGACACTGGATCGGCGGACGTCGCAATAACGTTTGACGTTCATGTAATCTTCGCACACACCTAGCGCCGACTTGAACGTGAGACATCATCGAGCGTCGCGCCATTGGCTCCGATGCTGGCAATTCACGCTGCTGTTGGCGATCGCTTGCTTCAGTCACGTCAGCTACGCACAGGACGATCCCGATCGCGTGCACCTCCCTCGGGAGCTTGGCACCTGGGACTACGCGGCGACGGCAGCGGCGCTCGGGCTGTTCTACGCGGTCGAATTCAGTTTGGATGAGCCGCGCGGCGCGGGCTGGACGGAGCCCCTGCCACTGTTGGACGGTCCTGTGCGTGACCAGCTGGTGTTTCGAACGCGTGCCGCGCGCGATGCCGCCAACCGTTGGAGTGACTACTTCTGGTTTGGAACGATCGGCTATTCCGTGCTCGCACCGGCAGCCGCTGCGCTCGCGTCTCCCCAAGAAATCGAATCGCG
>JBNLEN010000122.1:0-19192 GCA_050304975.1 Polyangiaceae bacterium
AGGATAACTCTGCATGAAGCGGCGCTTCATGTCGGCGCGGGTCTTGGAAGAGCTGGCGGTTGACACCACCACGAAGCCCTTGCCGCGGTCGGCACGCAGCTTTCCGAAGTGCTCCAGCGCGAACGTCTTGAACTCAACCAGGGTCTTGTCGGTGGCTTTGCCCCCGTCAATCTTGGCCGGGCCTTGGCTGCGATCCGGATCGTACATGCCCAAGACCGATGCCTGCTCATAAGCGCGCGTCGTGCCTTGGGTGTCTGGATGCGTCAGGTGCCCGTCCACTTTCACGGGACGGCCATCCACGCTCTTGACGCGCAACGGGACGGCTACGTCCCCCATGGCCATCATGCTGTGGAAGTAGCGCGGAACGCCGGGTACCGTGCCTTCGGGACGGCGCGCCAGCGGCAGGATCTTGTCTTCTTGCCAGCAGCCGGTAGCACCCGCAAAAGCGAACGAAGCGGCCATCACTTGCATGAAGCGGCGGCGTTCTTTGGAGTTGGGCAGCGCCTCCGTGGGAGGAATACCGAACTCGTTTTCCAGGTACTTCTGGAATTCCGGGTCGTTTTCGTACTCGGCGAGACTGCGCCAGAGGCGTTTCTGCTTCATCGATGACATGTCGAGCAATCGGTGGGGGGGTTGATGTTCTTCTGCTCGGCGAGCTTCTTGCCGTAAGCAGCCTGGTCGCCCTCTGGCTTCCACTGCATGTTGGTGACTTCTTCCGGCGGACGCAGATGGTTTTCGGGGGCGCGGTGGCAATCCAAGCACCAACCCATGCTCAGCATCTCGTGCTGATAGACCACATCCATCTGGTCCACACGGCCGTGACACGACACACAACCGATGCCGCGCGTCACGTGCGCGGAGTGATTGAAGTACGCGTAGTCCGGCAGATCATGCACCTTGACCCACTCCACGGACTTGCCCGTGTCCCAGCTCTCACGCACCGGCTCGAGCTTGGGGCTCTTGGTGCGGATGCGGGCGTGGCAGTTCATGCAGGTTTCCGTCGGAGGGATGGCTGCGAACGCTGCCTTCTCAACAGAGGTGTGGCAGTAGCGGCAATCGATCCCCAGCTCACCAGCGTGCAACGCGTGACTGTACGGCACGGGCTGCTCCGGCGCGTAGCCGACGTTGGTGGTCTTGGGCGACGCGCCATACCAGACGAGGCCAATCAGATAGAGCGGTGCAATCCCGAGCACGGCGCCAGCCAAGTGCACGGTTTTGTTCGCCCAACGTGGAAAAACGAAACGTTCCATCTCTTCAATCAAGACTCACGCAGCCGCGACTGCGAATGCGTGGCCGCCCAGCAACGACGCAGCGCCTGGCCGCGCATCACTGGGAGACAATGGGTAGAAGCAACCACCCGGGCGAGTGCCGAGCAGTCTGAGTAACGCGGGTTCACCCTTCGGCATCAGTGCCGAAAGCCAATGACAAGCTTTGCGTAGCGCGAAAACACCCCCAACGTCCTGACGCGAATTGCCGCAGTCAGTGCCGAGGTCGCCTTCAATTGAGTCTAAGGGTTGCACGAGAAGCCAAGTGATTTCGCTAAAGCGCGGCCCCTAATCGCCAAACCCAAGACAAATGTAAATGCGCCTTTTGGACACTTTCGGCGCACCTCCCAATGTCGTCCGTTCAGCAGATCGCACCGGCGGCACAGGTTCGGCAAATGCCCCAGTTATTCCCGCGTTCCTGCACTTATACGCCGCGCACTAGCACTTAGCGAAGCTGGTCCCAGGGGCCGACTGCGACATTATGGCGCGCCATCGATCCAAGTCATGTGCAGCGACCAGCGAGCCCCCGGCGAGTCCCTTGCTCCAACCGAAATGCAACCAGGTGCGCGCCCTCCGGAGAGGCCGCTGCTCCACCCAAGTGCGACGATCGCTCATCGCCGCCAGCCGCCGACAGCGCTCCTTATTATTGGTAGTTCACGACAGAGTTCACGAGGCGCGAGCACCGACGCGGTTTCGGCGAGCAGCCGTCAGCACGCGGCGGATAGCGGCGCGGTTTCGGCGAGCGAGCGAGAGGATGGCAGCGATCCTGGCCGCGAGGCGGTTTCCGCGAGCGAGCGTCAGCACGCGGCGGATAGCGGCGGCGCGGTTTCGGCGAGCGGCCGTGAGCACACGGGCGAAAGCGAGCCGGTGACGCGATGGGGCGAAGCGGGGCGCTGCGGTGTGACGTGACGGAGAGGCGAAGCGGGGGTGACGGCGAGGCGCCGCGGTGTGGCGTGACGGCGAAGCGGGGCGTGACGGCGAGGCGCCGCAGCCGCCCCCAGGCATTTCGGTCCAATTACGTGCGAAATGCCTCCGACCACCCTAGTGGTCTCAACCAAAACGCTCACTTTCGGACCGAAAGTGCCGAACAACTGCCAGTCAACAAACTAGGCGGTGAGAGACCGTGTCGTCGATCCATAACATTTTCGTGTTTTGCGAACCCCTCAACCACAGCCCAGCAAGCCACTGGCTACCGCTCCGACGTCGCTGGCTCGCGACATGCCGTCAGTCGACGCCCGCCACTCGCTCGACAACGTCTAACAATTCGGTAAATTCCACATCGTCCGCGAAACGCGGATTCCTGGCGATCAGTTGCCGTAGCCATTTGACGGCGGAC
Organism: Polyangiaceae bacterium; assembly: GCA_050304975.1. Lineage (GTDB taxonomy): Bacteria > Myxococcota_A > Polyangia > Polyangiales > Polyangiaceae > SZUA-265. The sequence continues at coordinate 2,602 of JBNLEN010000122.1, forward strand.
TCGTGATCCATCCCGCTACGACGCCTCGCGGCATCATACTTGTCCAACACGACAATCAGCTTCTCCGCGCGGTCAAAATCTGTGTTGTCACCAAATGACTCGGTGAAGGTTCCGTCTTGGGCGACGATGGAATCGGGATTCACCTTTTCTAGCAAATGATGCGACGCAGCGGCGGGGATCAGCTCGGGAAACGGCGCCCGATCCCGCAACAGCTCCAACGTCCACCCCACGTGCAGATTCCAAAACTCTCGCATGCGCATGTCAGGATCCAAGCCTAGTGATTCGAAGCGACGAATGCGCGCATCCGCCTCAGCCGAAAAATAAGTCTGGAAGAACTCCGTCACGGAGATCTGCCCGCTCGGCACGCGCTCCACCGCAAACATGTCGGCGATCAGTTGCTGTTGCTCGTGGCTTGCATCTAACGGACCCGTCTTGCCGATATCAGAGAACAAGGTTCCAAAGCGGACAGTGTCTTTCTCGAGCTTGCTGAACGGCGCCCCGGTCGCCGCGCAATACTCGAACACGCGCTCAGCAAGCTGAAGGGCTGTAGCACAATCCGCCACGGTCTCAGTCCGGGCGAATAGCAGGCGCACGCGCTCAACCAACACCGGATCCAATTCACTGGCGGTGATCCCAGCCAGCGCGAAAACATCATTCGGTGCGTTGGGGCTCGCGCGGTCCACTCAATTTACATGGTATCCAAAAAACCACGCGCAAGGGGATTTAGTTCCACTCCACAGCGCCCCGTTCGCCTGTCCCAAGTTCAGTTGTGCCCCTACAGCGGCAATGAGTTCTCGGAGTTAGCCCATTCTGGAGCTTCTACCTGCACCACATCGCGCCCAACGTGCAGCACGACTTTCAGGCGCAGCGACTCTGAGCGCTGCCGACTCTTGCCGGTGAGCACCAACTCCGCATCAAGCAGCTCACCAACTTGACTCGGAAAACTCTCCGGCTTCAGCTGCCAATAGTTGCCCTGGCGATCGAAATAGGCGCCGCCCGCGGCGTTCGCCCAAAAACACGACTTGCGCAACTCCGCAGGGTCCGCGCAAGCTGAGACGACATCCCCAACTGGACTGGTAGTCAATGCGGGCTCACAATTGCGCTCTGGTTTGGGCCCCGGAGGCGCCCCTGCTTCCAGGCGCTGTACTGGACCGTCACCATGGATCTCAATCCAATAGCGTTTGGCTCGCGTCGGGCAAGTCCGCTTGGCGGCCACCGTGTTTGATGAAGCGCTCGATGTGGTGGTGGCCTCAGGCTGCGGCGCTCGAGGGCCTCCGTCGCCCGATTCCTGGCAGGCGGCAGTCAACGGCACCAATACAAACGCTGCGAGCCCGCAAGCAGGAACGAGCGGGCGAACTCTATCTACCGATATGCGTGGCATCGATCTTTTCACAAACGCCTCACTCGGCTGAGCGATTCCTTAGAACGGCACGCCTGGCCAACGGCCCACGATCTTCTTCGGATATCCCGGGTCCACCTTTTCGGTCGAGCCACTGATGGTGACGCGAATGTACTCGTCTCCTTTGAAAAAATAGGCCTTTCCGTTGTTGTGAACGTGGGCGTGGTCAAAGCCCGACCCATACGGGATATTCCAATGGCCAGCAATGGGTTTGGGGTAACCGTCATCCACACGCGTCCCAGTCAAACGCAAGTATTCGTCACCCCGAAACAGGTATTGCTTGCCGTTCGCCCACTTGACGGCCGCGTCCACCGAATCCCAATCTGAGGGCCAGTTGCGCCAACCACCGGGAAGGCTCCGCGGATAGCCTGAATCAATGCTGAAGAAGTCACGATCCATTCGCGCGTATTGCGACCCGCTGAACAAGTACACTTTCTCATCGGTGAAGTTCAAAGCGGCACTGACACCATTGACCCACGGACCGCTGCTTGGCCAGCGCTTGGCGATGCCCTTGATTGGCGACGGGAAGTAGCTTTCCGCCTGATCCAGGAAGAAGCTGTACCTGGTCATGTTCCCACCAAAAAAGAAGATCACGTAATCATCGTTCCAGACGATGCTGTCCTGCGGGATCTTTTCTTTGGACGGCGTACCGTAGTAGGCAGCCAGTCCCAGCTTGTCAGTTGATGAAAGCGATCGTTTGGCAGAATCACGCACGGTGCACGAGCGCATGATCGAACTCTTGTCGTAGCCACCGACGAACGTGTCCCCAAGCTGGCCACCGATGAGATCGAAACAATCGAAATCTGGGTTGTCACGCCGCATCTGTTCGTGGGCGAAGCCCAGCGCGTGACCGAACTCATGAGTCGCCGTGGAGCGTACACACGCCTGATCTCCGAACAGCGCGCCGCAGTCAGCGTAGGAGGGGGGTGCGTCCATCGAGAGGTTGAGCGTGACGCCGTTCTTCACTCCATCAAGAGCTTTGCCCAACCGCGTACCGGTCGTCGCAACCTCATCCGCGATGCGAATTCGAATGCCCTTGGATGACGACTTGCAGGTGCCCCACCCTGTAAACTCTACCTGCGAGTACTTTTGCCACGTGTTCGTGATCTGCTTCTGCACCCACCCTCGGCGAGTCGCCGATGCATCCTTTGGATTCTCCCAGCAAACGGGAATCGTGAGACTAGTCCAGATCTGGTCGCTAACGATATTCAGCCCTTGCTGCTGGCGATCAAACTCAGCGATGTCATCCCCACCCGGGAACTCCGCCCCGCATGCGCCCAGACCTAGGCCAAACAGCATGCACAATCCAAGTGTCAGCCGGGAGGTTGCCAAGGCAGGCGTCGCCCCAGACCAAGAGCTGGGAACGAACACGCCGACGCAGTGCGGCATAACGAACGCCGATAGCCAAGCGAGTTGGGGTTTCATCCGCGCAGCTATAGCGGGCGCTCTGGCTGCTCGCAAGACTTCCACCTGCGACATGGCTGAGCGAAGCGTTCCACCACCCCAACCATGGTGAGACGGCCAACAAGACCGCGCATCGCGGCAACGACCTTCCCTCGACACTTGACTACCCGCCACCCGTCTGACCATTGTCCGCCGCAAGAAACCATGCCTGCCCGCGCTCCCTGATCTGGGCTCTCTCACAGGAATATGATGACCCTACGTGTAACGCCATTCTTCGGCGCCATCGGCGCTTTGCTCCTGATTGCCTGCAGCGAAAGCACAACAACGCCAAAAAGCCCGACTGAGGGCGACGCCGGCTCCGCTTGTCCCGCCGGAGAGGTCGAGCTTGCTTCTGGCAAGTGTCTCGCACCCGAAAGCTCGTGTGAAGATTGTGACCAGTGTGACAGTGACGAGTTCGAATGCAGCGATGGTTCCGGCTGCGTTCTCGAGGGCGACGTGTGCGACGGCATTTCCCATTGTGAAGACGGCAGTGATGAACAGGATTGCCATCACTGCCCAAGTGGTGAGCTAGCCTGCGACGACGGCAGCTGCATCGACCGTGACCAGTTCTGTGACGGAGCGGACGACTGCGATGACGGTGAGGATGAAGAAGATTGTCACGTCAGCGATTTCAATCCCGACGCCCCGATGTGTGACGCGGGCGCTAACAGCTGCGGGCTCGTCCCACAGCAAGCCAGCACTTTCACTTGCGATGACGGCGAGGAGTTGCCCGGCGAATGGGAGTGCGATGGCGAACCCGACTGCATAGACGGCTCTGACGAGCTTGAATGCACTTGCTCAAGCGAGCAATTCGCCTGCGAAAGCGGCGGCTGCACGCTCGCCGAGTGGGAATGCGATGGAGTTGCCGACTGCTTTGACGGCAGCGATGAGGTCGGCTGCGTTTGCAATGACGACCAGTTCTCATGCGAAGGCGGTGGCTGCGTTTGGCTCGAGTGGCAGTGCGACGGCGAAGAAGACTGCTCAGACGGCAGCGACGAGGTCGATTGCGAACGCGTCGAGGCAACCTTTGTGTGCGACGATGGCGACCTTATCCCCTCCGAGTGGGAGTGTGACAGCGAAGCGGATTGTTTGGACGGCAGTGATGAAGTCAACTGCCAATGTGATGAGACGCAGTTCGCTTGTGAGGCTGGCGGCTGCACGTACAGTGAATGGGTCTGTGATGGTGAAGCAGACTGTGCGGATGGCAGCGACGAACAAGATTGCGAAGGCGGCACGAACAGCTTCGTCTGCGATGATGGTGAAAGCATCCCCACAACTTGGGAGTGCGATGGGGTTGCCGACTGTGACGACGGCACCGACGAACTAGGCTGCGACTGCACCGAACAGCAGTTCGCCTGCGAAAGCGGCGGCTGCACCGAGGCAGACTGGGTTTGCGACGGCGAACCCGATTGCTTCGACGGCAGTGACGAGGCCGACTGCGAGTAAGGCCCACCGCTTCCGAGCTCGCTCCTGGGTGAGAACCAGATGCGCCTTGCGCGCTAATTGATCGCGTTGGCCCTGGTGGTCCGCCACACGCTTCGTCCCATGACCCTGGGCCAGCTGAGAGGCGCCTGACCACAGCCGCCTTGGTACCGGAGCGCTGCTTGACTGGTACGATACTGGGGCTCGGGAGCTGGCGTACTGCTAGGCTGCAAATTGCGAACGGCGTGAGCCGCATTTGGTGCTGAGTGCCTTGAGGGCGTTCTGCGCGACCCATGTAGCCTGGCACTGGACCTCTGCACCAGCCCAGCGACTCTACGCTTGGGCTCTAGTAAACCTTCGGGGCCGCCAGCGCGCTAGGGTGCACACCGCTACTCCGACGACGGTGGCTTGCCTACGATCTTCGTGTAGGCCTTCTTGAATAGCTCTAGATTTTCGTCGTTGTCTGGAGCCAATGCCGCCCGAGTAGAGGGGATCTTGGTCTCCATCGCCAGAAGCGTTTTGCCCTTGAGTCCGGCAGTCTCTTGGATCGTCTGATAGATCTTGACTAGCTTCTCGCCCATCCTACTTCCCTCCTAGCAACGGGCCGAGAGCCTCAATGTAGGGTTTGGCCTGATCCCCCCAAGCTTCAGGTGGTTGTATCAGCCACTCGCAGTGGTCGTCGCCTTTGCCCATGCAGACCGGCTCGATGGCAATCACTGGCGAGCCGAAGAATGCCGTGCACCAGCCGGAGGCGTAGCCCATGAGGGACCAACAGACCGGCTCGTGTGTCTTGTGGTTGAACGTGAGGTACTGTTCCGCCTCGTACGAGTTGGTCCACACGCCGGTGAAGTAGAAGTCCTTGGCGTCGCGGTCAAAACGGATCTCCTTGGGGGTCGCTTGCACGATGCCCTCCCAGGAGTGGATCACCGGGCCTGAGGCCAAAAGATCCATCTCCGTGTCAAACTCGTATGCGACCTTCATCTGAAGAAAGTCCGAGTAGCCGTGTTGATAGCCGAACCGTAAGAACAGGCGGCGTGCCTCCTCAACGCCGAGCTTCTCGACCAGATCTTGGCGGAGCAGGCCGAGCGCTGCCGCGTCCAACACCACGAGGCGAGACTCTCGAAAGGTAGCGATTCCAGAAGTTGGATCGAGTTTGAGGTCTTTGGATAGGTCGAAGTCTGTTGCCTTCATGTTTGAGCTCTTCCTCCAAGAAACTTGCGAGCACGCCACACCGCAGTAGTGCGACTACCCTCGGATCTCTGACAACGGTCGTCTGAATTTGTCACTTAAGCTTTCGATCGCGATCACACTCAGTTGGTCTTCTGCGCGTCGACTTCTGGTGCCTGTTCCAGCCAAACGGCCATGACCAAAGGTCCCAATGGACTTTCGAAGTGCTTGCTCACACCATGCTGGCCGCTTCTGGAGGCCGGCAGTTCACTCTGCCCCTGGGTCACCTGCGGCAGTGAGATGCGGAACGCGTAGGGCGTGTCCGCCAGCAATGCTTTGGCATTTCCTGCAACGATATTGGCCATCTCTGCAATTCCATCCCTGAGCAGGCTGTCACTGAGCTCCGCAGGGGCGATGCCCAGCATTCCTGCAACTACCCGTTGTGCCGTGGACAAGGGGAAGGATAGCGCCACGCGGCCATTGGCCCTTCCCGAAAGGTACACAACCCCGGATAAGTATCGTCCAGAAGTCACCTCGGGGTTGCTCGACATCCGACAAGTCGTCCCCAGCATGGACCTCATAGTCTTTTCGATGCTGTACACGAACGCTGAAACAAAAGCGGGATCACTCACGGTCATGCCTCGCTATTCGGGTGAGAATGCTCGCTAAGGCCATCCCCCAAACACTCGGCGATGCGAACGGCCAGGTCTTGTGCGGAGAACGGCTTGGTAAGGTAGTGCTTCGCACCAGCCTTGATGGCGTCGACGACGTGCTGTTTCTCGCACTCCGTTGTAACCATCATCACTGGCACGTCAGCTAAGAGCTTGTTTTCCTTGATGCTTCGGAGTGTGTTAAGTCCATCCATGACTGGCATATTCCAGTCGAGCAAGACAAGCGCGACGTTGCCGACGTTTTGCTTCAATACTTCAATGGCTTCTTCACCGTTGGAAGCACGCAGCGGTTGATAACCGAGCGATTCGATCGCCTCTGAAAGGATGCGTTGCATGACGAGCGAATCGTCGACGGCCAATATCTTGAGTGTTGTCGTCATCTTTCTATCGGGTTCTCAATTACGCGGTTGAAATACGAGCGTCCGATGCGTTCCGTGCGGAAGCGATCGCAGCCTTCCCCCAGTGTCTCCGCTGCCCCCAGCAGGACCAAGCCCCCCGGCATGAGCGAGTTTGCGATTCTCGAAAGCAACCGCTCCTTGAATTCGCTCGAAAAGTAGATGAGCACGTAACGCAGCAAGATCAGGTCAAATCGCCCCAAGTGACCAAAATTGTCCTGCAGGTTCAAGCTAGCGAGGTTAACCCGTGAGCGTATCTCCGGGCTCAGTTCGCTTACCGCGCCTCGCGTCTCGAAGTAGCGGCGGCGGAAGGGTTCCCACTCGGCACCGAAGCCGCGATCCATGCTGATACGGTCGTAGCGACCCATTCGGGCTATTCTCAGAGCAGCGGAGGAGATGTCAGTTCCGACCAGCTCAAAGTCTCGCCAGGACAAATTCAGGTCACGTCTCCCGTGACAGAAGTCGTCGATCAGCATCGCCACAGAGTAAGGCTCCTGACCAGTTGAGCACCCCGCACACCAGATGCGAATCGGGCGCTTGCTTCGGCCGCTGCGGCCCGCAAGCTCGGTAAATACTTCGTCACGCAGCGCGGCAAAGGGATGGCTGTCGCGGAACCACAGAGTTTCATTGGTGGTGATCGCTTCGATGATGCGCCTGCGCAAATTCTCGTCAGCGCCATACACTACCTTGCGATAAAATTCCGTGAACGATGCGGACTCGGTTTCGGCCAGCAACCGGCCTAGCCTGGCTTCCATTAGATATTTCTTGTCCTGGCCTATCGCGATGGCACATTCACGTTCCACGTATGCTCGAAACATGGCGCACTCGCCGTCTGTCATGTTCGGCGCACTACTGTAGCCAGGAGGTAGGCCCATGCTCATCTGTCGGGAGGGCGGGAGTGTGGGGTCCCTTCCAATAAAACGCCGGAGGGGCACGGAATAAGGCAACTCAAGCACTTCGGGGCAGTATCCATCGTACGAGGTGTAAACCCCCAACGGCTCGAGCGCATTGTAGAGAGCCGAGCCCGGGAGAGCGATAGGTGCGCCAGCGAAAGTGGACACCGCGCGCACTGATCCAAGCGGCGGTCGAGCGACAGGAGTTAATAAGGTGCCAACGAAAAACCGGTGCAAAAAATGCGGCAGACCTTTAGTTGAAGTCTGCCCCACCCGTTTTGGACAAACGTGGAAAGGGACCTGATTTGGGACACTCGGGGTGTCTCAGTCAGTGAGGCCGCCATCGTCACCAGGTTTGGTTGGTCCTGCTCCCGACGCAACCGATGACTGACAAGCACATTGACGCCCTGCGCGAGTTCGTGGAGGAGACGCGTGACCATTTGACCTCGATCGAGCCGGACTTGCTGCGGCTTGAAGAGCAGCAGTCAAAGGCGGAGCCAGAGGTGGTGAACCGTGTGTTTCGAGCGATCCACAGCGCGAAAGGGGGCGCCTCTTTTCTTGGGATAGAGGCCCTAACCAGGCTTTCCCACGCCATGGAACACATCTTGGCAAGGCTGCGCGATCGCACACTTGAAGCCAACTCGGAGGTCATCGGGGCGCTGCTGCGAGGTGTAGACGTGCTTCGCGCCATGTTGGATGACATCGAGCATTGTGAGGAAGTGCCAAGCCGGTCCGTGCTGGAGGAACTGCAACGACTACACGCCGATGGCGGGCAGTCGGAGGTTGCAGCAGAATCCTCGACACCGCTAACCAAACTCTCGCTGCGCAGCCTTTCGGACCTGGGCGTCTCACCCGAAGTGGTCGCCCAATGTTTGGCCCAGGGTATGCTCCTGTACGTCATCGAACTCGGGCCGGAGCTCGCTACCCGAGGTGTGGATGTTGCGACAGTCGCCGCCAAAGTGGAAGCAATAGGCCGGGTGCTAGGCTCTCGGCAGCAGGCCGAAGGGGCGGTGCTGTTCTGCGCCACCGTGCTGGACAAACAAATGCTCTCTACGGAACTGGGGCTCGACGGCGCTCAGCTCTTGAGCCTGGACGGACAGCTCTTGAAGCGTGAGCTGAAGCACAGCCAGAAGCAGAATGGCACAAGAGCAAATGAGCACCAAGCCGCGGACAGGTCAACCGCCGACGACCTAGTGATGAATGCGTCACTGCGGGTACGTTTGCGAGTGCTCAATCGCTTGATGAACGTTGGTGGGGAGCTGGTACTGGCGCGCAATCAACTGCTAAGGACGTTGGAGGACCGAGCAGAGCACATTCCGGGGTTACCGGCGATACTGCAAAGCGTTGACCGGCTGACGTCTGATCTGCAGGAAAGCATCATGCAGACGCGCATGCAGCCGGTGGCGCTCTTGTTTTCCCGCTATCCGAGGGTGGTTCGGGACTTGTCGCGGCAACTTGGCAAGCAAGTGACGTTGCGCACCTCTGGTACGAGCGTAGAACTCGACCGAACGATTGTCGAAGCGTTGGTCGATCCGCTCACCCACGTCATTCGCAACTGTATCAGCCACGGCATCGAGGCGCCGGCCGAGCGGCGCCTGCGCGGCAAGCCCTCCCATGGTATCGTCACGTTGGCGGCGTATCATCGAAGCGGACATGTGACCATCGAGGTCACGGATGACGGACGCGGCATCGACCTGCCACGCCTGGTTCAACGCGCGCTCGACGAGGGAGTGCTCCGGGGCAGGGATCCCGAGCAGCTCAGCGAGCGCGAACTGCTCGAGCTTGCCATGGAACCCGGCCTGTCCACGGCGGAGGAGGTTTCTGATATCTCGGGGCGCGGTGTGGGCCTCGACGTCGTCCGCAGCAACATTGGGGCTTTGGGTGGAGACGTCGAGCTGTCGACCAAGCTCGGCGGCGGCACGACCGTGCGCCTGCGCTTGCCTTTGACGCTAGCGATCATCCCAGCCCTAATCGTTGGCGCCGCTGATGCGCGATTTGTGCTACCTCAGAGCAGTATTCTCGAGTTGGTGTGGGTTCAGGCTGCGCAAGTGGCTCACCGCATCGAGCAGATAGACGGCATCCCGGTGCTACGGCTACGAGGGCAGCTGCTACCGTTGGTCCGTCTCGCAGACGTCATGGAAATGCGTCGCAGCTACGTTGACCCCGACACCGGAGCTCAGCGTTTCGACCGGCGACAGAGCATCGTTGATCGCCGGACAGACGAGCCCTCGTTGGCTGCCCTCGAGCCCCCGTCCCGCCGGCAAAACTGGACCAGCGACTACAGTGTCGTCGTTTTGCAGTCCGGAGCCGATCGCTTCGGACTGATCGTGGACGAACTTTTCGATAGCGAAGAAATCGTGATCAAGCCCCTCCCCACGTATTTCAAGGGGATCGAGTGCTTCGCCGGGACGGCCATCCTCGGCGACGGTAGGGTTACCATGATCTTGGATCCAGGCGGGGTTGCGTCCCGGGCAAAGTTGTCGTTCCAGAAACTCGTTCGAGAAGACCCCGCGAAATCGGGGGAACCGCTGGCACCCGAGCCAAGGCACAAGCAACGCTCAGTCATCCTGGTTGATGCTTCTCCTGGTGAACACTTGGCCGTGCCCCAGGAGTCTGTACTACGGGTTGAGCGCATCTTTCCCGGTGACATCAATCAAATGGGTGACCGGGAATACATTCAATACCACGCAGGAGGCCTGCCCCTGGTACGTCTGGAAGACCACTTTCCCGTTTCAGCGGCTCCCCGAGACGCAGGAGAGTTGTTCGTGATTCTCCCCAAGACCGCCGACAGGTCCGCTGCGGATGTGCGGGCCGGTATCCTCGTGTGGCGTGTTGCGGATGCGATCGACGTTGACGTCGAAATGCAACCGCCACTCTTTGATGGCCCTGGTGTGGTTGGCAGCGGAATCGTCGAAGGCCGTCTAACAAGCTTCTTCGATCCCGTCAGCCTGGCTGTCTCCGCGACGGAGTCTCGGAGGTCACTGCAATGACGCGGCAGCTCGTCTCGTTCCGCTTGTTTCACCAGCTGGTGGGACTGGACATTCTGTACGTCCGAGAGATCAATCGACAGCTGGATGTCACGCCGGTGCAGCTAGCGCCATCAGACATCGTCGGCGTAGGCAACTTGCGGGGGCAGATCGTCACCATCTTCGACCTCGTCAAGCGCCTGGGTTTGAGTTCGGGTGACCAAGTCAACGAGCGCCATGACGTCGTGCTGAAGTCCGAGACCGAGTTGGCGCCGATCCGGTTGCGCGAGGGGCGCAACGACCTGGTGGGCAGCAACGATGTCGTCGGGCTGCGCGTCGACAGCATCGGGGAAATCATCGAGCTGGAGGAGTCGGATTTTCAATCCGTCCCGGCCAATCTGACGCACCTCAACCGGGACTTGTTGTCGTCCACCGTTCCGCTCGACAGGGAGCTGCTCATCGTCTTGGACGTTGCGCAGCTTTTGGACGCGAAGACACTCACCGATGACATCAAAACGATGTGACCTCCGACACCAGTTGCCGTAACCGCCCCTAGACCAAGGAACATGCGCATGTCCGATCCAAACAGCAGCATTGCACCAGAAGGCAACAAGCCAGAGACAAGCATCAGCGTCTACGAGGAGGTCGTGCGTCTAGTGGTGCACGCCCGGCAAGGAGACCTCTCCGAGCGAGCGGAGTTGGAGCAGATGGCATCCAGCGACCGCAGGTTGCTGCAGTCCGTCAATGAACTTCTGGAGCATCACTCCCGGGGGCGTCAACAGGTCATGGGACTGCTTGTCGATTTGACCCGGGCATTGAACCAAGTTGCCGCCGGAGATCTGAAAGCTGGCCTGAATGCGGCTGAGCCGGGCGCCGCTCGTCCCTTACCGGAGATTGAGGCGACCCATAGCGCATTCGAGAAGGCGATGGCGCGGATCCGAGATGTGATCGGCAAGTTACATGAGGGCGCGCTCGGTCTGCGTAGCGCCGCAGAAACATTGGGCGAAGCCGGACTCGAGGCAACCGACGGCGCGGCAGAAACCAATCGCCAGGCTGCAACGGCGGCCACCGCGGCCGCGCAAGTCTCCTCCACGGTCGCCGCCATATCACGGGCCGCCAGTCAAATGAGTGAGAGTACACGCTCGGCGGCGGTGGCTGCGGTGCAGGTGACCAACAATCTCACCAGCGTGAGCGCCGCCACCGAAGAAATTTCTGCTACCATGGAGTCCGTTGCCGGAGCGTCTGCCAACGTCAGCGAATCCGTCGGCACTGTTGCGGCATCGATCGAAGAGATGTCGTCGTCACTTGGGGAGGTGGCCAAGAATTCCACAGAGGCGGCTGTCGTTGCTGGCTCGGCTGCCGACGCCGCTAGTCACGCAGCTGTCACGATGGATGAGCTCGGCAAATCTGCCAAAGCCATTGGACGAGTCGTCGAGATGATCAAGGGCATCGCTTCTCAGACGAACTTGCTGGCCCTCAACGCAACCATCGAGGCGGCCTCGGCGGGCGAAGCCGGCAAGGGCTTTGCCGTGGTTGCTGGTGAGGTCAAAGCGCTCGCCAAAGAGACCGCATCTGCTACTGAAACGATCCGCGATCAGGTCGAGGAGATGCAGGAAAATACTGCCCAGTCCGTCAAGGCCATCCAGGACATCGTCAGTCGAATCGAGAAGCTGAACAACATCTCAGGAATGATTGCGGCCGCTGTCGAACAACAAACCAGCACCGTCAACGAGATGGCGCAACATCTGGCCCGTACCGCCCAAGGCGCTGACGAGGTCTCCACCAACGTGCGTGCGGTCTCCACTGCTGCGAAAGACGCGTCCAATCGCGTTCAGCAGGCTGCCGCCGGAGTGGAGGAGATCACAGGGGGGATCTCCAGTCTCGCTGAGAGCGGACAGAAGACTGCCGACGGCGTCAGCGATGCGTCCGCCGGGGTCGACGAGGTGGCCCGCAGCGTTGGGAACGTTAGCGCGGCGACTCAGAGAACGGCCACCGCTATAGGCGAGCTTCAAGGGGCGCTCGATCTGTTGTCGCAGCTCTTGGGGGAGTCGGTGACTGCCCTCAATGAGGTTAGCGTTTGACCGAACTTGGGGGCCCTATGGCAGTGAATGGGTCCGAGTCTCGGTTGGGCGTTCTGATCGTCGACGACGCAGCGTTCTACCGCAAGTTGTTGCGGCGCTGCGTCACAGACCTGCCGGGGGTTCAAGTCGTCGGCACAGCGTCCAACGGACGTATCGCGCTTGGCAAGATCGAGTACCTGAAGCCTGACTTCGTGATCTTGGATATCGAGATGCCCGAGCTGGGAGGTCTGGAGGCGCTCGAACAGATTCGTTTGCGCTGGCCGGGAATTGGGGTGGTCATCGTCAGCGGGCAGGCGCGTAACGCCGCCGAGATGACAGTGCGGGCCTTAGCCCGCGGGGCGCTTGACTTCGTGGCCAAGCCGGCGGGAGGCCAAGCCGACGACAACCTCCAGCAGCTGAGAAAGGGATTGAGCGAAGTGCTGACCGCCTTCCGCGCCTCGCGTGCCCGCGCTGCTGACACCCCGAGTCTACCCACGGCGCCGGCTCACGTGGCTTCCGCGCGCGCTGCTCCGGACAAAGTGGCGCAGGTCAGACTCAAGGCTGGCGCGTCTCCTGCCGTGGCAGATATCCCCAAGCAGGCTCGTCTCTCCAGTCAACAAGTCGGGGCGATTGGCATCGCTGCCTCGACCGGGGGCCCTCAGCTTCTGATGAAGCTCATTCCCATGCTGCCTGGGGATCTGTCGGTCCCGGTGTTCATTGTGCAACACATGCCTCCAATGTTTACGGCGGAGCTCGCCCGCAGTCTCGACCGCAACGCTCCGCTCTCGGTCTGCGAGGCATGTGATGGTCAAATCATCGAGCCCGGACGTGCCTATCTGGCCCCTGGAGGCCAGCACATGGTGGTGCGCCGTTCGGGGACGCCGACGAACACCGGGGCGCTGAGTATCGGCCTCAACTCGGGCCCTCCCGTCCATGGCTGCCGGCCTGCGGCGGACGTGCTGTTTCGTTCACTAGCCACGATTTACCAAGCCCGCGCTCTGGTAATCGTGATGACCGGCATGGGTTCTGATGGGATGGAGGGAGTGTCGGCCGTCAAGAAGCAAGGTGGTGGATGCATCACGCAAAGCGCCGAGTCTTGCGTTGTCTATGGGATGCCGAAAGCTGTCGTCGAGCGCGGACTGAGTGACGAAGCTCTGCCTCCCGAGCTCATTGTCTCGCGGATCCGGCAGCTCGTCCGTTGAGTCGTGGACCTGGATGACTGCTACCACGACTTCGCCCGAACGCTCTGCGGGGACCGCTGCTTGCAGCAGGGCGGCTACATCTAGGTCCGCGCTGAGGAGGAGCTGCCTGATGTTTTCGGTTGAGCGCCACCGCGCGAGTCGCCCCGGCGAACCCTCCGAAACTGCCGATGACCGACGAGATCAATGATCCGCTTCTGCCAGACTTCTTGAGCGTCACCAAAAGATCCGTCCGCTTGTGACTCCCCACGAACAGGGTCATTCTCGTCGGTTCCGTGGTTGGGACCAATTTCCGGCGGAGGATTGTGAAACGGTAAGCTGCCAGCGCTTGAGGGGTGTCGCTCCGCAGCAAATCGCTTCAATCTGCTGGGAGTGAGAGGTTCCATGACACGAATGCGAAATATCGGTGCAAGCGTAGCTCTGGCGTTGGCTTGCGGCTGCGCTGGTGACCTAGAGTCCGCCGCCGGCCCTGGCGCGGCGGGCGCTGCGCCGAGTGCGTTTCCGGGGGCGCTACCGGGTGGTGACCCAGCCGCCCCCGTGCAGGACGGCGCCGGCGGCTCGACCGAGCAGAGCGTGTATACGCCGACGGTCAACCCCGATGGCTCCGTTGCCCGCCCGATGTGGCTACATGGCACGCCGACGTTCACTCGTTTCGCACGGCTGACCAACGAGCAATGGCAACGCAGTGTTCGAGACCTACTGCGCCTTTCGGAGCTGCCGATTCAGGAATCCCAGTTCTTCGAGCAGATTGGCGCGGGCGCCACTGACTTCGTCAATGACCAGTCGCGTCTGCAGATGAGCAACACGCAGTGGACCCAGTATCAACGCGCGTCAGAGCAGCTAGCGGCGCGGGTCAGCGCCACGGATGACGCCCTGCAGGTGGTGCACCAGGGGAGCGACCCTGAAACGTTCGTGCGGGAGTTCGGGCTTCGCGCCTTTCGTCGTCCTCTCACGGACAAGGAGGTGTCATCGTACCTGACCGTATTCGACACCGGCGCAGGGCTGAGTGGCAGCCAGAGCGAGTTCACCAAGGGCGCTGGCCTGGTGATCGAGACCATGCTGCAGAGCCCACACTTCCTCTATCGAACAGAGCTGGGCGATGCTGGCACGCCCATCAACGGCTATGAGGCGGCGGCTAAGTTGTCCCTGAGCATCCTGCGCACCACACCGAGCGATGAGCTCTTGGCCAAGGTCGCTCGCGGGGAGTTGGACACAGCCGAGGGGATCGAAAGCGAGGCGGCGGCAATGCTGGACACCCCGGATGCTGCTGAGACATTCCGAGCCTTCCACTCGGAGCTGTTCGAGTTCCATCGGTTCCGTGAGATCACTAAGACCGATCCCGCCTTCAATGACGATGTTGCCAGCGAACTGGTCGCCGCGTCCGAGGCGTTTTTCGCGCGGATCTACTCGGAGAACCACGGGGTCCGCGAACTGCTGACGACCCGCATCGGTCACGTTGGCCCCGCGACGGCACCGTTCTACGGCATCTCGCCGGCTCCGCCCAACTTGCAGGAGATGGAGCTGCCGCCGGAACGCGCAGGGTTCTTCACCCAGCTGCCATACCTGATGTACTTCGCGCGCGACCTACAGAGCTACGGCATCCTGCGCGGCGTGCACCTGAACACCGAGGTGTTGTGCGTGCAACTGCCCGAGCTGGGCATGCCCGCTCCGCCCTTGCCAGAGGTCGAGTACACGACCAGTCGCGAATACATGGAGAAAGGCACCGCGTGCGGCGGTGAGTGCCACTCGGTTTACATCAACACCCTAGGCTTCTCGATGGAGAACTTTGACGGTCTGGGGCGCGTGCGCGCGCTAGATAACGGAGTCCCCGTGAACACTGCCGGGCAATACCCGTTCGTCGGTGGATTGCAGTCGTTCGCAGACGCAGCCGAGCTGATGCGTTTGATCGCCGAAAACTCGATGGCACATGAGTGTTACTCACGATACATCGCCAGCTACGGATTGGGCCGCACGCTGGGAGAGGGCGACCGTCCCTTGGTCAATGCGCTCGCGCAAGCGAGCCTGAGCCAAGACGCGTCGACCAAAGAGCTAGTGCTTGCCCTGGTCAGGAGTCCCGAGTTCAGCACTCGTGGAGGAGCTATCCAATGAGCCATTCAGACTTCAGAAACGCGCAAACCAGAGTCCGTCGTCGTAACTTCCTGCGGGGCGCCGCCGGTTTGACGGTGGGTCTTCCCTTCCTCGAGGCCCTGCCTGACCGGTCTGCTTGGGCCCAGAACGAGACTCCCGTATTCAGCCTCTTCATGGTGGCTGCCAACGGCGTGGTCCCCCAAGACTTCTTCCCCAGCTCTGCCGGACCGCTTGGCTCGAACATGCAGGGGAAAGCCGTTGCAGAGTTGCAGGACTATGCGTCGAATCTCTTGATCGTCAGCGGTCTGGACATGCCGATCATAGGCAGGGGCTGCGGCCACGCCGAAGGTCTGGTTCAGACGCTCACGGGGGTTGAGCCCGGATCGAGCGGCGTCGGAGCGATCTCGGGTGGTCAGTCCGTAGACATGTTCATTTCGAACGCGGTCAACGAGCAGCAGAAGGACCCGATCACCATGTACGCGGGGGCCGGGAACTACATCGCCGAGCGTATCTCGTTCAATGAGCGTGGTCCCGCGCGGCCCATGCAGCTGAACCCCTATGCCACCTTCCAGGAACTCGTCGGTTTGGTGGACGACACGGCTCCTTCGACCCCATCCCCCCAACCGGGCGGCGGCAGCCCGGCGCCGGCCACCCCAATGGACGACCTGCTGATCCGCCGCAAGAGCGTGCTCGACACCGTACGCGCTGAGATCTCGGAATTGCAGAACCTCTCGGGCGTGAGCGCTGCGGATCGTCAACGGCTCCAGTTACATTTCGATGCGTTTCGCGAGGTCGAGACGGACTTGGTCAACACCGGCGACGACATTATCGAGATGGCGGGTGACGACCCACTCGTGGCACCGACTTGCTCGACAGGCAGTCTGGACG
>JBNLEN010000123.1:0-18947 GCA_050304975.1 Polyangiaceae bacterium
GAACCCGAAAAGCAGGCAGCTAAGTCTGCGGGCGGTCCGCTGAAGATCGCCTACAGCGACTGGCCGGGCTGGGTGGCTTGGGAGATCGGCATTCAAAAGGGCTGGTTCAAAGAAGAAGGCGTTGAAGTCGACTTCAAGTGGTTCGAGTACGTGCCTTCGATGGAAGCTTTCGGCGCCGGAAAGGTGGATGCCTGTGCGATGACCAACGGCGACGCCTTGGTCACGGGTAGCAGCGGCGCGCCGTCGGTCGCGGTCGTGATCAACGACTACAGCAACGGCAACGACATGCTGGTCGCGAAACCGGGTATCACCAAGGTGGAGCAGCTGAAGGGCAAGAAAGTCGGCGTTGAAGTCGGCTTCGTGAGCCACCTGCTCTTGCTCAATGCACTGAAGTCAGCCAACCTGACGGAAAAAGACATCAGCATCGTCAACGTGCCAACGGATCAGACGCCTCAGACACTCAAGAGCGGCAGCGTCGATGCGATCGTGGCGTGGCAGCCCAACAGCGGGCAGGCGCTCAAAGAATTGCCGGGCTCCAGCTCGATCTTCTCTAGCGCCAACGTGCCCGGCGTGATCTACGACGTGCTGGCGGTCAGCCCCAAGAGCTTGACTGAGCGGCGTGACGACTGGAAGAAGGTCGTGAAAGTCTGGTTCCGCATCGCCGACTTCATCAAGGACGAGAAGAACCTGGATGAGGCAGCCAAAATCATGAGCGCACGCGTCGGTTTGCAACCTGATGAGTACAAGAAGCTGATGGCCGGCACCTTCTTCTTGGACGCAGCTGGCAACAAGAAGCACTACGCCAAGGGAGACTCACTGGAGTCAATCTATGGCAGTAGCAAGGTCGTGGATCAGTTCCAGGTGGACAACAAGGTCTACAAGGAGTCGATGAAGTACGAAGAGTACCTCGATCCGAGCCTAGCCGAAGAGGTCGCCGGTGGCAGCGATCAAGAAGCCGCCACCAAGAAGGAAGGCGAGTAAGCAGACCAACTCCGCCGGCTAGTCCGCGCTAGCCGGCGCCCCAACTCAGGTAGTCACCACCTTGGCCTCCAAACAACCTAGCAAGTGGCTCGTCGTGCGCGAGCCGCTGCCCCCCCGTGCCCAAGCCTGGCTCACGGTCATGGCGTTCATCTTGCCGCTCGCCGTGTGGAGCGTGATCAGCTACGTGCCGTTCGTCTGGAGCCCACAGGTGGTCATCACGGATCCCGGGGATCGTTCAGTCCCCGGGGACTACGGCTACATCGCCGAAGGACAACGCGTCGACCGCGACGTCTTCCAGAAGAGGAACGCTGAGCTTTCGGCTGCCGGTGCCGCCCCTGCGGAAGGTTACCGCAGCAACCCGATCTACCTGCCCGCTCCTCACGAGGTCGCGCGGGCGTTCTACACCGGGTTCACGACCGAACCCCAACGGCGCGGCGACTACTGGCTGCACGAAAGCCTGTGGCACAGCTGCAAGATCATATTCTGGGGCTTCTTCTATGCCGCCATCCTGGGCCTACCACTGGGCATCATCTGCGGCACGTTCACTCTGTTTTCGCGCCTGGTCGAGCCATTCGTGGACTTCGTGCGCTACATGCCGGCACCAGTCTTCGGGGCTTTGGCAGTTGCGGTGCTCGGCCTGCAGGACGCCCCGAAGGTTGCCATCATCTTCATCGGCACGTTCTTCCAGATGGTATTGGTCGTCGCCAACACGACGCAGTTAGTAGAAAAGCCTCTACTGCAAGCCGCACAAACGCTCGGCGCCAACAACCGCCAGCTACTGACCCACGTCGTCATCCCTGGCGCCATCCCCCTTCTTTATCGTGACATGCGCATCCTGATCGGTTGGGCATGGACCTACCTGGTCGTGGCCGAGCTGATCGGTGAAAAGTCAGGCATCAGCGCGTTCATCTATCAGCAGCAACGTTATCGTCACTTCGACAACGTGTACGCCGCTATCATCATGATCGGCATGATCGGACTTTTGACAGACCAGGTACTGGCTAAACTGGGCAACCTGCTGTTCCCGTGGGAGAGCGGCAACACCTTGCTGCCCCGCACCTTCGCCAAGATCCGCAACTTGTTACGCTCGAAAGAGCCAGCGCCCAGTAGCGCCACTGAACTGGAGCCGAGCGCATGAGACCCGGACAAATCAAGCTCCCGAGCTATCTGTTTCACTCGTGGCGCGTTCGGCGACGCGTGGAAGAGCTCGACTCACGCCCGTCCGTGCTCCAAGTCAACGGCGTGACGCGGATCTTCGACTCGGCAAAGGGTCAGATCACCGCGCTGAACGACGTCTCGTTGAAGGTAAGACATCGAGAGTTCGTCAGCGTGATTGGCCCATCCGGCTGCGGCAAGTCGACGCTGATCCGGATCCTGGCCGGCTTGGACCGACCAAGTGGCGGCGAAGTTCTGTTGAAGGGCAAGTCATTCGATGGTCCGGGCGCTGACCGCGGCATGGTGTTTCAGAGCTACACTCTGTTTCCCTGGCTGAACGTGCGTAGCAATGTGATGTTTGGTCCGCGCATGAAGGGGACCCCGCGAGGTGAAGCCCATGAAGCCGCAGAAAGGTGGCTGAAGATTGTCGGGCTCGAGCGCTTCGGTGACCACTACCCATCGCAGTTATCCGGGGGCATGAAGCAGCGCGTGGCGATCGCAAGGGCGCTAGCCAATGAACCGGGGATCTTGTGTATGGATGAGCCGTTCGGCGCCCTCGACGCGCAAACGCGTGCATCCATGCAAAACCACCTATTGCGCATTTGGGATGAGGTGGACGTCACAGTTTTGTTCATCACCCATGACCTGGACGAAGCCATCTACCTCTCCGACCGAATCATCGTGTTGGGTGCCAACCCGGGGCGCGTTGTCGAAGAAATTGACGTACCGGTGGAACGCCCTCGGCAGCATAAGCACTTCTTGTCCGGAAGCTTTCTCGCAACAAAACGCCGCCTGGAGGAACTGATTCATCCGGAGGAAACAGACGAGAAACAGCAGGACGAGGACACTCCTGAGCACGCAGCGTAGCGACCAGCTTGGTCCTCCGCGCCAACGAAACCAAACACTTAAATAACTGCCCGGCCGGGACGACCCGGCTAGCAGCAGGGCGCTCTGACCGGGACGACCCGGCCGCAGCTTCCGCTCGTGCCGCTCTTTCGCGCGGGCGTTCAGGTGTTCATCAATGGCAAAAGAAATAGAACCATCCAGGATGCTCTATTCGGAGGCATTGCGCGGCGGCCAAATGTGGTCGCGCGTCATCCAGCGTGGTCAAGTCCTGCGCGTGCTCAACATCGAAGGTGGGGCGACCCCGGCGTTGTTGCTCTACAACCCCGCGCTCACTCTCGAGCGCTACAACATGCCCGATACACTGAAGGGGCAACACATCGCGCGGCTAACGACGGGCAACTGTCTGTATTCGGACATGGGGCGCATCTTCTTCAGCATCATCGACGACAGCTACGGTTGGCACGACACGATCACCGGGCACATGACCGCCGCGATGAGTGAGAAGAAATACGGCACCGGCAGTTACCAGAAGCTGCGCAATGACTTTTACCGCAACACTCGGGACAATTTCTTGATCGAGCTGGGTAAATACGGCTTGGGCAAGAAAGACTTGGTTCCGAACATCAATTTGTTCACCAAGGTCGTCGCAGACGAAGAGGGTAAACTCAGCTGGCAGAGTGATTCCAAGCCGGGGGACTACGTCGACCTACGCGCTGAAATGCCGACGCTCGTGATCCTCAGCAACACTCCCCATCCAATGGATCCAGCGCCGGCGTATAGCCCCAAGCCCCTCGAAGTGAAAATCTGGAAGACGGATCCCGTCGCCGCGGATGATGTCTGCCGCACGAGCCGCCCCGAAAACGAGCGCGGTTTCATCCTGACCGAAAGCTACCAGGTGTGAGGAGGAACCAATGAGCGCTGATAAAAATATCGTCGAGAGTCAGTACAAGCCAGAAGACGCAGTCTTTCGTGAAGTCGTCGAGTCGGGCTGTGGCTGGAGCAAGTTGGTCAAGCGGGGACAGATCTTTCGCATCCTCGATTTGGAGGGAAATCAAGCCGTCGATACTCTGTTTTACGACGCCCACGATCCGACCAATCGCTACAGCTCGGTCGACACCATTCGTGAGCAGGGCAACGTCTACCTGACGACCGGTACCCAACTGATTTCCACGGAGGGTGACGTGCTGCTGACCATCGTCGCCGATACTTGCGGCCGGCACGACACGCTGGGCGGGGCCTGTGCAGCAGAGTCCAACCAGGTGCGCTACGCGATCGAGAAGAAACACATGCACAATTGCCGTGACAACTTCTTGCTCGAATTGGCCGTCAACAATCCAACGATGACCAAGCGAGACATCACCTCCAACATCAACTTCTTCATGCATGTCCCCGTGACACCCTCTGGCGGCTTGACCTTCGAGGACGGGATCTCTGCGCCCGGGCGGTACGTGGAGCTGCGCGCAGAGCGAGACGTTTTGGTGTTGGTCTCCAACTGCCCTCAGCTCAACAATCCATGCAACGCCTACAACCCGACCCCCGTCGAGTTCATGGTGTGGGACCCAAACTGAGCGCTCACCCGTTTTGAGGATACGACTTAGCCCTAGTAAGCCTAGCGGCTCAGCGGCTCGGTGAAAGCCGATCCGCTACTTTTTTGTTGGTGGAACTATGAAGAAGGTTCTAATCGCGAATCGTGGCGAGATCGCCTGCCGCGCCATTCGCAGTCTGAGGAAGCTCGGAAAAGCATCCGTGGCGGTGTACTCCAGCGCCGACGTCAGCTCTCTGCATGTGCTGCAGGCGGATGAGGCGATCCATCTGGGAGAGGCTCCAGCCAAGCTCAGCTACCTGGCCCTCGACAAAGTGTTCGCCGCAATCGAACGCACGGGCGCCGACGGTGTGTTCCCCGGATACGGCTTCTTGAGCGAGAACGCCAGCTTCGCAGAGCAGTGTGAAGAGCGTGGTGTCGCTTTTGTCGGTCCCACTCCGGAGCAGCTCTCCGCATTTGGCTTGAAACACCGCGCGCGTCAGCTGGCTGAAGCCGCAGGAGTACCCCTACTACCAGGCACAGGTCTGCTCGCCGACGTAGAACAAGCCAAAGCGGACGCCAAAGCCATCGGCTACCCCGTCATGCTGAAGAGTACTGCCGGCGGCGGCGGCATTGGATTGACGCTTTGCAACAATGAGCAGCAGCTGGCGGAGCAATTCGAGAGCGCCATCCGATTGAGTGAGAACAACTTCAGTCAAGCCGGAGTGTTCCTCGAAAAGTTCGTCGCAGCAGCCCGCCACATTGAAGTACAAATCTTCGGTGATGGCCAAGGCGGCGTAGCCACACTCGGTGAGCGCGACTGCTCCGCACAACGACGCAACCAAAAGGTGCTGGAGGAAACGCCCGCTCCCGGTCTCAGCGACGAAACGCGCAACAAGCTGTATCAGGCAGCGGCCAGCTTGGCTCGCAGCGTCAACTACCGCTCAGCGGGCACGGTGGAGTTCATCTACGACACCCAAACGGATGAGTTCTACTTTCTCGAGGTCAACACCCGCCTGCAGGTGGAGCACGGCGTCACGGAACAAGTCAGCGGCGTCGATCTGGTGGAATGGATGCTGCTGACGGCAGAGGGCTCTCCGCCGGATCTGAGCGCCTATGCCCACACGCCGCGCGGGCACTCGATTGAGGCCCGCATTTATGCGGAGTCACCCAGTCGTAACTTTCAGCCCAGCTCTGGCTTGCTCACGCGAGTGGATTTCCCAAACCCCGGCCAAGACCTGCGCGTCGACACCTGGGTGGAGACGGGCGTTGAGGTCAGTCCGTTTTACGATCCGATGATCGCCAAGCTGATGGTGCTGGGCAAAGACCGGGAGCAAGCATTGCAGAGCCTGGATGCGGCGCTGGAGCAAACGCAGATCCACGGGATCGAGACCAACATCGACTACTTGCGTGACATCGCGCGCGACCCGGTCTTCGTAGAAGGTCGCATCACCACCAATCACCTCAAGAGCAAGCCCGGCAAGGCTCGCGGCCTGGAGGTGGTCACGGCCGGCACGCTCAGCGCGGTCCAAGACGCCCCAGGCCGGGTCGGCTACTGGAACGTCGGTATCCCCCCATCTGGCGCCATGGACTCATTGGCGCTAGCGCTGGGCAATCGGGCTGTGGGCAACCCTCCGGGTGCGGCGGGCATCGAAATGACGATGATGGGCGCTAGCGTGCGTTTCCACCAAGCCGCCACCATCGCGCTGAGCGGGGCGGACATGGGAGCCAAGCTGGACGATCGGCCCCTGCCCCACCTGACAGCGACTCGGGTTCAAGCGGGACAATTGCTGCAACTGGGTAGCGTGCAAGGCGCCGGGGTACGCACCTATCTGTGTGTACGCGGTGGGATTGACGTACCGGAATATCTCGGCAGTCGCGCGACGTTCGACTTGGGTCGCTTCGGCGGACACGGCGGACGCAACCTCGTCAGCGGTGATGTGCTGCACGTGGCTGCGGAGTCCGCAACTCTGCAGCCAGCAACGACAATCCCGGAATCCCTGTATCCGGAGCTCAAACACGAGTGGCATTTGCGGGTGATGTACGGCCCGCATGGAGCGCCCGATTTCTTCCAACCTGAAGACGTCAAAACATTCTTCGAAACGGCTTGGGAGGTCCACTACAACTCCGCCCGCACTGGCATTCGCTTGCTTGGCCCAAAGCCGAAGTGGGCACGCGAAGATGGCGGCGAAGCGGGTCTGCATCCGTCCAACATTCACGACAATGCCTACGCCTTTGGCGCCGTCGACTACACCGGAGATATGCCCATCATCCTCGGTCCCGATGGCCCCAGCTTGGGCGGATTCGTTTGTCCGGCGACGGTGATCAGCGCGGATCTATGGATGTTGGGCCAGCTCAAGCCGGGCGACAAGATTCACTTCGTGCCGGTGTCCGAACCAAGCGCCAAGCAGGCAGAGCTGAGCCAGCAACGCATGCTGGACACACTGGAGCCAGAGCAAAAGACAACTTCCCGGATCGCGATTCCCGAGCGAGCGCCGCTTGCGGAAATGCAACCGCCAGGCACTCCCCAAGTCGTCTATCGCCCGTGTGGGGACAAGTTCTTGTTAGTTGAGTACGGCCCGCTAGTGCTCGACTGGAACTTGCGCTTTCGCGTGCACGCACTGATGACCTGGCTGACGCAGCAGCAACCAGCAGGCATCATTGAGCTGACCCCGGGCATTCGCTCGCTGCAGGTGCACTACGATAATCATCTCCTGCCGCAATCCAAACTCGTGGACCTGCTGCAGGAAGCTGAAGACCAGTTACCGGACAGCTCGGCGATGCGAGTACCAACGCGCGTCGTTCACTTGCCGCTCAGCTGGGATGACGAGGCCACTCAGCTGGCCATCAAGAAGTACACTCAGCTGGTGCGCAAAGACGCCCCCTGGGCGCCGAGCAACATCGAGTTCATCCGACGAATCAACGGACTCGGCAGCATCGATGATGTCAAACGCATCGTGTTCGATGCCAGCTACATGGTCCTGGGATTGGGAGACGTTTATCTGGGAGCGCCAGTAGCAACACCTCTAGATCCGAGACATCGACTCGTCACCACCAAGTACAACCCAGCGCGCACCTGGACGCCAGAGAATGCCGTCGGTATCGGCGGCGCCTACTTGTGCATCTACGGAATGGAGGGGCCGGGCGGATACCAGTTCGTTGGCCGCACGCTGCAGGTCTACAACCGCTACCGACAGACCAAGGACTTTGTCGCTGGCAAACCCTGGCTCTTGAGATTCTTCGATCAAATTCGCTTCTTCGAAGTGAGCAGCGAAGAAATCCTGGATTTGCGGGATGCCTTCATCGCCGGGCGCTACGAACTCAAGATCGAACAACAAGAGTTTGACCTGGCCGAGTATAACCAATTCCTTCAGCGCGAAGCGTCTTCGATCGCCGAGTTCAAGCATGCTCAGCAGGCCGCTTTCGAGGCTGAACGCCAGCGCTGGGTCGAACAAGGGCTATTGAATTTCAACTCGCCAGAGGAGGCGAACTCCGCGCCAGCAGAGATCCCGGAAGGCATGTTGCCGGTCGAGTCCACTGTCCCGGGCAGCGTCTGGAAAATCGATGTGAAACCGGGCGACGCTGTCCAGCCCGGAGACCGACTGATGATCCTGGAGTCTATGAAGATGGAAATGAGCGTCCCCTGCAACGTCGCGGGAACCATCATGCGCCTCGAGGTGAGCGAAGGCCAAGCGGTCTCCGCCGGTCAGGTGGTCGCTCTCATCGAACCCGAAAGCTGAAGCCATGCTCGATCTACAGATTGCCTCCCTACGTCTTGACTATGAACAAGGCCGTCGCTCTCCCCAACAGGTGATCGCTCAGGCGGTGACCCGAGCGAAGCAACTGCTCGACAAACACGTTTGGATCACGCTGGGCAGCGAAGAGTTCATCGAGAGCCAACTTCACCACGCCCAAGAGCAGCTCGCCAGCGGCAAAGTCCTGCCGCTTTTCGGCATCCCATTCGCGGTCAAAGACAACATTGACGTCGCGGGATTGAAGACCACAGCCGCTTGCCCCAGCTTCGCCTACGCGCCAGAACGTTCTGCCAACGCCGTTGAACGCCTGCAGGAGGCTGGTGCCATCGTGATCGGCAAAACCAACATGGACCAGTTCGCGACCGGCCTCGTCGGAACTCGCTCTCCGTATGGCGCCTGCAGCTCAGCATTCGACCAACGCTACGTCTCCGGCGGCTCGAGTTCGGGATCCGGTCTAGCCGTGGCCTACGGCGCGGTGAGCTTCGCGCTGGGAACCGATACTGCCGGCTCAGGCCGGGTACCCGCAGGCTTCAACAACATCTTCGGCCTGAAGCCCACCAAAGGCTTGATCTCCACGCGAGGGGTGGTCCCGGCTTGTCGCAGCTTGGACGTGATCTCGGTCTTCGCTGGCAATCCTCAGGATGCGCTCGCGGTGCTGGATGTGGCGGCCTACGAAGACGATGACGATGCCTTCGCCCGAATGGATCGTCGCAAGCCCCCGGCTCAGTACGGCCACTCAGACGCGGACCTGCACGGCTTGCGGATCGCACTGCCCCAGCCGGCCCAGCTCGAATTCTTCGGCGACTCCGAATCTGCCGAGTTGTTCGATTCTGTTGTGCAACAGCTACGTCAGCGCGGAGCCAGCGTGGTCGAGTTTGACTTCGCACCATTCCGAGAGGCAGCCGAACTCTTGTATTCAGGTGCGTGGGTCGCTGAACGTTATGCGGCCGTTGGCGAATACCTGAAAACCAAACCGGAAGATGCCGATCCAACGGTCTCGAACATCATCTTGGGAGGAGAACGCTGGTCTGCCGTGCAAGCGTTCGAAGCCGGCTACCGCTTGCAGGCGCTAAAGCGTACTTGCTCGAAGTTGTGGTTTGACGCCGACGCGATGCTGCTGCCCACCACCCCCACCGCCTATACCCTCGAGCAGATAGCGGCCGAGCCGCTCAAGTACAACGCCAACTTGGGTCACTACACGAATTTCGTGAACTTGCTCGACTTGTGTGGGATCGCTCTCCCCGCTGGTTTTCGCCAAACGGGCCTGCCCTTCGGTGTGACGCTGCTGGGCCCAGCGTTTGCGGACAACCACATGGCTCATCTGGCGGAGAGGTTAGTGGCTGAGGGCAGCCAGGTTGGTGCCACAGACGTGGTCGTACGCAAGCGCAGCCCACTGTCACGCCCAAGTTCGCAAGAGGAGATCTTGCTAACCGTGGTGGGCGCTCACCTTCGCGGCCAACCGCTGCACCATCAGCTCACAGATCTCGACGCGCGCTTCGTTGAGCAGACCACCACCGCCGCGGCTTACCGTTTGTTCGCCCTGCGCGGCACCACTCCCGCCAAACCAGGGCTGTGTCGGATCCAAGAAGGTGGCCAGGCGATCGAGGTCGAGGTGTTCGCGCTCAGCCCGGAGGCGTTCGGGCAGTTCACGAAGATCGTCCCACCACCGCTGGCGATCGGGAACGTTCAACTCGCGGATCAGCGTTGGGTGAAAGGGTTCGTGTGTGAGGGCCACGCTCTAGCGAACGCGGACGACATCACCCACTACGGGGGCTGGCGCTCCTTCGTGGCGTCCGCTTGATGCACGCGGCCGCTCTTCCGATACCAAGACACACTTAGTTAAGCACTTGCGCTGGCTCCGATGGCCAGCTCACCTGGCTCAACGAAGTCAGTAGGCAATCCAAAACAATCAGACTGTTGCAGCAGTACGCGCAAAACACACATCGGAGATGCATAGGAACTAGTCCGCAACATGCCTGAAACCTAAGGCCTGTTTATTTCCCGCGTGTCGCAGACGGGCGCATTGCTGCCCTGGCCGACGCTTCTGAGACGAGGAGACTCGACCCCCTTTTCTGAATGGAGAACATTCAAATGCGTAAAACATTCACGACGTGTGCTTCCCTCATGCTTGGCTTGATGCTCGGTTCCCCGGCCTTCGCACAGGGCGAAGAGCCTGCCCCAGCTCCCGCCACCCCCGCTCCTGAGGCCGCGCCGGCCGAAGCAGCTGCCCCGGCTGAAGCCGCGCCTGAAGCCGCTCCGGCTGAACCGGCCCCCGAACCAGCTGCCGCAGAGCCAGCTCCCGCAGCTGAGCAAACGGCATCCGCCGAAGTCTCGTTGGACGGTGCTGGCATGGCCGAATCCGGAGATGCGACCACTGAAGCAGCTCCAATGGAAGAAGCACCAGCCGAAGAAGAAGGCGGCGGCGTGCCCGGTTGGTTCCGCCTCGACAGCGACGGCCTCGGCCTGCAGCTGTGGGCCGGTGCGACGCACAGCATCGGCAGCTTGGACATCGCGAGCGACATCTACGTTGATAGCGGCACCTTCGCCGAATTCGACATCGGTCCGGCGTTCTCCTTCGGGGACCTGGCGCTGACCCCGATGATCGGTATCGGCTTTGACTGGGCAGAAAAGCGCACAACGACAATCATCGCACCGCAGCTGTTCACGATCTTCGCCAGCGGCGACCTGTACATCGAAAACTGGATCCAGGGCTTCTTGTACTCTCCCTTCACTGAGGGGGCCGGTGACTCGCTGTACACCCGTCTGTTCGTGCTGTTCCAGATCATCCCGGACATGGCCATCGGCCCGCAGGTGGAAGCCACCATTGCCCTCAACGACGCAGCCAAGACGGTCGACGATATGGGCGAACCCGACAAGGCGCTGACCAGCTTGCCCGTGGGTGGTCGCATCAACCTGAACTACGGCGAAAACAACACGCTCGGCTTATTCCTCGGCATCGAGACCGTGGATGAAGCCAAGGGTCAGCCGAACGATCGCGCCCTAGCTGGTCGCTTCACGTTCGTCCGCGCCTGGTAATTCAAGCCTCGCGCACGCATCCGCCCCGGCGGATGACGCAACCCCCCGTCCTGGCTCAGCCGGCGGGGGGTTTCTGTATTTTCCCCGCCCCCAAAACCTCCACCCCAAAGATTGCCCGCAGCCTCGCTCGGATTTCGCTATGTAGCGGGCATGCGTCACTGGTTCGTGCTGACCGCCTTGCTGCTACACGCGTTGGTCGGAGTGGGAACGTATCTCTGGCCACCAATGGGGTTCTTGTTTGGGCCGCTGGTTGCACTGACGGTGTTGGGCATCGTGGACATGGTCCAGACCAAACAAACCATCCGTCGCAACTTTCCCGTGATTGGGCATGGGCGATATCTGCTCGAGGCCATTCGCCCGGAGATCAATCAGTACTTCGTCGAGTCCAATACGGATGGCACTCCCTTCAATCGGGAACTGCGCAGCGTGGTTTATCAACGCGCCAAAGGGCAGCTCGACACGTTGCCGTTCGGCACGCAGATGGACCTGTATGAGATCGGCGCTGAGTGGTTGACCCACTCGATCACTCCGCGCCCCTTTCCGCATGAAGAACCTCGAGTGCTCTTCGGCGAACACAGCTGCAAACAGCCCTACTCCGCGTCTTTGCTGAACATCTCCGCGATGAGCTACGGCGCGCTCAGCAAGAACGCCATTTTAGCGCTGAGCAAAGGCGCCAAAGCTGGCGGCTTCGCCCACAACACTGGCGAGGGAGGCATCAGTCCTTACCATCTCGAAGGTGGCGCCGATCTGATCTGGCAAGTCGGAACGGGATATTTTGGCTGCCGCAGCGCCGATGGCGGGTTTAATCCCGAAGCGTTCACCAAGAACGCCACACGCGAGTGCGTGAAGATGATTGAGCTGAAGATCTCCCAGGGCGCCAAACCGGCGCACGGCGGGATCCTGCCGGCGCGCAAAGTCACCCAGGAAATTGCTGAGATCCGCCATGTACCGCTGGGACAGGACGTGCTGTCGCCGCCGGGCCACCGGGAATTTTCGACGCCCAAAGAGCTATTGGCATTCGTCACCCGTCTGCGTGATCTATCCGGAGGCAAACCCGTCGGCATCAAGCTGTGCATCGGCAAACGCCGAGAGTTCATGGCTCTGTGCAAGGCCATGATAGAAACGGACCAACACCCCGATTATGTCGCCGTGGATGGTGCGGAAGGCGGCACCGGAGCCGCGCCGCTGGAGTTTTCGAATCGTTTGGGGCTGCCGCTCACGGAGGCGGTCGTGTTTGTGCACAACGCACTCAAAGGCGCAGGCTTGCGCGACCGGGTGCGGGTGATCGCCGCCGGCAAAGTGGTGACGGGGTTTCACATGGCCCGCCTGCTCGCGATCGGTGCGGACGCATGTTACTCGGCCCGCGCGATGATGATGGCGCTCGGTTGCATTCAGGCCCGGCGCTGCAACAACAACGACTGCCCCACCGGGGTCGCCACGCAGCGGCCCAGCCTGGTCAAAGGCCTGGACGTGCTCGACAAAGCCCAACGCACGACGCGCTTCCACAAGGAGACGGTCGAGAGTTTCCTCGAGCTGATGGCAGCCTGCGGGTTTTCAGATCCCACGGAGCTATTGCCTTGGAACGTGCAGCGCCGCACGGGTCCCAACAAGATCCAGCACTACGGAGAGATCTTCCGCTATCTGGAGGACGGCGCGCTTCTGCGCGGGGACGTGCCGGCGGAGTGGCGCCATCTCTGGGGACACGCGGACTCGGACAGTTTTGACATCGGCAGCGACAAGTCGAACTTCTCCAGCCTTGCGCCCCCGCCCCCGGAGAGCCAACCCAGCCTGTGAGTGTTGCGCGCGCCTGACACCTCACGCGGTCGGCAGATCTTCGAACGCCAACGCGACGTCTGGGTTCGTGACCTTGCCGGCCCGCATGTTGAGGGCCGAGCGATGCCCCGCATCCACCTGGATGAACTTGTCCGCACCCAGTTTGGCCAGGCGACGCACATACGGCACGGTGGCGTTGCACAGCGCGTGAGTGCTGGTTCGGCCGACGGCGCCGGGCATGTTGGCGACGCAATAGTGCACGACTTCGTGCTCGGTGAACGTCGGAGCCCGGTGCGTCGTCGGGCGTGAAGTCTCCACACAGCCTCCCTGGTCGATGCACACGTCCACGATCACGCTCCCCGGCTTCATGCTCTGCACCATCTGTCGGGTAACGAGCTTCGGCGCCCGGCGTCCTGGCAAGAGCACTGCGCCAATCACCAAATCCGCGTTGGCGATGTAGTCCTCGATCGCATGAGGGTCGGAATAGATGGTCGTCACGTTGGGAGGCATGATGTCATCTAGCTCACGCAAGCGATTCAGATTGACGTCCATGATGGTCACATTGGCGCGCAGCCCAGAAGCGACGCGTGCGGCGTTGCGCCCTACGACGCCCCCACCCAACACCAACACTTCACCGGGCTCCACTCCGGGAACACCGCCGAGCAAGATGCCGCGCCCTTCCATTGGCTTTTCCAGGTACTTGGCGCCCGACTGAATCGACATACGCCCGGCTACCTCACTCATTGGCGTCAGCAGCGGCAAACCTTCTCCGTCTGACAGTGTTTCGTAGGCAATCGCGGTAAACCCTGCTTGGAGACACGCCTCAGTCAGTTCGCGTGAACCGGCAAAATGCATGTAGCCAAACACCGTGTGGTGCGGCTTGAGCCGTGCAATTTCTGCTGGCTGGGGCTCCTTGACTTTGACAATCAGCTCCGCCCGCTCGAAGACCTCCTCCGCTGTCTCCACGACCTCGGCCCCGGCGGTGGTGTACGCATCATCGGCAATGCCGCTCCCCTTGCCGGCGCCGGCCTGCACCAACACTTGGTGTCCATCTTCGGTCAAGAGGTGCGCGCCCACGGGGCGCAAAGCAACGCGGTACTCGTCCGATTTAGTTTCAGTCAGAACGCCAACGATCATAAGCCTTTATTTGGCGCAACTAGCGCCCCACGCAAGGCCTTCCGCATTCGATCAGTAAGCGCCAAGTCACCCAAGATTGGCCGTCGACCTGAATCGATTCGGCTTCTGGCTTGAATGGCAGCCAAACGGTGTAGACTGAACTCATGCCCGATCTGATCGAGGCGCTGCGCAACAGCAACCCGGAAGGACCCGACACTCCAACCTCGGAGGCGCTCGAACCCACCAGTCTGGAACTGCGTGAAACGCACATTTCGTGGGTTTTGCTGGGGGAGAAACTGGTCTGGAAACTCAAGAAGCCCAAGGAGCTGGGTTTCTTGGACTTCCGCAAGCTCGAACAACGCGCCGAGGCCTGCCGGGCGGAGCTGGAGCTCAACCGACGACTAGCCCCGCAAACCTACCTGGAAGTCGTCCCGGTGGTGCAACGTGACGGCACCTACCACTTTGGTGGCGGCAACGCCGAGACCAACTCGGTAGTGGACTGGGCGGTGAAGATGCGCCGCCTACCAGACGCCTGCCGCGCCGACAACTTACTGAGCCAGGGTGCGCTCACCAGCGAGCATCTGTGTCAAGTCGCCACGGCGCTAGCGCGGTTTCACGAGCAATGCGCGCGCAACGAAGAGATCAGCGAGTTCGGAGCGCCAGCGCAGATCTTGCGCAACGTGCAAGAAAACTTCGAGCAGGCTCACTCGCTGGCGGTCAACTACATCAGTCCAGAGCAAGAAGCCGAGATCGAGGCGCATCAGCTGGAGTTCTTGTCACAACATGACTCGCTCTTCAAAAAGCGAATGCAAGCTGGCCGCGTGCGTGACGGGCATGGTGATCTGCGCCTCGAGCACATCTACTTCACGGGTCATCAGCTGCAGATCATCGATTGTATCGAGTTCAATCAACGCTTTCGCTACGCGGATGTGTGCGCGGATCTAGCGTTCTTGTTCATGGATCTCAATCACAACGAACGCAGCGATTTGGCTGAAAGTCTGCTGGCGCACTACGCACAGCAGTCCGGTGATTACGACTTGTACCAGCTCGTCGACTTTTACGAAGCCTACCGAGCTTACGTTCGCGCCAAGGTGTTGAGCTTCTTGGCCTCCGACTCGACCGCGAGCAGCGAAGCCCGGGAGCACGCTGGCAACGAAGCGCGGCGCTACTACCTGCATTCCTTGGCCGCGCAGCGCCCTCAGCTGAGCAGTCCAGTGGTGGTCGCTGTTTCGGGCATCATCGGCAGCGGCAAATCGACCGCCGCAGGCAGGATCTCGGACATGCTCAAGCTCCCGGTCGTAGACAGTGACCGTACGCGCAAACAATTGTTGGGCAAAACAGTGACCGAGCCGCTGTCAGCTGACGCCTATTCCCGCGAGATGACCACCCGCGTCTACGACGAAGTTTTTCGGCGAGCGGGCTGCGTATTGGACAGTGGTCGCGGGGTCATTTTGGACACGAGCTTCCGCACGCGGGCCAGCCGCAGGCGTGCATTGGAACTGGCTCAAAGCCGCAACCTGCCGTTGCTGTTCGTGGAGTGCCATGTGCCCAGAAACGTGGCACTCGCTCGCCTACGTGAGCGCGCTCAGGGGCCGAGTATCAGCGACGGGCGCGCCGAACTGTATGACCAGTTTGCCGCGAGTTTCGAACCGATTGACGAAGTCGGCCCCAGTCAGCTTCTGCGGCTCGATACCTCTCTGCCTGAAGCGGAACAGCTCGAGCTGCTTCGAACGCGCCTCGATTGACTTCGAATTGAAATTCCGTCCCAATCCTGGCGCCCAGCACGGGGTACAATCAGTGGCATGAAGCGGGCGCTTGGGGTGTGGGTCATTGGGTGGGCGATAGGTTTGGTGGGTTGCGGCGGCAGGGCGGGTCCCCAAGCACAGTCACCATCCGCGCCGACTGCCAACTCGCCCGCCAGAGCCGAGTCTGCCGCTGAGGCCAATCCCGACGCCGCGACCTCCAATCAGGACGTAGGCTCGCCGCCCACACCGACGCAACCAACCCAGCTGCAGTTCCAGCGCGACAACCTCGAACAAGTGCTGGCGAGCGCGCAGCGCAGCGGCAAGCTCGTGTTCATCGATGCCTGGGCTGAGTGGTGCCACACCTGTTGGGCGATGGAGAGCTACGTACTCAGCGATCCGAGTCTGGTTGATTTCCAACGCAGCTTTGAGTTCGTCTCGCTCGACACGGAAAAGCCCGACAACGAAGCGTTCTTGGAGCGCTTTGCAATGGACACCTGGCCGACCTTCTTCATCATCGACGCCAAGACCCAAGAGCTGATCGGCTTCTGGCCAGGCGCGGGTTCAGTGGATGAGATGCGCCAATTCTTGCAGCAGTCTCTCGATGCCTACGACGCTTTGTCAGCAGGCGACGAAAGCGCTCTTAGCTGGTTGGTCAAGGCGCGACGCGCGCAAAGCCAAGCCGACTTCAAGACGGCCGCCGAAGCGTTTGACAAAGCTTACCGGCTGGCTCCCCCCAATTGGCCTAGGCAAAGTGAGCTTCTACAAGGCTACATCCGTAGCCTGCTCAAGCTCCGGCGGATCGATGACTGCGTCAGCTTGGGCGACAAGCATCTGGATGAAGTCGTGGGCGCGGCTCGACCTATCCAATTCGCTCAGCGCTACTTCACTTGCGTTGGACAGAGCAAGCAGCCCGGACAGCAGGCGAGAGTCCAGCGTGCCTTGAACAAGATGCGAGGCATTGCCTACGGCGACAGTCAGCACATGTCGCCGGATGACCGCGCGGACGCCCTTCAGATCTTGTCGCAGGCTTACGCCCAGCTCGGCCAAACGCAGGCCGCCAGCCAAGCTCTGCAAGATCGGCTCGCGCTGATCGAGCAGGCCGCCGCAGAAGCCGACTCCCCTGAGCAGGCGCGCGCTTTCGACTACTCACGCGCGATGGCCTACGTGGCCCTCGGAAAATCCGAAGCCGCCATTCAACTGCTGAATGAGCGAGAAAAGCAGTTCCCCCACTCTTACGAACCCCCATGGCGGCTGTCGCAGGTGTACAAACAGCTGGGTCAGTTTCAGAGCGCCGTGCAAGCGCTAGAACGCGCGGTCAAGCGGGCCCAGGGCCCGCGCCAGTTGTCGCTCCTCAACCAGAAGGCTAAGCTTCAGCTAGTGCTGAACGACCTCCCTGGCCGGGTAAGAACGCTGGAACAAGAAGTCGCTGAAAGGAAGCGGCTCCAGCGCAGCGCCAGCGACAAGCAGGCCCTGCGCGAAGCGGAAGCGGAGTTGGCCCAGGCTCGAGCCCAACTCCGGAGCCTGGAGTAGCATGTGGCTGCTGCAATCGGCGTCGGAGCCTCCTGCCGAAAGCCCAGAAGCAGACGACCTCGGTCCGGAAAATCCTTTCGCCCCCGATCTGGGCAAGGTCGAAAAGCCGTTTCGTGACGACTGGTACTCCCCCCGACAATTGGGGATAGCGCGCATCGGGCTGGCGTTGCTGGTGCTTGGTTACCTCGCGCTCTGGCCCAGCGAACCCGTCATGGACGATCAGGGCACGCGCGCCTGGCTGGAGCTGCCACGTCTAGGGCGTGGACTGTTACGCCTGGCAGCGTTCGGCGTGGGCGCCGCGCTTTTCGCTGGCTGGTGGGTGCGGCTGGTCGCGCCCCTCGGAGCGCTGCTGAGCGTGATCTTTGCGATGAACGGTCGCGCGGATCCGGCGATTGCGGGGGTGCTGGCTATCGGCCTGGTGCTAACAGCCATCCCCGGGGGAGACAACGTTTTCGGCATTCCCCCGTTCACCCGCAGCGGTAGCGGACTGCAAGCGCCGCCGATGTGGTGGAGTCGCGGGCTATGGATCTTGATTTCTTTACCGGCGCTGATCCTTCCGTGGATGTACCCCGCTTGGCTCGATCACCCTGGAGCCTCAGTGCCTTCGGTGTTGCTCTTGGGAGCGCTCGTCCTGTACGCGGTATTTGGACCAGCCCCACGCGTGGCTGCGGCCTTCTACTTGATTTGGGGGTTGGTGATGTTCGTCATCGCCGGACCGGTGAGCTTGCCGCTGTGGGCATGGGCGACTTTCTTCTGCCTAAACAGCTTTGCCCTGCCGCCACGCGCGCCGCCCCCAGCGTCAGAACAGGATGATCCGACTCAACTGGACGAAACGCCTCCATTGATCGTGTTCTACGATGGGGTGTGCGGCCTGTGTCAGAGCAGCGTGCAGTTGATCGTCTCGGAAGATCGCCGGAGCCTGTTCAAGCTGAGCCCGCTCCAAGGAGAAACCGCCAAGCGGCTCCTTGGCAAACATCTGAGTGCTGCGGCCCTGCAAGATCCGGACAGCCTGGTGCTGTATGAGGCTGGACAAATCTACGAGCGCTCGACGGGGGCGCTGCGCATTGCCAGCCATCTCGGGGGCATATGGCGAATGATCAGCTGGGCCAGAGTGCTGCCAGAGGGTGTGCGTGACGCCGCTTACGACTTGGTCGCCGAAAACCGCTACGCCTGGTTTGGCAAGCTGGAGGTGTGCCGCATTCCAACACCCGAGGAACGCGAGCGCTTTCTGGACTGATTTCGTTGCCTTTTATGGCCAGAACCCGGCTGCGCAGCCTTGCGCAGACCCCTCCCCCACACTAGCTTTGCCCCGCTATGGGCACCTACCGCAGCCGCACCACCACCCACGGACGTAACATGGCCGGAGCTCGCGCGCTTTGGCGCGCCACCGGCATGACCGACGACGAGGCGGCCAAGAATGCCGGCCTGTTTTTCATGGCCGTCATGCTCACGGCTCTGGTCTGGGCGCCGATCCTCGGGTTCCTCAAA
>JBNLEN010000124.1:0-18822 GCA_050304975.1 Polyangiaceae bacterium
GTGGGCGTTGGACAGGAAGGATACTTCTTCCGCAGCGAAGATCAGGGGCGCAGCTGGGAGAGTGTGGCTGAAAGCCTGGGCACCACGCTCACCGACGTCGAGTTCGGCTATCTAAAAGACTGCCCCGCTGACTGACTGCCCCTGACCACAGTGAGCACGAGTGGCAGACCCGATAATATTGATCGATGCACGCGCGGCTCGGGGTCATCGTACCAGCAATACCGGGCACGAGTTCGTTGAGCTAGGCTCGCCCGGGATCGGGTCACGTTCGGATCTGCTCGACTTTGACCAATGTATGCCGCGCTCGCAGAGGCCAACACAGGTAATGAGGTCGAGCCCGGTTCACAGTTCTACTACGCCAGCTCACACCTGCAGCTCTCGCGGAACTGGAGTAGCCAAAGTGTGGCCCTTCAGACTGCGCCCCTTTGGGCGAGCAGTTCTCGCAGCGCGGCAATAGACGCCTCGTGTCCTTGAAGCGTTGGATTGTGCCCGGCGTGGTCGGCGACAACCAGCCTAGAGCCTTCAATCCGACGATGAAGCTCGACGACATGCTGCATTGGAGCGACGGGATCTTCAGACCCCGCGATCAGCAGTGTGGGCGCCGAGACCGCGTGCAAACGGTCTCGAAAGTCAATCTCGAGAAACTTGAGCTGGGCCCGAAGCATGACCGGAGTATCCAGGCCCCTCGGGACCACCAAGGTCGCTTGCCCGCACTGGAGCAGAACTGAGCCCACGCCATCAATGGATCGCCACTCAGACTCTGATCGAGCCGAAGGGGTTGCAGCGGAGCGCTCCGCCGCGGCCCACTCTGACGCCGGCAATCGGTTCGACCAGGTTGGGTGGCGGGGATTCATCAGGCACTCAGCGTCTGCCACGCGCGCGCGGTAACAACAGCACACGCTCTCCAGCACCAGGCAGCGCAGTGCTGCGCCAGACTCCAGAGCATAGGCTTGGCCTATCCAACCACCACCCGATATCCCCCAAAAACTCCAAGCATCCAAACCAAGACCCTGCCGGACGCGCTCCAAATCCACCACGATCGACGCTAACGTGCTCCACTCACCACCCGTTGATGCGCCAACTCCACGGGGATTGACGCAAATCGTTCGAACACCGGTGATATCGCTCAAGCGCCGGGCCGTCGCTTGAGTGTAGCGATCTACCGGGTGGGCAGCGCAGACGACGGGACCAGGTCCACCAGAATCGTAGGCCTCCAGCGTTGCCCCAGCCAGATCAAGCTTCAATCGCTCGACACGTCCTGCGGTCACGGCTGAGATTCTAAACACACTCTCAGCGGGACGTCGACGTGCGTTTCAGCCGCGCTGCGGCTGACTTTGGTGCCGCTGAATGTAGATCGAACAGCGGATTTCGGTTCCGCCACCCAGCCGCTCCGAGACTTCGACTTCGTCAGAAAAGCGGCGAATCGCAGCGCCGCCTGAACCCAAGCCGGTGCTGGATCGGTCGTGGGGCTCGCAACGCCGTCCGCGCGAAACCCCATCTTCAAACAGTTGCTCGGCGGGCGGTGGACCAGCGCCGCGGTCGCGGGCATAGATCCAAAGGGCGTCTTGTCGCAGATCGTGGCTCAAGATCAGCTCACCATCCGTGGCGTACTTGAACATGTTGGTCGCAAGTTCACTCGCCACCAGGGCCGCTTCGGCAGCGCGCGCGCTGGTCAAGCCGAGTTGTAGCCCTCGGCGCAGCGTGAGCGAGCGCACCACCGCCGCATCTTCCAGGTGTTTGACGAATATGACGACCAGCTCAGGTGGACGGTCCGGCTCAACCGTCAACGCTGGCCCCGCCGTCGATACACTCTCAACCGGTGCCATGGGTGCGGCTCAAGCAGATCCGTAGCGCTTCTTTGAGGTTGCGCACCGTCGTCATCTCGGAAAGGTCTACTTCTAGCTGCACCAGCGTCTGCGCGATCTGGGGACTGATGCCACTCAGCACACAAAAGGCACCCAACAGCTTGGCAGCCCCCACCATCTGAAGCAGGTGGTTGGCGGTCATCGTGTCCACGACATCGACGCCCGTCAGATCGACAATCACGGCGCGCGCTCCGGACGAAGAAATGCGCGCCAACAGCCTTTCGGTGACTTCAACGCTGCGCTGCGTGTCAACCAGCCCAACAATCGGCAGGGCTATTACGTCATCCCAGACATCGATGATCGGTGCGGACAAGTCTGCAATCGCCAAACGCTGCCGCTCGATAGTCTGCATGCGCTCTTCCGCCAGCCGAATGGCGGAGCGTAGCTCGGCTTCGGTGCGCTGTCGCTCACTGCTCTCAAACGCCAGTGCCGTAAAGTCGGCGAGGGCGCCCGCGAAGTGAATTTCGGTATTGCTCCACACTCTGGCTCCGCCCAAGTGTTCGTTGCACGTCAGCCCGACCATACGCCCGCCCACACGGACGGGCGCATCGAGCATGGCTCCGACGCCGAGCGGGGTCAGGTAGACTTCGGAAAACTCTTCTGTGCGCGGGTCCCGGTGGGCGTCATTGGCAACGATCGTGCGCTCTTCTTTCAGTGCTTCGAAGTAGCGCGGGAAGTCCACCTGACTCAGCTCGATACCTGCGGCGTGCTTGCTATCACCCTTCACGTACAGGTCTGCGCAAACAATCTTCGAACCGTGTTCGGAGTAGCGCCAGACGCTGCTGCGTGCGACGCCCAGGATCTCGGCAGCAACCTCCGTGATCTCCTTGAGTGCATCTTCGAGCCGGCCGTTGCCTATCGCCTCACTGCGCGTCAAGGCCATGAGCGCAGCTTGGTGTTTTCGCAGGTTGTCCTCGAGGTCAACCGCCTGGCGCATCGCGGCCAAGTCCTGCACCAACTTTTCGACCTGGTCAGCGTCTTCCTTGGCTGCGTTGTCATTGGCCCGGACGCGCAGACGCTCGATCAGCGAGCAATCCTCTTGTCGCAGCTCTGGTGTTTCTTTCTTGGCAATTGCTTCGCTCATAGTGATTCTTCTTTCTGGTAGCTGGGGAACTTGTTTGATGCTGATGGCGCTGGAGCAGCTGGCGGGGAGGAGTTGAACAACGCGCGATCCTTCGGACTCGGAACTGGTTCCATCAGGAACCTGTGATCCTCGTGGGTCGCGCTCGGCTTGACGCCATCGCTCCGACCTAGACGACCGATTCCCAAGCGTTCAAGCGCATCTTCCAGAGTGGCGACGGTGAGCATGTCTTTGAGGCGAATGCCCATGGCCTCCAGCGTCATAGCGATCTCGGGGCGCATGCCGGAGATGACCGTCTGGGCGCCCATCATTCGGGCAGCCCGAGCCAATTGCACCAACGTCGCGCACAGGTGGCTGTCGAGCGTGCCGACCCCTGACAAGTCGAGCAACACGTTGGCGCAGTGCTGCGTCTTGATTCGGAAGAGGATCTCGGCCGTGATCTGCTGCGCCTGGTCATCTCCCACCTCACCTTGGAAGGGAACAAGCAAGCAGTCCCAAAGCCGAATGCAATGGCATTCATCGTTCATCTTGTATCCTTTCAACGGTGCTCAAGTGACCAGGCCGTCGAAAAGTCAACGTGATGTTGGTGCCTTCCGGTCCAGTCTGAATTTCGAATTGATCCGCCAGCGTTCTGACTCCCAACAGACCGCGTCCCATACCTGTTTTGCTGCGATAAGAGCCGCCGAGAATTTGCTGCAGGTTGGGGATCCCAGGTCCGCGATCTTCTGCTCTGACTGTCAGTCCGTGATTTCTACCACCGCTTTCGAGCACGATTCGCCCGTCGCCGACGTATTTGGCGATATTGCGCGCCAGTTCACTCACCGCAGTGATTATCTTTTGAGCGGGAAAACCGCTGAGCCCCAACTCGTCACACAGCTCTTTGACGGCGGTGCGGGTGTGTTTCAAGTCCCGCTCAGAGCGCACTGGAATGCAACGAGCGACGAGCTCGGAGCCGGTATCGTTTGCAGGAGCAGCATTCTGCAGCTGCTGCAGAAACTCGGCGCGCTGCGCGGGTTCCAAAAAGATAGCTGATGAGCGCGACAGTTCTTCCAGCAAGCTATCGATCGGAGGCTCCTGCTTTCCGGAACGTTGGCGCGCCGCCGTCAATGCGTGCTGTGTGATCGCGCGGGCGTTGATGTCCGATACGTGCAGCTTGAGCATGGCTTGCGCTCGAGCCGTCATGCTGACTGCGGAATGCCTTGGTATTCCGCTCATTCAGCGGCCTCCTGGATTCCGAGAAAGCGCACCAACGCGACGGTCGCGTCATCGTGCGCGCGTGAGTGTTCGTTGAGCAGGCATTCGCAGAAAGCTTCTTCATCATCCGCATCTAGCTCACTGATGGGTGCGCGCCTCCGGATCCCGTCTGTGGTCAGCAGTAGGCGCGCCCCAGGCCGCAGCGCAACTCGGCGCGTTCTTGGACGTCCTATGCGCTTACCGAGGACGCCCGCGATTGGGACGAAGGGCAAACTATTGTCATCAAGTGAACGCAGCGCCACGTTGCCTACACCAGTAAATTCCACGCCCTCTCGGTCAAAACAAGCCAACGTGGCTGCCGTGCCGCGCGTCTTCCTAAGTGCCTCATGCAGCGCGTGGACAACCTCGACCATAGTTGTCTTGACGCGGAGGCTTTGGATCACGGAACGCGCCTGACTCGCCGCAAGTGCAGCCTCTTTTCCGTGCCCTAACCCATCGAATACCCCGACCCAAACAGTGTCATCGACAGCATGAATCACCGCTTCATCGCCGTTGAGCAACTCGCCATGACAAGGACGAGTTCGCACCACCCATTGGATCAGCATGGCAGCCTGTAAAGCAACCGGCGTGCCAGCGAGTGTTCACCCCCCAGAACTCGTTCAACAGCGCGAAACTACAAGCGCTCGTGGGTCCCGCCGCTGGGGTTGGCCAGCAGCGCGTGTCCAGCATCTGGATATCGCGTCCAAGAACCGGAATGAGCCGAAACTGCCAGTTGGTGTATCCAATCAGAAGTCGCAGTCGGTTCTCATCGATTGGTCCGCTCTACTCACAACGCACGCGGAAGGCCCCAGGCATGCCCTCATACTTCATGATCCCCCAGCTCTTAGCTTCGAGCGTCATGCTGACCCTCGGCTGCGCCCGCGCCTCAAAGCCCCTCGACCACAGCGCTCCTCCGGCGAACGTTGCGTCGCCCGTTGACTCAGCAAGCGACGCGGTCCCGGCGTCGCCTCCTAACTGCGATGACTGCTCGCTGTGTCCTGAGCAGCGCTTTCAGGAGCCAGACGGGCAACTACACTGCTGTTGCCGGTGGATTGATGTCGACTGCAGCGAGGACGAAGGCGGGTGCGCGATTTGTTCCGGGGCCGAGCCTTGTGCGCCTGAGTGCTGCAATCCTCGTCTCTGATGAGGTAGTACCGAGCGGCCCTGCGCATCGCGAAACGCGAGCTTCGATTCAAGCATTTCGACGGCAGCTGTCAGCACATGACGCAAACCCGGATCGTCCCCTTGGTGGGCTGCTGGCTGGAGCTCTCGCTTTGGCGATGTCTGCGGCTGCATTCACGAGCCCTGGACGCTCCGCAGCACGTTGCGCGCCGAGGACGCGGTCGCTCGCGCTGCGACGGAAACTGCCACTACCTGAGTCTCCGAGCTCCGGTGACTGCGTAGTTTTTCGCTACTACCCCAACCGTGGACATCGCCTCAGTCTGACGCTGCCTGCCGTCCGGGAAACGAACCACTAGCGTCCCATGCTGCGAGAAGTGACGAGGGGCTCGATCATTGTCGGCGGATTGTTCTTGTTGATGGCCTGCGCCAGTGACGATGACGCTCAAAGCACCGAAGGGTTGAATTTTCCCGCGCAAGAGCCGCTGGCCGGAGCGGCTCCTCCCACCGGGATGGGTACCGCCATGTCCATGATGGATCAGGTGGGCACCGGTGGCGCGCCCGGCGAGGCGCTGCCGGAGGCCCCCATGGGTCCAAGCATGGTTGGCGGTGGGGGCAATGCCGCTCTGCCGCCAATGGATCCGGGACAAGAGCCCGAAGCCCCCGAAGCGCCCGTCGAAGAGCCACCCGTCTACGCACCGATCGATTGTGACGCGCTTCAAGCCTGGGATACCGAGTGGGCTCAATTCGAACTAGACGTGCTTGACATAGTCAACCAGCGTCGCTCCGAAGGAGCCAACTGTGGGGGCCAAGACATGCCGCCTGTCGGTCTGTTGACACTCAATGAGACATTGACCTGCTCCTCTCGTGCCCACAGTCAGGACATGGCAGTCCGAGACTTCTTCGATCATGAAAACCCGGATGGATTGTCACCTTTCGACCGAATGGAGGAAGCCGGTTACAGCTTCCGGTCCGCTGGCGAAAACATCGCCTACGGTCAGCCTGATCCCGAATCAGTCATGGAAGGCTGGATGGACAGTCCTGGCCATTGCCAAAACATCATGGGAGAGAACTTCACCGAAATTGGCATCGGCTACTTCTTCCAGGAAGATCCTGACAGCCGCCGGGGAGGGCGCGGCTATTGGACTCAGAATTTCGGTCGCCCCCGCTAGCAGGCCGAAAGCAGGTTGGAGCTAGCCGCCACTGCACTACAAACCGGGTGTGGTGATGTTGGAACCAGATTCGGGCCACGGCAGCGAGACTCCCGACGCGGGAGGCGAGCAGTCTGCAGAATCGCAGCGGCTCAGGACAGCCCAGCGTTGGGCGCTGCTCAACACGCTATCGACGCTGCTGCTGATCATCTGGAGTGGCGTTGCAGGTGCCGGAATTGCATTCGACGACACCGTTGGCACGCTCAGCCATCGCTACGACACCAGCTTCACACCAGCCGACTACGCCTTCGGTATTTGGGGCTTGATCTATCTATCGATGCTCGTGTTGGTCGCTCGGCAGCTGAAGCTCGCATTCTTCGATGGCAAGCGTGATATCGGCAGGGTCGAATCCATTCTTCAACTTGGTGCGGCGTTTTTCGTCGCTCAAACCCTGTGCGGGCTGTGGCTCTTGGCCTGGCTGAGTGAGCTCATCGCCGCGTCTCTGGCGGTGATGTTTGGCTTATGGGTGGCACTCATGTTTGTCGTCCATCGCTGGAACATGGAACGCTGGGATGCCCCCTGGAGCGTGATCGTGACACAATGGTGGCCCATCTCCCTCTACGCCGGATGGATCACGGTGGCCCTGCTCGCCAACCTGGGCGCGATGCTGGCGTCGCTCGATGTTGCGTTCGTCGACACTGCGGCCTGGGCCATTGGTCTCGCCGCGTTGTTGGTCAGCTTCAACTTACTGATGATATTCGCTCGCAACATGCGTGAATTCTCCGCCGTAGCGGTGTGGGCTTTGGTCGCGGTCGCCTCGCGCCACGCTGGGGGGCCGCTTCAACTCGTGAGCTTCATCGCCACAGGGGGTGCGATCCTGCTCGCCGCAGCCGCCGGCTACCATGCTTACAAGAACTTCACGTGGCCGAGCCAGCAAAGGCTTAAAACATAGCCATTTCGAGTCTCCTTGTTTGGCGCCTCCTTAGCCTCCAGCTGGCGAGCTCTTTTTGTTTGACCACGAGCACCTAGTAGCCAACGATACCCGGATGCTTCATGCGCGCCAGGCGCTCAATTCCCTGGGTTACGGACTTACACTATCACTAGTGCTCGGGTGGACTTCCACGGCCACAGCGGCGCCAGAGCATCACGAAGCCGCCCCCGCGTCAGATGACTCGGACGGCGCACAACGTGAAAGCGTGGACGAGGTTGCCGCCGAAGAACACCAGAGCACGTTTGACCCAGCCGGGCTGGGCCTGTTTCTGTGGCTCGGTGGAGGGTTGACCGCGGGGGATGACGTCAATCCGACGAAGAGCGTCTTCGAACCAACAGCGGCCATGAGCTTTCGCTTCGAACT
Organism: Polyangiaceae bacterium; assembly: GCA_050304975.1. GTDB lineage: Bacteria > Myxococcota_A > Polyangia > Polyangiales > Polyangiaceae > SZUA-265. The sequence continues at coordinate 7,804 of JBNLEN010000124.1, forward strand.
CTCTTACGCGTACTATTACTTCGGAGCGGGCTTGGCCAGCCTGTACTTCAAAGACAGAGACCCGCTGAAGCAAGAGGTCGTGTTCGCGACGACCGGCGGAGATGCCGGAACAAAAAGTGGAAGCGCTGACGCCACAGCGTTTGACGTCGAGTTGGGCGTTGCCCATAGTTTTCTCTTCGCGGATCGGGGCTGGGCGCTGCGTCCCGGTTTGGGGGCTGGCTGGCAAACAAGCCCTGAGGTCACACGGATCATCACGGACTGCCAAGGTTGCGACAAGGATGTGGTCCTTGCCGAATACACCGGTGGTCCGTTTGCCCGGGTACAACTTGGCTTGCACAAACGCACTCCAATGGCACTAGGGCTGAGCGTGATGTACCAACAATTCTTGGGTGAAGTGGATGAGCCAGCGATGAACTGGGCGCTGCTCTTTGGACTCGTCTACGGCGTGGATGGTCACTGATGCGCGCGGGATGTAAAGCGGGGCCCCGCTGGCTCGTGCTGTGCGTGGCGTTGACCACCAGCTGTCGCACGGGCTCAGATGGGGATCCGTGGGCTGAACTCTATGCGAACGATGACGATGACGCTAGCGACGACGACGACGATGACGCCAGTGACGACGACGCCAGCGACGACGACAATGGCAGCCCGTCGAAGGATGATGACCTCGATGACGCTGACAGCGTGAACGATGACGCCAGCAATGACAGCAGCGACGCCGGCATCGATGACACCAGTGACGATGTCACCGTCGACGACGATGTCACCGCCGACGACGACGACCCCCTACCCGGCGATGACACGACCTGCACTCGAAACACCGAGATCTGCGACAACATCGACAACGACTGCGACGACAAGGTCGACGAGGGCTTTACTTGCTTGCCGGATCCGGGCGTACTAGTCGGCGCGGAGCCCTTCACCGGTGGAGTCTACTTCGACGGCACCACTTCCCCCGGACAGGCGAGTGCGGATGCGATTCAGCGATTCTGGCCGACGGTCGAAGAAGGCTACATCAATGGCTTTGGAATCTATGACAACCTGTTCCGTTTTCGTCGCACGGATTGGCAATTGTTCATGCGGGACAATCAAGGCGTTCACGGCACTGTGGACGGATACCTGCCAACGCCCAACTGCACCAGTTCACCGATCCGGTTCGACTTCGATGCGACCTCGGCCTTCTACTACATCTGCGACGGATCCCTGTATCGTGAAGATCAGCTCATCGCGAGCGATGCCCTAGACTTGCTTGGTGTTACGGACGACGGTCGAGCGGTTGGAGTCCACAGAAATCTTGGGCTAGGGCACTGGCAAGACGGCGTGTTCATCCTTTCCTCCCTAGAAATTCCGAGCTCTGGTCCCGACCTTGAAACAGCGACCGTCCAAGGCAACGTGCTGGTCTTCCCCTACATTCGGGGGACTGAGATCGCAGTACTCAAGTTCGACGCAGCATCCGAGTGGAGCGTGATGAAGCTCCAGCCAATTGGCGCCAATCAACTTGGAGCTCACCTCGTTGCCACGCCAGACGGCAGCATCTTCATGACGCACTGGGATCCGGACAAGTCGGCTGGGAGCTTCCTTCGCATCCTACATTACACCCCTGAGGGTGAAGAGGTCGTGGCGTGGCACCCCACCCAAGCCGTAGACATCAAAGAACCCGGGCCACTGTTCGCGGGACCGTTGGATCCTGCACTAATACTTCGCTAGAGCCTTCTGCCTGACGGGCGCCGGTGACGTGGCAAGTGCCGTGCGGACCGGTGGAATCCCCCGTGATCGTTGTCGTTTCAATCTGTCCGGTCGTAGGCGGCCAGCTCCGAGCGAAAACGGGCAGAAGCACAGCGCTCGCTTGTCGGTCCGTCGTGGCGCGAACGCATTGTTAGTGGACAAACAGTAGAGGCGGTCGGCTGACTCGCCTCTCTGGCGGCCAATGGGCTCGAGCCAAATTTGGCTCAAGCTCCGAACCGAAGCGTTCACTCAATACATCAACCGGAAGTTGCTCAGCCCCAGACGCAGCATTCTCCGCACCTGTGGCGCGCTAGTTGCTCTGGGGGGCTCAACGCTGCGCACCAATGTGACCAGGGAGGTCACCGCGCAGATAGAAAGAATGAAAACCACAATGTTCAACAAGAAAGCACTATTCGTTACCACTGGTCTCTTGGTTGCTGGCACCGCCAGCGCCGCTCACCAGGTCCCAGCGTGGATGGGGCGCATTCAGGCCACATCTTGTATGTCGATGGACCTTGGCAGATTGGGCATGAAGAATTGCTCCCAAGGCGTCACGGCCTACGCGAACATCCCAATGGATGTCAGTGCAACCTCCGACACTACTTTTAACCCCAAATTCAGCAGCTATACCAACGGCAATCAAAGCGGCTGCTACGACTCCAAAGCGTGCGGCAGAATGCTGACGTATTACAGCAATGGCACCGTCAAGTCTGCCGGCACGTGGGTCTGCAATAACGGGGGCAGCAAAGACCTATCGGTCGGAGCCGCTACGGTACCAGGTGGCGGCTTTGCCAACGTCGAGGTGAAGGGTACCAAGAACGGCAGCAACAGCTGCTCGGTGTACTTCCATCGGATCAGCTACTAACGGATTCGAGGCACGCCGACCGTCGCAACCGGTAGGCGTGCCTCATGTACGGAGGCATTGAACATGAAAAAAAAGATGTACATTCTCGGATGCCTGCTGGCCATATCGAGCGTTGCTGCCGTCTGGTTAGAAATGGGGGCAGCTAGCCCCAAGCCCAAAGTCCAACGACCGCACGAGAGGCCGGCAGTCGTCTCGCAACGCCCCTCTCGGGAGCTAGTCTACGTCGTGCGTGAAACCACGGCGGTTCAACCGCCCGAAAGTGATACCGCCGACGAGCAGGTCCTGGTCGAAGAGCCTGAGGAAGCGGCGCCGTCAGCTGAAGAGACGGCGGTCATACTCGCCAACTCATTCAACGACGAGGTTGGTTCGAGCGACTTGGCGGAGGTTGAAACGGAAGTGGTATCCGGCACCAAAGCTTTGGACATCGAGGGCGCGACGCTAGAGCGAATCGAGTGTCGGCGCACGATCTGTCAGATGCGGCACTCGTTCGCCGACGAAGAAGCGAGCCGGCGTTATTTTGATGAGTTCGTGCATTCTGAGCAGTTGGATCAGCTCTTTCATTCGATGGGTCTATCGATTCCAGAAATTGAGGTGTCTGAATCCGGCTCGGTCGAGGTCGTGTCGTACCTTCAACAACAATGACTCTGAGACCGGGAGCGGGAGGTAGGATCTGAAGCCTACCTCCCAACTTCGCCCGCCTGAGCTTCAAGTCCGATGCGAGGTCGTAGTCCACAGGGGCGCACACTTGCCACCATCGGAACCTGCCGGAACTTCAGCACCCTGCGATGCTTTTCCGCGCCAACTTGGTCGATCGCGACAGCACCCTGCTAAGCTATCAGGGACGAAATCTGACCTGGTGGCAGTGATTCGTCGCCGAAGTTCTCGATGGGCCCGCCATCTTCGCCCGTCACGCCAGCGGCGTTCAGCAGAGTGTTGAGCATCTGGTTCAAAGGGACACCACCCGCATCGACATACTGGCCGACGTTCAGATATCCGCCTCCGGAACCGACAATGACGAAGGGTTGGTTATCGTGGCGGTGCCAACCGGTAGAGACCTGATTGGTCCACACAGTGTATCCCTGGTCGATCAAAGGACCGGTGGGGGTGCTCACGTTCTGCAGGATGTCGCAGAGATACATGAAGTCAACGGCGTTGACGCGATCAATCTTTCGGTGCAGCTCGAAGGCATTGGGAATCGTTTCACCGCCCGCCGCATCGCTCATGTTGCGGTGCGAAATCATGTGGAACTGGGGCAAACGCTCACCATCGATCGTGTATTGGTGCGAATCGATGCGGTCACCGACCTTCAGCGTCCCGGTCAGGCTGTAGCCCGACGAAACGGCGAATGCCAACAGCGACATGTGCAACCGGAGCACCTTGGAGTGGTTGTCCATGCTGAGCACATCCCGCTCCACGTCGTCCATTTCCGCTAGCGCCGCCTCATCGAGCGTCACCTCGGTGAGCGTGACTTCCATGTCGCGGATCGTGTCCAAGTGCTGCTGCAGGCGCTGCAGATCGTCGGAGCTGAGCGCGGGGCTGGCCATCAGTGTGCTCATTTGATCGCGCAGCAGGTCGTTGACGCTCGTACGCCGCAGTGCTTGAAGCGCGGCGTTGTCGTCTCCCCCTGCTCCGCCGTCGTCCATGCCAACCATGCGCTGGTAAGCTGTCAGCGGGCTCTTCTGGGCCGCACGAGGTTGGCTCGCGCCCATGTACGAGAGGAAACCGGCATTGTCGTAGCCGGTTCCGTCGTCTGGGCGCCAGCCGGCACGCAGCGTGAGAGGTTCACGCCCCGCCGGGTTGCGCTCGCTGGCGATACGATTGTCAATCGACTCGCCGCCGGCCAACGACGTATTACCGCCGCCGATGATCCGCGCGGAGGTGAGGCACATGTTATCGCCCGATTGATGATCGCATCCAGCGCTGCCGTAGGGCTGATCGACACCGCGCACCACCAACAGGCGCGACGCATAGTCGGCAAACATGCCGACCGTGCGCTGCAGCTCTGTGTCATCGGCTTGCAGCGACTCTGCGGTCAAGGTTCCGGTGGCAGACGGCCAGAACTTCTCGTCCTCGCCAGAGCGACTCGGGTCGGCCATCGCAACGCCGTTCGCCCCGACCACGAACAACCCAAAGCGGATAGGATCCTGCGCGGCGGACGCACCACGACCATTGAACGCATCGAGCAACGGAAGGCCGAGCGTAACTCCACCCGCGCCCGCCAGAAACCGACGGCGCGTAACGTTCTTCTGACGATTGCTCACAGTGATTCTCCTACTGCAGGTTCTGCGGCCGCGCGAGTGCGGAACGATTCGTCTTGCACCAAGTTGAGGATAGTTTCCTTCGTAGAAAGCCCCTCGGTTCTGGACTGCTCCGCCAGTTGGTCGAGGAACGCCTTGTCAGCAGCGTTCACCTCGCGACCGTTTAGATAGGACAGCCAGCTGCTCGCGTAGCAACGGTGGGCAGAGGTGCTGTTGGCGATCAGCTGGATTAGCTCGGACGCATCCGTGAACGATTGTGCCGTACCGTCGAGCGGATACGTGCCCGACGCATCAACGGGCGCGCCATTGTCCATCTCGCGATAACGGCCCAGCGGATCATAGTTCTCGAAAGCGAACCCCAACGGATTGATCAACGTCGCGTGACAGCCCGCTCCGCACGTGCCGACGCCAGTCACCGCATCGATAGCCTGGCGATTCGTCTGGTTCGGCTGGGGCTCGGGAAGGGGTGGTATGTTCGGCGCCGGAACCCCAACTTCGACACACAAGATGTGCTCGTTGATGAACACCCCTCGGTGAATCGGGTCTGGCTGATACTCACCAGAGAACAACGCCAGAAACCCCGCCTGCGTCAACAATCCCTGACGCGACTGCGCCGTCAGGTCGACCTGTGTGAAGTCGCTGCCGTACGTCTCGGGCAGACCATAAATGGCCCCCAGGTTGTCATTGACGAAGGCGGTTGGCGACGTCAGCAAGCCCTTCACGCCGAGGTTCTCGTCGTAAACATAGTCCAAGAACAAGTTCGCCGACTGCCGCAACGCCTCCGGCGTGTCGTCGGTAAATTCCGGGTAGTTCGCTGGATCTCTGTGAATGAGACCGTAACGTGATATCGCGAGCGCCTGAGTGTGAAGGTGACGCGCCGTCGCCTTCGCGCCGGGAGAATCGAGTAGGCGCTGGGCCTCGCTTTGCAAGGTCGCGACCGCGTTCGCCGGGTCGAGTTCTCCCGCGGCGGCTGTCTCGAGCAACGCGTCATCGGGAATACTCCCCGTCGTCGCCAGCGATAGTTTCGCCGCCAGCTCGTAGCCGCTCAGCGCGATACGACCGTCGACGCTCTCCTGACCAAGCTCCGTGCGATACAAGAAATAGGGCGACTGCAACGCCGTCTGAATCACGAGCGCCACGCCAGCAGAAAACGCGTCCAGGTCCGGAAGCAGCTCCGGACCCTGCTCGAACAACTCCAGGTACTGCGCCTGCTCAGTCGCGCTCAGCGGGCGGCGATGCGCTCTGAGCCCGAAATCATCAATGAACGCTTGGGCGCGGGCCGTCGGCTCGCTCGGCGCATCCGGTGGCAGCAGTCTCTCGACGGCACTGGGGTCGCCCGCCACCTGCATGGCCAGCGCCTCCGCCGCAGCCTGATAATCCCCGCGCAGCGTGGATGCGACGCGCAGGTGCTCCGAATTCGTGTCAAAGCCAATGATCGCATCGGGCGTGAACGACTGCGCGTTCGTCGGCGCGGTCTCCAAGCGCAGCAAATCGCGAACCGCGTTCGTCCACTGGAAGTGCGTCAAGCGCGCGACCCGCGGAACCACGACTGGAGCCACTTCCTCGCCGCCCGGAGTCGCGGGGACTTGCCCAGGAATCGCTGGATCTCCGGTTGTCGCCGGCGGTACGCCCGGTGTTTCGCCGATGCTTGCCGTCGGCGCAGCGGGCCCCGCACCCGCACTTTCCCCTACATCCCCAGCGCAGCCCAGCAACAGCAAGCCACCAACCAGATATCTGCATCGCATACCTGCTCTCTTGTCACAATCCACGCCTTGTTGTTGCGAATTGTGCGTTCATCGACGCGCGCGAAACACTGTCCCAGCGCCGCGTGTTTGGACCTAATCGAACTTTCCGATGGCGACAAACTCGCCCCAACCAACACAGTCAAATATCATTCAATATCAAGCACTTATGATGGTCGGGTTTATATCTAGCGTTTAGATTTTTCCGCAACCCCAATAGCTACCCATAGCCATCACGACGAGAAATTCCGCTGCACCTGCGCTCGCGTATAGAGTACGCACCCATCAGGTTCAGCACCCACCAGATAGACCGCGGGCCCCCAAACACTCGCATCATCCTAAGAAAGTGAGACACCGCTAATTCGTCATCCAGGACTTGGCGGTTGTGCATCCTGCGGATAGACTCGTGGGCACTGGGGCTAGTGGTCGCCAGCCGGAGTCTGATGGGTGTGAACGTTTCGTTCGTCTTGTCTTCGGGGAAGCGAGCGACAACGCTGTTGCTGCTGCCTTTCATGCTCCACTGCGGTTCCCGCTCAACCTCTGCCGCAGCCAACCAGAGCGATGATGCAAGTGGTGGTGCAGTCTCGGCCCCGGCTGCGACAGTCTGCTGGACTTTCGACCGACTGAGATACTCCGGGCAGTAGCGTTTCAGGGAGCCATGAGCGTGAGCAAGTGCGAACATTCTGCTTTGCTTCCCACGCTTTTCATACACAGCGACTTTGACAGCGTTGCCCTACAGTATGATGAGGCCGACAACTCGGGCTCTGTTCAGCAGATGCTCGAACGAAACGAATGCGATGAGTTCGGAGCCACTACTGCGGGGAGCTGCAGCTCGACCACCTTCGAGTGTACCGACTTTGATGGCTGCAGCGTCCCGTTCCGTTCGTGCCGACACGACCTTCGGATCCAAGGGACCGATGACTGGCCGTGTTTTGCGTCGGATGAGATAGCGCGCTTCTTCGACACGCACCGCTAGCCGGTCTGCTTCAAGTCCAACGATCGAGCACTTCCCAGCTCGGGTCCGAACTGACGTTCACGCTGACGTCATACGCTGGGTAGCGTTGTCGCCAACCTTCCACGATGCTTGCGGCTGGCCCGCCTTCCATGACGTGCAGATGCAACGTTCGGCGACCGGCATGGGTTTCACGTCCGACGTTCACGGCGTGCTCACCCAAGGCTTCGAACAGCTGATCTTCCATCTGATTCAAGGTTTCGGCTTCTTGCTCGTCCGGGAAACCTTGATCGGTCGGCGACTGGAGTGCCAGCTCAATCGAAACATGCTGGTCCAACATCAGATGATCAACCCGTTTGATGGCGAGATTGGTCGTGACCACGATAGGTGACCCATCAATCTCACCGCGCAGCACCGTCCAACGATCGCCAGTCGAATTCTCGGCCAGCTCACGCGTTGCGGCGATGAAATCTGCGTACGTCAGCGCCTCGCTGGGTGGCGCATCCAATATGTCGACGCCACCAAGCCAACGTTCCACCCCGTCTTCGCCCAGCGCGTTGTCCAACCCGATGAACGTCACGCGACCCCGCAGATCTTCCTCCATGGAGTCAAACCCTGGGTGGTAAACCCCTATATCCAACAGTTCGCGGTCTTCGTTCGGCTCCACCGAATACATGAACTGCTCGAAGTCGACATCCTGGCCGGCAATCTTCAGCGCGAGCGGCGGCCCCGTGTGCGCTTGGCGGGCTGCGTAGAACTCCCAGAATTCGTCTTCTTTGCAGTGATGAAGCCAGCGCTCAGCCACGACTCGAAGCACGGGATCACCCTTGGCTGAGAGACAAAGATGATGTCGGGCCCTGCGCCCCGGACCCAGTTCCCAATCCAGGCTCGGATCAATCGAGGCAACGCGCTGGCTGATTTCGCCCACAAGTTCTTGTGGCAGCCCGCCATTGCGAATCCCATCGTCGATCCGCGCGGCCACAGAGGGCCACCACTTCCAAAACTCGACAATCGCGTCGCTAGTCATCTTGGCAGACCGTAGGCTGGACACCTCGATTCGGTCAACGAAACTCGACGTCAGCCTAAGTCCCTGGACAGCAGCGCAGCCCGCCCGTATCACCGCCAAGTGAGTTCCGTTGAAACTCGACCGTTGGTGGTGATTCGGGAGCACACGGGGGGATTCTGCTCAGCGTTCCCCGTGTATGAACCGGGGTTGGTAGCGTACGCTGGAACAGCCTCGTCGGCACTGGATGAGCTGCGGCTGTTTCTGAGCGAATACTTCGCCACGCTTGATCCCGATGAAGTGGCCAAGTTCGTCGTGCCTGAGGACGCGTCGCTGGATCAGTTGGACGTGCTGATCCCACGCCCGCTGGTCCCCAAAGCCGAACGCGTGAGAACGCCTATCGCGATCGACCTAGTACAGCTCGACGGCCGTGGCGACGCCCGCTGGGTGGTGGTGCCCGTCTTGGGTCAAGTGGTGTACGTGCCGCAAGAGCTCACGAATGAGCTCGAGCTGAGAGTGCGCAGTGAGGTGCTACGCCTGGTGGCTGCGATGCAACCTGATGGCGCTGCCTACCTCGACCTATTGCCCGCGGATGAAACGCGGCTGGAGCGCCCGAGCGTGCATCTCGAAAGTGTCTCCCGAGGCGACCCAGCTCAGCAGGCGCGCAGCCGCAGGGAAGCCAAGGAGCGAGCGGCGCGCTCGCTGCTGCGAGAGATTGGCCGCGTTGTCCCACGGCCCGTGATTGAACCACTGCATCGTGATCTGGACGGGCTGCGAACGCTGCTTGAAGCGAAACTCCGCTTGAGCGTAATTCTGGTGGGGCCGGCAGGCGGCGGAAAATCAGCACTGGCCAAGGCTGCACTCAACGCTCGACCACGACCCGAAGAGAGCGTGTACGCAACTTCCGGCGCCGAGCTCGTCGCGGGCCAATCCTTCCTCGGACAAATCGAAGAGCGTGTGGCGAAGGTAATGGAAGCCTGTGAGCTGCTAGACGCGACGCTCTACTTCGAAGGCCTGGACGATCTATTCGCGGGCAAACCGGGTCAACACGAGGACGTCATCAGCGCGATGCTTCCGTACATCGAGCGGCGGCGCGTGCGCATCATCGGTGAGCTCTCCGAGGAAGCGTATGATCGCCTGCAGAACCGTCACGTGAGCTTTTTCAGCCAACTGCAGCGGGTGTCCGTACCGCCGCTCAGCGCACCCCAAACGGTGGACGTGCTAAAAGCGTTAGCCAAACGCGCGCGCGGCAATCAAGCCCCCGCGCCAAGCAACGAGAGTTGCGCGCTGATGGTGGAGCTGGTCGAGCGGTATCTGCCTTATCAAGCTCTGCCTGGCAAAGCTATGCAGTTCCTTGCGGAGCTGCTCGCCGCCCACGAAAGTGCAACTCGTGAGACTGACTCCACCGAGATCACACGCGACGACGTTTTCCGCGGGCTGAGTCAGCAAACCGGCATCCCCGAGTTCTTGTTGCGTGATGAACGCAGTATGCGGCTGGAAGATGTCGAGCGAGGATTGCGGCGTCAGGTGATCGGGCAAAGCCAAGCCGTGCGCGGCGTCGCGGAGACGTTGTGTTCGGTCAAAGCGGGCTTGCAACCCGGCAGCAAACCGCTGGCGACGTTCTTGTTTGTAGGCCCTACCGGCGTGGGCAAGACTGAACTCGCCAAAGCTTTGGCGCGCTTTCTGTTCGCATCTGAGAGCCGCTTGTTGCGCTATGACATGAGCGAATACGCAGACCCACTAGCGGCGGAGCGGCTGATCCGCGGCACCTCCCGACAAGATGGTGTGCTCACCCGCAGCATTCGCGAGCAGCCGTTCAGCGTGGTGCTACTGGATGAGATCGAAAAAGCCGATCCAGCGGTGTTTGACCTGCTGTTGCAGGTCACAGGTGAAGGGCGGCTGAGTGATGCGCGCGGCAAGGTGGCGTACTTTCACAACGCGATCATCATCATGACCAGCAATCTTGGCGCTCGGCACGCCGACAAGCACTTGGGTTTCGGCGAAGGGGCAGATGACGCTAGTGACCACTATCGCCGGCAGGCGCGAGAGCATTTTCGTCCAGAGTTTCTCAATCGCATCGACAAGCTCGTGCCATTTCAAGTGCTGACATGGGAAGAAATCCGTCAGGTTGCTCGCTTGTGTGTTGCACGCATCACGGAACGTAGCGGACTCGAGCAGCGCGGCATCCAGCTCTGGGTGTCCGAACGCGCGCTTGACGAGCTGGCGCGGGACGGGTTTTCCAAGGTTTATGGCGCGCGCGCCTTGCGCCGTCACTTCGATGGCTCGCTGGCAACTCAGGTCGCCGCGCTGTTGTCCTCTCAAGGCGGGCTGTCTAGCACGCAGACCGGCACTCAAATTTTGACGGTCACGCACGAGTCAGAGGAAGCTTCTCCGGTGGAGCTGCGGCGCATGATGAGCGACGAGAGCGTCGGCAACGAGCTGGCGACTCGGCTGCACGCTCCGTTGCGCTATGCGCT
>JBNLEN010000125.1:0-18369 GCA_050304975.1 Polyangiaceae bacterium
ACGTTCAACGCGATCGCCGGCGGCGTGCCGGGTATGTCACGCACCTTGCTCACTGAGCGACTGCGAACATTGGAGCAGGCTGGTGTGATCCAGACGCGGCCGCGGTCTGGGCGGCGTGGGCGCATCTATGAGTTGACGGAAGCCGGGCGCGAGCTGTGGGACGTGATCCAGCCGATGGCGGCTTGGGCGGAGCGTTGGGTGGAGCGCCAACCCGAGCACACGGATCCATCGTTCGTGCTGTGGGCTTGGGTGCATGTGCACTTGCAACGGGAACGCTTGCCGGAGCAGCGGGTGGTGGTGCGCTTCGAGTTTCCGGATCAAAAGCCGCCGCACCACTTGTTCTGGATTTTGGCAGAGCGTGGCAACGCTGAGCTGTGTTATTCGCACCCCAAGTACGAGCATGACGTGAGCATCGTCGCGCGCTCACAAGCGTTCACCCGCTGGCACGTGGGTGAGATCGAGTGGCGGCAAGCGTTGCGCAGCGGCGAGATCCAGGTGGAGGGCCCCCGGCGACTCGCAAGTACTGTACACACCTGGAATGCACGGGCGCTGCCGCAAGCCGCCGAGTGAGTGCAGAGGTGCGTCTGGTGAACTCTTGCCTCGGCAGTAGCCGGACGGAGCTTCGGCAATGAGCTTTTGGGGGAAAGCCGCCTGCGTGATCGGACACCGCGGCGGACAGCGCCGCCCACTAACGCTGCAAGTGGTGCGCAGCGTTCGAGCGGCGCGGCGATCTAACGGCCCGCGCGGCGATCCGCCGGTCACGCGCGGCGGCGAGCGCGGGCCTCGCGCGGCGATCCGCCGGTCACGCGCGGCGGCGAGCGCGGGCGCGGCGGCGATGCCTCGGTAGTTTGCGTGGTCAAACACGACGTAAAGCGTCGAGGCACTGGTGTGCCTCGGGCGTTTGCGTAGTCAAACACGACGTAAAGTGCCGAGGCACTGCTAGGCGGGCGCGGGCCTCGGGCGGCAATCCCCCGGTCACTGCTCGGCGAGCGCGGGCCTCGGGCGGCAATCCCCCGGTCACGCGCGGCGGGCCGGGGCCTCGGGCGGCAATCCGCCGGTCACGCGCGGCGGGCCCGGCGCGCCGAGCCAACGGTGCGCAACGGAAGCGGAGTCTGGGGCGCCGCCCAACTGGACGAACGCTGCGCGAACGGCTGTCCGCCGCGGGGACCAAGCTCGCAGGCGGCTCTAAACTAAAAGGTGAGAAACCAGCTAAACAAAGTTCGAAACTGCTCGCTATTAGAGGCGACGTTGTCACATGTCTTTTGCCGAGCATCTGATCGCACGCATCCGCGGTGTTGGTGAACCATCCCTAGTGCAGCCTGAGCGGGCGAACTGGCTGTGGTCGAGCTTGCGCCGTTCATTCGAGCTGGTCTTTTCGTGCGTGCTGATGCCCGATCATTTGCACTTGGTGGCTGCCGCCGGTCAACAGCGGAGGCTGCGGGCAATCGTTGGCGCGTACTCCGCGCGATTCGGTACCCATCTTGAAGTGATCGTGCAGCCAGCTGCGAGTGTGGACATCGCCTTTCGTACGGTGCGCTACGGGTTGATGAACCCCGTGCGAGCGAAATTGGTTGCCGATCCTTGGCAGTGGCCGTGGTCGACACTACGGGACCTGGGCGGCGCTGCATTCCCTGTCTGGACGGAGCGAAACCAAGTAGCGGCTCTTCTGGAGCGCTCGCCGCGACGACTGCTCAGTGCTGTTACGCACACGGCGGACTATAGTCCCGCTCCACCGATCCCAACTGCGGTGGGCTTCGCTTCGACGTCGTCGATAGTGGCTGCGGTGGCGGCAGCTTGTCGTTTGCAGCCGCAGACGGTGCTGCGCGATCGCTTGGGTCGGCGGCTTTGCGTGCAAACCTGTCGGCAGTTGGGTGCGCCGCGTCTTTCCGTGGTGGCGCGGGAATTGGGGATGACCCAACGGGCGGTTGGCTGCTTGAGCGCGCCGCCGCACCCAGCGCTGTCCGCTGTGCTGACGTGTCTGGCCGACCCACGTCTGACCCACCGCGTGCTCCACCATGCCCCGGGCGTTCACGTAGTCAAACGTGACGTAAACCGCTGAGGCACTGGGGTGCCCCGGGCGTTTACGTAGTCAAACGTGACGCAAACCCCGAGGGCACAGCCGTGCGACGTCTCCGGCATTGAGTGGGTTTGCGGCGATCCCCGGCGCCGCCGGTCGAACCGGGAACCGTGCCGACCATCGCAATCTGGTATCCGAGCAGATTGCAGATAGTTAGTTTTCGTATTCTTTAATTTGATTAGAAATTACATATATTTATAAATCCTCATTTGTTCTTTGGTGTATTCTGTAGAATACGGGTTCGCTGAAATTGAGGTGACGGGGCCCAGTTGCCATGGCAGCAATTAGCCAATGGCCGAGGCCCTGCAGAAGCGCCAGCGTGCGCCTGTCGACGTCTTTCGATACCGCGACTATCGCGAGTTTCTGGCGGCTTTCTATGCGCACAAGAAGCGCAACGGGTTCTCCTATCGCGGCTTCGCGCGAGCGGCTGGCTTGGGCGCACCCAACTATCTCAAGTTGGTGATCGACGGCAAACGCAACCTGTCCGTCGAAATGGCGGAGCGTTTTGCGAAGGCGTGCCGCTTGAATCGCGAAGCCACTGAGTACTTCAAGTTGCTGGTGGCGTTCAATCAAGCCAAGACGGACGAAGAGAAGAACGAACTGCACGAACGCCTGATGGGCTTTGCGCGCTTTCGTTCGTCGCAGCGCTTGGACTTGGCGCAGAAAGAGTATCACTCCAGTTGGTACATCCCCGCCATCCGTGAACTGGTGGCGTGCCCAGGCTTCGTCGAAGACACCGGCTGGATTGCCGCCACCCTGACGCCCAACATCACTGAGCGACAAGCCGCACAAGCTCTGGAAGTGTTACAAAAGCTGGGCCTGCTCGAGCGTGACGAAACAGGCCGTCTGATCCAAGTCACGCGGGCAGTGACCACGGGGCAACAGGCGAGCGGGCTCTACATCCGCAACTACCACACGGAGATGATTGAGCGTGCGGTTCACGCGATGCGTGACATCGCCGCGGAAGAGCGCTTCATCTCGGCGCTGACGCTGGGCGCCAGCCCTGCCACTTTGGAGAAGGTGCGACGCCTCGTGACTCAGTTTCGCCAGGAGCTGGTCGAGTTGTGTGATGCCGACCCAGACCCCACGCAAATCATCCAGCTGAACCTGCAGCTATTCCCACTCACCCGCGCGTTTGCCGCGGCCCCATCAAAGGACCCCAAGAAATGACGCTTGACCTAGATCGCACACCATCGGCTTCATCCTCAGATTTGTCGAACTCGGGACGTCGGCGCGTGCGCTTTCGCGTTGCCGTGGCGCTGCTGGGAGCGCTTGCTTTCGGCATCCCATTGGCCAGTTGCGGCGCGAGCAGTACCGATACTGGAAACCCACCAGTAGTGGAAGCGCAGCGCATTCGTATCAGTCCGTCGGGTGACGGCGTGCGTGTCAGCGGCGGCGCTGGAACGGTCAGTCCTGGCGGCGCCGAAGTTGAGGTCACCAACCTGAGCACCGGTGAATCCGTTACCACCAAAGCGGGTAGCGATGGTTCGTTCGAAGCGGAGCTGGACGGTAGTGAAGACGACGAGTTCGAAGTCGTGGTTCGCTCAGATGGGCGCAGCACCAGCGTGAGCGTCGACCCCAGCGCGCCCGCGGATGACGATGCCGACGACGACATGCCTGACGATGACGTCATGCCTGATGACATGCCGGATGATGACGTAACGGACGACATGCCGGACGATGATACCGATCCAGCTGTGGACTTGGCGGCTGAGCTATCCGGTCGCGAGTTCTTGCTCGATAGCTCCGAAGGGTTTTCTCTGGTCGAAGATACGACGCTGCGGCTCTCGTTCCGAGACGCCGAGCTGAACTTCTCGGCTGGCTGCAACAGTCACTTTGCCGGGTACACGGTGTGTGACGGCAATCTGTGCATCGACGGTATCGGCTCGACGGAAATTGGGTGTACACCCGAGCTGGCAGCGCAAGACATGTGGCTGGCGGAGTTCTTCGGTAGCCAGCCCAGCCTGATGCTCGACGCTGACCAATTGACGATCACTGGCGCCGAAGCCACGCTGGTGTTTCTCGACAGTGAGGTTGCCGATCCGGATCGTCCACTGACGGGCGCTACTTGGACGGTAGATACGTTCATTGACGGTGGCGCTGCGAGCAACTTCGCACTGCAAGACGAACCGACCTTGCTGTTCAATGACGACGGTAACGTAGACTTGTTCACTGGGTGCAACAACGGCAGCGCAGAGTATGCGGTAGACGGCGATAGAATCGCGTTTTCGAACGTCATCACAGACGACGCTGCTTGCGAGGGAGGTGCGAACGAGGCGGAGCGCCGGTTTATCCAGGTGGTTACGGACGGCCTTTCTGACTTCGAAATCGACGCCAACCGGCTCACGCTGATGCGCGGCGACGTGGGCATCAGCGCCACCACGGAGTGAGCTTACGCGCAGTAGCGGCGACGCACGGCGAGCGCGGCCAGTAGTAACAACGTGGCTGCGCCGTTGGATCCGTTGGAGCCGGCGGTGATACAACCCGCGCAGCCACCGGGTGCGAGTTTGGGGGGGCGATCCATCGGTTTGCCGCTGGCCTTCAACACCTGGAGTTCCAAATCGCCCTCCACGAAGTCGCTCAGCTGCAGCTTGCCGCGGGGTTGATAGGCGGTGTTCATGGCGGGCACGGTCTCGGGACCGTAGGCACCCGGGGGGCCACCCCAAATTCCCATTCGGGGTTCTTCGCACGCCACTTCCCCCGTCCACTCGTGGCGGATGATGTAGCGCCCTTGGAACTGGTTGTATTCGGAGATTTGTGCGCCAAACTCCAGCCCGCCTTCCTTGGCTTGTATTTCGCGCCCGCCGCTGATGGGGGTCGCGGCGCGGAAGAACAAGTCTTCCCCCAGGGACTCTGCCGAGTAGCGGTAATGCAGGCGCGTGACGACAAACTCGCTCTGCAGCGCGCTGGCGTCTTCATCCACGTCAATGTTTGGTAGGGCATCACCACCCAACGTCAGCATGTCTTCGAGCGTCAGCGGCGGCGTCGGGCAGGGGTCACAAGTGCTCGCTGCCCAAGAGTACTCGGTGACCACAGCGCCTGGATGCTCTTTGAGCGTTGCGTCAAACAGTGCGGCGTAGAACTCCCCGAAGCGCTCGCGGGTTTCGTTCGTCACCTCAATGTTGGTGGGGATGGTGACATTGGGATAGTTGGCCACCTCATAGCGTTGCTGCTTGGCCAAGATCACGACGATCAAGTCCTGCGTGCCCTGAGAGTTCAAGAGCCCCAGGCGCACCGGCAAAGTGAAATCGACGGAGTCGAAGTGAAAGCGCAGCGGCGACAGTTTGGCGCGCCCGTTTTCGAACTTGACCTTCTTCGTGTTCACTTTGGCCACGAAGAACTTCATGCCTTGCTGCACATACGGGCGCAGCACCGGCTCCGCACCTTTGGGGATGTTGTACTTGTGGTCGCGTAGCCACGCGTCCAAGCCGGAAGAGTTGCCGGCGCTCAAGATTTGGATCTCGTATTCGCCCACCGCGAAGCTGGCCTCGACCGTGACCTCGTAATCCTCATCGTCGGCGGATTCGGCGCTGAGCTCGACGGCGGCCATGGGCTCGTCGTAGTATTCCTGGACCTGACACGGATCTTGTTCCCAGTACTCCACGAGGCGCGGCGCGGTCAGCTGGTCCACTCGGTCGAAGATCCCCGACTCCAGCGTGTGCACGTCATCTTCACTGAGCACTTGCGTGACGGGCACCACCATCGCGAAGTCTTTAGGCGGACCCTGGTAGTCGTTCTGCATGTTGAGCACCGTGCGCGTGCCGTCGCGCATCAACACCACCATCGTGGCGTCCGCGAACAGGCGACCCTCTCCCGGACTCACATAGAAACCGCAAAATGCTCGCGCGGGCCCCGTTACGATGACGCCAGCGACCGCCCAACAAACCAACCAAAAAACAAAACGAACGCGCTGCATCATCTCCCGCTCTCCCCACGAATGCTTCCCTAGGATCGTTCCTTGGGGTGGCGAGTGTTCGACGGTTAGCCTCCGCTGACAATAGCGAACCCGCGAAATTCGTGCGTTCTACCGCGCGGTGGGTTGTCGCTGCGGGGCTCAGTCAGTGGTGAAGAAGCTGACCAGGGTGAATTCACCCAGCTCCAGCGGTTGCCCGGGGTTGTCCCCCACGGGCTGGGCCGACTCCGAGCAACTGACGTCGATGCGGAAATAGAGCCACTCGAGGTCGGGCTCGAGGCTCGGCTCACTCGCGATGGCCGTGCACGCGCCCTCCGGGGCTTCCCATTTGCGATTGGTGGCGCCTTCTGGCACGTCCACGGTCAGCCGCTGTAGCGCGAGTTCACCGGCTTGGGGGGCCGCTTGTAGATCGAGATTGACGCGCATGGCTGCTTCGAACGAAGACTCGCGCAAGAGCGTAACTACCGTGCTCTGCTGTGTGCCGGAGCATGCAATGCCGGAAGATGAAACGCCGTCCACCACGAGCCCCAGGTAACAGTCTTGTGAAGCGAGTGCAGCGTCCGCGCTCGAGGGCATGCCCTTGATGTCGCCGCTGCCACCATCGCTATCGCTACCGTCATCAGAACAACCCAGCGTGAGCACTCCCACCAGGAGTGCGAAGATCCCTCCGCGCATGCGCCCATTGTAGATCAAGTCTCCGCAGAAGCCCACGCCGCAACTCGCTGGGCAAGAGCGGGCGAAACGGACCTGGCGGCAGCGGACGGCCCTGGCGGCAGTGGACGGACCTGGCGGCAGTGGACGGACCTCGCGGCAGCGGACGGACCTGGCGGCAGCGGACGGACCTGGCGGCAGTGGACGGCAGTTGGCTGGCTGGGCCGCGCTGTCTCGAAATCGGGACAGAAGTGGCTGTTGACTGCGAGTCAACACGGGTTTCTGTCTCAAAAGTGGGACACCCCCAGAATTCGCGCAACCGCCGGTCGCCGCTGCCGACGCACCAAGCATGGCGAAGGCATTGCACCTGATCGCACGAGTCCGCGGCTTTCGGGCGCAGCTGATTGAGGACGAACCGGCAATCTGGCTGTGGCAGCACCTGATGGGTGCGTTCCCGGACGCCTACTCGTGCGTGTTCATGCCCGACCATCTGCACTTGGTCGTGCCGCTTGGCAAGCACGATGCCCAGCGCTGCCGAGAGATGTTGCGCGGGATGCTGAGTGGGTTCACCCGCCACTTCAACGATCGTTTCGATATCGTCACCGAGGTGGCTAACTCGCGAGCGACCGCTGCGAGAATGGTGCGCTACGGCTACTTGAACCCCGTGCGTGCGGGCTTGGTCGTCGATCCGTGGATGTGGCCTTGGTCTACGCTTCGCGATATCGGGGGTGCCATCTATCCAGCGTGGACGTCGCTGGAACACTTGGCAGCGGCGCTCGGAAGAAGTCCGAGCGGGTTGGTGCGAGGGCTGACCAGCTCAGCTGAGTTCAGCTCTCCCATTCCCCAGATCCAGCCCCTGCAGACCGCCGGCGTCGACGCGATTCAACGTGCGGTCGCGGCGGCTTGCCGTGTGCCGTTCGATAGTGTTCTATTGCAACGGACAACGCGCCGTTTGTGCGTCCAGGCGTCTTTGGAAGTGCGCCAGGTTAGCGCGACGCTGGTGGCGGAAGATCTGGGGCTGTCGCGCCGCACCGTCACCCGTCTGCGAACGCCGCCACACCCAGGGATGAACGCCGTGGCCCTGTGCTTGTCCGACGCGCGTTTGCGCCAGGTGGTGAGGCGTAGTTCTCGGATCATCGTTTCCCACGGCTTCGACATGAGCGGTGCCTGAAATCATCTTCCGCGGGCTGGAAAAGCCGCCTGCGAGAGTGCCCCCCGCGGCGGACAGCAGCGCGCGTCAATCGCCACCAGCTGCCCGCGCGGCACCCGGGGCGGCTCGCAGGGAGCACGTGCTCCCACGGGGTCGCCGCAGCGCGGTGATTGCCCCCAACCGCCCGCCGCAGCGCGGTGATTGCCCCCAGCCGCCCGCCGCTGCGCGTGCCCGGCGCGTCGGTGAGAAATGGATTTTCGGATTGCCTCGGTAAGACTGTCTCGAAATCGAGACAGAAGTGGCTGTTGACTGCGTGTCGATAAGGGTTTCTGTCTCGAAATTGGGACACCTGCTGGCCGCGCGTCACTTGCCACGCACCTCTGTCTCGAAATTGGGACACCTGCTGGCCGCGCGTCACTTGCCACGCGCTGGCCCCGCGTCACTTGGCCCCGGCTGCGCACCTCTGTCTCGAAATCGAGACAGAAGTGGCTGTTGACTGCGTGTCAACAAGGGTTTCTGTCTCGAAATTGGGACAGGCCCCAGATTGGGTGCGGCGCTGGCCAGAGTTGATCAGCGCAGCACCCAGGCATCCCGCGGTCACACTTGGGAGGCGGGGGCCAGTTCGATGTCGTTGAAGTGCGCCGCACTTGGCCCCGCTTCGTGGGGGGGCGCTCCGGTCGCTTCGTGGAGCGTCGTCAGGTTTGTTTCGCCCTCGCTCTTCACGCCAGGAGGCGGTGTGCTGACGTCACGCCCGAGCAGCATGTCCCCGAAGCGGCGCGAGGCTCCGTCGTAAAAGCCGGTTTGTCCGTCAAAAGTTTCCGGATTTTTGAAGGTGCCGAACAGCATGTCCACGAATGAGAAGTCACCGTAGTTGTAGGCGTGCACGCCGCGCTCGTGGTGGGCCGTGTGATTCTCCGGCCGCTGGATGATGTAGCCAAGCCAACGTGGGGTCTTCAAGTTGGAGTGCCCAAGCACCGCCACCGCGGCGATGACCGTGTTCGCGATGATCGCCGCTTCCGGCATGAGCCCAACCACGAACACCAAAGAGACGCTGCCCACCAACGTCCAACCGATCATGTCCCAGGGGCTGAAGTAGAACGCGCTGAAGATGTCCAAGCGCTCGGCGCTGTGGTGCATCTGGTGCACATAGCGCCACAAGAATTGGAACTTGTGCATCGCGCGATGCCAAAAGTAGCCGACGAACTGATAGACGATGATGCCCGCGACGGCGCCAAAGCCGATCCCGAGCCCGCTCAGATCCAACAAGCGATACGCCGCCAGATGTTCATCAACGACCATCGGCACCACGGTCGCGAGCGCGAAGTAGAGCACGAAGAACAGCAGTCCCTGCACGCGCCACCACTTGAGTTTGGGGAAGATTCGAGCGGGCCGCGCGAAGTCCAGCAGCACGAGTAGAGCGAAAAAGCCGAATAATCCAATGGTTAGCTTGTCTTCAAACGACATGGTCTGGCCTCCTGCCCCCACGCAGGGGGCTCTGTTTGAGTCTTTCGAAGAACAGGCGTGACCTTGCAGAGAACGGTGTTCCGTGGGCAGCGGGCGCTGGTTTTGAGGTGCACCAGTTCAGGTGCGCACTGCAGCTAAACCCCTTGAAAAGATAGGGGAACCAGGTGTGTCAGCACGTGTCACGTTCGTCGCACAGCGTGCCATGCAAAGCCGCCTGGCCGCGTTGCAGGTTTTCCAACGGCGAGATCAGCGAGCGGGCAAGCACTGAGTTGCCGCTGGATACCTCGGCCATCAACTCTGCTGGCAAGCGCGTGGCGGTCGAGCATGGCGCTGGGCTGTCGATATTTGAGCTATCTGGCGCCGAGTTCGAGCCGCGCGAGTTCAAAAAGCCATGGGACACCTGCGAATCGCTCACGTTGACGCAGGATGCCGCTTACTGCCTGCAATTCCCGTACGGGATTGACCGCGTCTCCTTGGAGTGATGCTCACTCGCTCCACGGTGAGTGGTTCATGGTGAACGGGCCTACCGTTTCGCCGGAGGCATCATCGCCGAAATGCACACTCAGGCTGACCTGCATGTGCCCTAAGGCGCGCATGCCGGCACCCGCAAACGCCAGCACGATTTCTCCGGTTTTTTGATCTTGGATGACCGGGTAGTCGAGCTGGGTCGGAGCATTTGATTGAGGGTCGACAAAACGAGCGCGCACCGTCACCGCTTGATTGGGGCGCAGTGGCGGAAGTAGTGTGACCACCGTCATGTCTTCGCCGGGTGCGGCGGTGCACGCGACGCTATCTCCCGGTGACAAGTCATAGCGCCGGATCACGCTACCAGAAGCTTCCAAGCGTTCGACGGCTTCACGCGTGAGCGCCACATCAAACCAGCCTTGGCGCATGGCGGTTACAATTGCCTGCCCCGCGTGCTCCAGCCAACTCAGCGTTTGGGTGCAAGCGTCACAAGCGAAGTAGTGCGCTTCGAGCTCGGCTTCTTCCTCTGCGCCGAGTTCACCGAAGCGGTAAGCGATGAGTTGCTGCAGCGGGATGTGGGGCGAATCGCTCATGCCGGCACCGCCTGACGTTCGAAGCACGCACGCAACGCGGCTAAAGCCCGATGCCGTAGCACCCGCACGTTGCCCGCGCTGATGCCGACCGCTTGGGCGATCTCTGCCGCGCCCAGCTCCTCCAAAAAGCTCAGCGCGACCACGGTACGCTCCCGCTCAGGCAGCTCTTGCATACAACTGGCGGCACGCTGGCTGTCGAGCGTTGGTGGCGGCGCCGGTTCATACCAGACCTCATCGGTGTGGCTGAGCGGCTCCCACTGCGGCTGCTCACGCCGCTGGCTCAGCGCTAGATTGCGCGCCGTGCCCAAGACGAACGAGGCGATGCTGTCAGCCTCACGCAGCTCCCGCTGTCTCAGTTTTTCGATCACCAGCATCAACACTTTTTGCAGAAGTTCATTCGCAGCGTCTTCAGTCCGCAAGTGACGCAGGCCATAGGCGCGCACCCGCGGCGCAAAGCGCCGGCACAGTTCCGCTTCGGCCCCAGCAGCGTGCACCGAACGCTCCATCACGTGGCGTGCCAGTTGGCCGTCGCTCAGTTCGCTGTCGGGCTCCATCGCCCTCGACGCTAGCCGCGCCGAGGACGAACTACAAGAGATCTGACTTTACTGGGCGGCGGACAGCATGTTTTCGAAGGCCGCCTGATCTGGACCTGAGAAGGGCGTTGCTCCCGGGGCCCGAAGCAGATTTTCGCTTAGCAGTTGAACCAGGCCGGTGGCAGGCGCGAGATGTGAACTGAGCACGGTCTCTGGCGCTAGCTGCAGCAGTGAGCTCACTGCGCCCTCGAACAACTTGGCATCCACTGAGTGCACCCAAGGCGAGTCCACGCACAAGAACCCCACCATGCCCTCGCACAGGGCGGCTTCGGGTACTTCATTGGCGGAAGCGACCGGCGCGGGCACCATGCCCCCAAAACAATCCGAGCTGAACAGCGTGTGTGAGCTCGGGTCGAACAGCATCGTGGTTTCTGGCGCGTCAAACACCGGCGGCTTGTGCACTTGCAGCGTGCGATCACCGACGGGCAACTCTTGGCCCGGGTTGAGCAACAAGAACCGCTCCGGTGGGATTTGGCGCGTGAAACCCAATTTGGACATACCCAAGAACGTGGTCACGATGCGCGCCTTCGGAGCGCGCTCGAGCAACTCATCCAGGCAGCCCAAATGATCCCCATCCACGTGGGTCAGGTAGATGTAGCGCAGCTCTGCAGGGTCGATCAGAGACTCCACAGCTTGGAGCAACGGTTCATGCATGTTGGCGATGCCAGCGTCGATCAAGACTGGTTGCTCGGACCGAAGCAAGAAGGCGTTGACCGCCAAGTGGCCCATTCCTGGGAGCGCCAGGTAGGTGCCAATCTGATCGACGTCGGGGGCTACATGGCGAGTGGTTGTGATAGTTGGTGCATTCATACAAAAGGCTCTCCTTCTCGGTTTTGGGTGAAGAGTTCGAGAGGGAGTGCGCGCCGCGCCCCAAGCGTTACAAAAAGCTTCGCAAGAAATTCGGAAACGCATTGTTTGCGGGCATTTACCGCGTTCCCCGGCGTTACACTGTCGGCATGCCGCCACCCTCGCTGCCCCCGCTGGTCGAAGCGTATTGTCGCCGCAACCTGCGTTCGCCCCAGGGGCACGGCACCCTGCTGCAGCAAACCGGCGAAATTCGACTCAGCCCAGAGCAAGCTTGGATGCCCTTCACGGCGGAGCAGCGGATTGTCGCCGACCGCACGCAGTTCATCTGGCATGCGCGTGTGAAGATGGCGCCGCTAGTGACGGCGGTGGTCGAAGACGCTTACGAGGGGGGTCGCGGCCGTTTGGACGCGAAGATTTGGGGGGTGCTGCCTGTGGCCCACGCGCGGGGTCTGGATGTCGATCGGGGGGAGGCCGAGCGCTACTTGGCGGAGTTGCCCTGGTGCCCGCAAGCCTTCAAGCAAAATTCCGAGCTACAATTCGAGCCACTGGATGAGCGGAGTGTCCGCGTCTGGGTGGGCGATCCAGAGACTTACGTGGATCTGCTGTTCGACGCCGACGGCGACATCAGCGGAGCGCGCACCACCACGCGAGTCCGGGGAGAAAGCGGCGCGACTCCCTGGCAGGGCCGCTTCTGGGACTACGCAGACTTCGGCGACTGGCGCGCCCCGACCCGGGGTGAAGTTTGGTGGGACACTGCGGAGGGCAAGTTCTTGTACTGGCGGGGCCAGATCACGGCGCTTTCCGCGGGTTAATTAGTGGACCGGCCGAGGGGGCCTGGGTAGCCTCAGCGTATATGAGGAGAGGCTTAGCTTATTTGGCGGGTTTTGCGCTCGCCGCGACGGCGTGGAGCGGCACTGCCCACGCCAACCCCCCCGAGCCCGCGCCGCCAGACGTCGGGCAGCCTTCGGGCGCAGCTCCAGCAGATTCGACACCAGCAGATTCGGCACCAGCTGGGTCCCCCGCTGCCGAAGCCCCCCAAGCAGCAGCCGAGACCTCGGCGGCTGTCGATCCCGACGCCACCAAGAAGAAGGTGGCGCGTGATCTGGGCTACGAAGGCGTGGAGCTGTTCCAAGCTGGTCGCTTCGCCGAGGCCGCCGAAAAGTTCGAGCGCGCGTACCGATTGCAGCCGGTGCCCACGCTCGGCTCGTGGTCGGCGCGCTCTCTCGAGCGGCAAGGGTTATTGGTTGAGTCCAGTGAACGCTACGTGGAGGTACTGCGCTACACGCTGAACCCTGGCGATCCGGAGGTGTACACCCAAGCCCTGCGGGATGCGAACAGCGCGTATGAGCAACTGCAAAAACGCATTCCCAAATTGGGTTTTCAAATCACGGGGGCCGACCCAGCGCAGGTGCAAGTCCAGGTAGACGGCAAGCCATTACCGGCGGACCTACTGGGCGTCGCGCTACCAACCAACCCCGGCAAACACCGCGTGTTGGCAGTGCACGGAGACCAACAACGCAGTTTTGAGCTGAGCCTTGCGGAAACCGAAAACCGCACGCTGCAAGTGAACTTCGAAGCCCCTGCGGCCGCTGCGGCTGCCCCACCCCCTGAGCCGACGGCGCCACCTCCAGTCATGGACGAAGGCTCTTCGCGCGCGGTCCCAGCCACGGCTTGGATTGCCTGGGGCATCGGCGCAGTGGGTCTCAGCGCTGGCCTGGTGATGGGTATTTCCGCGGCAGATAAACAAGACAAGCTAGAGACCGATTGCGGCGGCACGAGCTGTCCTGATACTGCGGATTTTCGAGACCGCGTGGATGAGTTTGATCGGCAGCGCGTAGGCAGCTTGGTCAGCTACGGAATTGGCGCAGCCGGCTTGGCTGTCGGCACGGTCATTTGGTTGACGGCTGGCCGCGATTCCGAGACCCAAGTTGGACTTTCACCCACCGGGGTGCGTCTGAGGGGGCAATTCTGATGGCGCGCTCGGGTTTACACTGGCTTCTGCTGGGTGGCGTGCTCGTCAGCGGCTGCGTGCTGGACAATCCCTTCAAGTTCAAAGCGCCCCCAGTCGAGGATGATGACCCCCCTCCGCCCCAGATGGAGGCGGGCCCAATTCCGACGACAGAATTGGACACCTGGCGGCCGCCGCCGTCTGACGGTGGTCAGCAGCAGAGAACGCAGAGGATGGACGCCGAAGCGGGGCCGTTCAAATGCACCGACGATGACCAGTGCGAAGATCCGGGCGAGTGCCAGTTCGCGCTGTGTCGCAAGAGCACCGGCGAGTGCATCGTCAGCCATGAACGCAGTGGAACCGACTGCTCGGAAAACGACGGACTGCGCTGCCACGAAGGCGACTGTGTGACTTGTCGTCAAGACAAGAACAAGAACGACGAAGAGACCGACGTCGATTGCGGTGGCCCCTACTGCGAAGGCTGTGCAGCGGACAAGATCTGCAACCTAGATAGCGACTGCGCCTCACTGATCTGCCTCAAAGACAATGACGCCGCGGCGACCGGCGTGTGCGCGGCCGCCAGCTGCATTGACGGCATCAAGAACGGCGACGAAGGTGGTCCCGATTGCGGCGGCAGCTGTGAACAGCTGTGTGAGCTGGGGGTTGCTTGTGAACGCGCTGACGACTGCACCACCAACTTTTGCGTGGACGGCATTTGTTGCGGCACGGCGTGCGAAGGCACCTGTCGCTCGTGTCAGCCGGGCACGGGCGTGTGCAGCCTAGCAGCAGACGGGACTGATCCCCGGGGTCAATGCGGCGACAGCACCTGCAACGGCGCGGGTGCTTGCGCCCAATGCACTGACGGCGTCAAGAACGGGGATGAATCGGCCATCGACTGCGGCGGCGATTGCGCCCCGTGTGAGCTGGGCCAAGCGTGTGATGAACCCGGCGACTGCGCCAGCTGCGTGTGTCTGAACAAGCAATGCGCAGCCCCGAATTGCTCCAACGGCGTGGCGGACGGCTGCGAAACCGATATCGACTGTGGCGGCCCCTGCGGTCCGTTCTGCGGTTTGCAGCAAGTCTGTCGTGTGAAGTCCGACTGCTTTGAGACCTTCACTTGCCAGTTCGCCGACGAGGAGAGCACATGTCAGCTGCCTTGAAATCGAGCAAACGCCGCTCCACCACCAGCTGGAGCAGCTTGGCTTGGTTGCTATGCCTGTTGCTGCCCTTCGCAGGCGTACCGGCTTGCTCCGCTTCGGACAATGCCGAAGACGTGTTGCTATCTGCCGATGACTCAGCGGACGATGACTCAGCGGACGATGATTCAGCGGACGATGATGCCGACGACGACGTCCTTGACGACGATTTCGACGATGACGCCGATGATGACGCCGATGTTGATGATGCGGGACTCTCACCGAACTTTGGCGACGCTGGCGCAGATGACGACGCCAGCGACGCCGGAGCAGATGACGACGCCAGTGACGCGGGCTTTGTCGGCGATGATGACGCGGGCGCAGCAGACGATGACGCCGGAGAGGCGCCGCAACTCACCTTCGAAGATCTGATCGTCGCTCAGGGCGTTGACGGTGGGGTATCTTCCGTACCGCTGACGAGCACCCGCGTGCCCAGAGTGTCCGCTCCCTGTGGAGACCTGATCACGGAGGGCCGAGTGTTCGAGTGGCTACCGGACAGCAGCGGGACCTTGACGGTGAGCGTCGAAGGTGACGCACCGCATCAGGTCCTATTGCAGAGCAATTGTGGACAACCCAACACCACGAAAGAGTGCACCCCGCTCTCGACTTCATCCGAGCTGAGCGTGGCTTTCACTGCCGGAGAGCCTTTGTGTTTGGTTTTGGGTTTTTCAGGCAACCTGACGGCATCGGTACGTTTGCAGGGCGCAGAGTGCGGCGACGGGATTGTCAACGCGCCGGCCGAAGAGTGTGATTTTGGCGATCAGCTTCCGGGCGATGGCTGCGACGCGTTGTGCCGATTCGAGCCTGCACGTTTAGAGGACGGCAATGCATGCCCGGGCCGGTCCGAATCGATTTTCGATTCGCTCGAGCTTGGCGGCTATACCGTGGGCTTTTCCGACGGCGCTCCGCCCAGCTGCGGCGCTCTCGAAGGTGGGCGTGACAAGATCTACAAGCTGGTGCCAGCGCAGGATGGTCGGTTGACGGCCACGCTGAGCGCGGACTTTGACGCGGTTTTGTCCTTGTTTACGGAATGCCGCAACGACAACACATTGACCGACGTGCTCGCGTGTTCGGATCGACCGAGCGCCAGCGCACCGGAACAGATCAGCTTCGACGTCGACCGGTTGGGCGAGTACTACCTGGTGGTGGACGGCTATGCGGCGGACGAAATGGGCGCCTTTTCACTCTCCCTTGAACTGCAGCCCAACGAACCGGCCCCGCTCCCGTAGCCAAAAGTTTCTCTTCTTCAGGGCCTGAGCGAAGTGGGGCCGCTTCTCATCGCCCGCCGAGTTCGCTCACCATCGCCCGAGTTTCTCATCGCTCGGGCGGCAGCTGTTCGCTGGTGGTACAACCAGACCTTAAGCGGGTTTTTGTGTGGCCCTGTAGGCGCGCGTTGGGTAACTAGCTCGCCATGGCAACCGCGTTTCGTTCTCTATCCACACTTTGCTTGCTGCTGTCCGCGCCCACCTGGTTGAGCGGGTGCATTGAATCTGAAAGCTGCGCCGCCGACCGCTCCTGCCTGGTGGAGATGGCGGATGCTTCCACGGCCCCCGCGGACGACGACGGCATGGCTTCACCGGACGACAGTGCGGATGACACCGGCAACCAAACGGATGATTCTGCTGATGACGACAGCGTGACCGATCAGCTGGACGCCAGCGCCGGCGACCCGGACGACGACGATCTGCTCAGCGATGGCGGCGGACCGCCCGTGGTGGTTGTGGTGGGACGTTGTGGCGACGGTTTCATGAACGCTGGTGAAGACTGCGATGATGGGGATGAGTTCAACATCGGATCCTACGGCGGCTGCAACGCCGACTGCACGCTCGCGGGCTATTGCGGTGATGGAGTGGTTGACCCGCAAGAGCAGTGTGAGACGGTCTCTGGAGACGCGGGCACCGCGACGGACTGTCCTGAGGGCTGCGGAGTAAACCCAGTGTGCGGCGACGGCCAGCGCACTCCCGATGAAGAGTGTGATCTCGCCGAGGCGAACAACACCGGCAGCTACGGCGGCTGCAATCCCGACTGCACGCTAGCGCCCTACTGCGGCAACGGCACGCCGGACCCAGACACGGCTGAGGAATGTGATCCCGGCCAGGGCAACTTCAGCTCCGCCTACGGCGGCTGCCAATCCAACTGCACGCTTGCGGCCTACTGCGGCGACGGCGCCCGCAACGGCGATGAACAATGTGACGAAGGCGCCGCCAACAACACCGGCGCATTCGGTGGCTGCAATCCGGATTGCACCCGGGCGCCCCTATGTGACCCAGCCAGCGCGACCCCCACGGACTGCGGCGGCCAATGCGTCAACACCCAGTCCGACGAAGACCACTGCGGCATGTGCGGCATCAAATGCAACCCAGGCTACGCGTGCGAGTCAGGCAAGTGCCAGTTGGTCTGCGGCGGCGGCGAGTCGGCGTGCAACAACCAATACTGCGCGGACCTTTCCAATGACGTAAACAACTGCAACGCCTGCGGCATGACGTGCGCGGCTCCGGCAGCGAACGGCAAAGCGGAGTGCTCAAACAGCCAATGCGGGTTCGATTGCGACGGTAGCTACGAAGCCTGCGGCAACACCTGTGTTGATGCACGCTTCGGCAAGGACACGTGCGGTACCTGCGGCAACCTGGTGGACTGCCCTGAACCCAGCTCCAACGGCACGGCCGTCTGCAACGAACGCCAATGCGGCACCAGCTGCAACAACGGCTACTCCGTCTGCGGCACCGAATGCTACAACCTACAAAACGACCCCCAGCACTGCGGCTCCTGCGATATCGCCTGTCCAGGCTCAGCGAATGGTTCGGGCACGGCCAAGTGCAACAGCGGCAGCTGCGTCATCGAATGTGGTGGCGGCCGCAATCTATGCTCCGTCGGGCAAGGCGCTGGCTGTTTCGACCTATCCACGGACGTACAGCACTGCGGTGCCTGCAATGACCCGTGCGATCCCAAGCCTGGCGCGTCTGTTACCTGTGGCGGCGGCCAGTGCAAATACAGCTGCCCGAACACTCAACCTCTGAGTTGCCACACGGAAGCTCAGCCCGCGTGCGGTCTTTGGGACTGGTCAACGGACACGCTAGAAGGTTGGCGCTACACGAAGCACTACGACAGTGACTTCAAAGATGGAGATCTACGTGCCGAGAACGGCAATCTGGTGCTGCCTTTCGATGCAGGGGCATACCCGCGTGACTACGGAGTGTTGGAGGTCGACTTGTGTGGCAGCACTCAACCGACGAACCTCTTGGGGTACAATATGTCTCTGACGTTTAGTGTATCTGGAGCATCCAAACTCCTGTCTATGTACGCGGAGGTCGTCCATTCCAACGGTGACCGGTCGAGCGTGCTGAATATCAACCAGCTCGAGAACAAGGTGTACAGGCCAGACGTGGTGCTGAGCGAGTCAGACGTGACCAAGATCCGCTTTACGTTTTACACAAGCGGCCAATCTTCAGGGCAGGGGGAGATCCGGGTCGACAGTTTTAGACTCCAACCTTCCGGGCAATGATGGCCGCGCT
>JBNLEN010000126.1:0-18307 GCA_050304975.1 Polyangiaceae bacterium
GTCGGCGTGGAATTCAACACGATCGCCGTCGATGACGGCATCGCCATGGGGCACGGCGGCATGCTCTACTCGCTACCCAGTCGGGAATTGATCGCCGACAGCGTGGAGTACATGGTCAACGCCCACTGCGCCGATGCCATGATCTGCATCTCCAACTGCGACAAGATCACCCCCGGTATGTTGCTGGCGACCATGCGCCTGAACATCCCGACCATCTTCGTCTCCGGCGGCCCCATGGAGGCAGGAAAAACGGAAGGCACCCACGATCGCGACGGCAAGCGGCTGATCCGAAAACTGGATCTGATCGACCCGATGATCGCCGCCAGCGACGCCAACGTCAGCGACGAAGAGCTGCTCAGCATGGAGCGTTCCGCTTGCCCCACGTGCGGCTCTTGTAGCGGGATGTTCACTGCCAATAGCATGAATTGCCTGAATGAAGCGCTCGGGCTAGGACTCCCGGGTAACGGCACCATCGTCGCCACCCATGCGTCTCGCTGGGAGCTCTTCGCGAGCGCTGGCAAGCGCATCGTCGAGCTCGCTCGGCAATACTATGAGCACGATAATGAGCGCGTGCTGCCTCGCAGCATAGCCACTTTCGAGGCCTTCGAAAATGCGATTGCTCTGGACATCGCGATGGGTGGGTCGACGAATACGGTGCTGCATCTGCTCGCTATCGCTCAGGAGGCCGGCGTCGACTTCAAGATGTCTGATATCGATCGCATGTCCCGCCGGGTTCCCAACCTGTGCAAGGTCGCCCCCTCATCGAACTACCATGTCGAAGACGTGCACCGCGCGGGCGGCATCTTCACGATTTTGGGTGAGCTAGAGCGGGCGGGATTGATCAACCCCGACGTCCCGACGGTACACAGCCAGTCCCTGGGCGCCGCCATCGCCGAACACGACATCCGTCGCGAGAGTGCGTCAGCCGCAGCCAAACAGCGCAGCCTAGCTGCTCCGGGCGGGGTGCGCACGACGCTGGCCTTTTCTCAGGAAAAGTACTTCGACTCCGCCGACGAAGACGCGGTGGGCGGCTGCATTCGTAACCACGAGCATGCCTATTCGGCGGACGGTGGTCTGGCGGTGTTGTTTGGCAACATCGCCGAAGAAGGTTGCATCGTCAAAACCGCCGGCGTGGATTCCTCGATCTTGAAGTTTGACGGCCCTGCACGCGTTTTCCACTCTCAAGATGCGGCTTGCGACGCAATCATGGCGGATAAGATCCAAGCCGGCGACGTGGTCGTGATCGTCTACGAGGGCCCGAAAGGGGGTCCCGGAATGCAAGAGATGCTGTATCCGACGTCATTCTTGAAGGGCAAAGGCCTAGGCAAGGCGTGTGCGCTCATCACGGACGGTCGCTTCAGTGGCGGCACCAGCGGACTGAGCATCGGGCATGCCTCGCCGGAAGCAGCAGAAGGTGGAGCCATCGGGTTGATCGAGGAAGGCGACACCATTTCGATCGATATTCCGAGCCGTCAAATCAACCTGAAGATTTCAGACGCTGAGCTGGGAAAGCGACGCTCCGCGATGGAAGCCAAAGGGGCAGACGCCTGGAAACCCGACCGACAGCGAGTCGTCTCCCAGGCTTTGCAGGCGTACGCTCTGATGACGACCAGCGCTTCCCGAGGCGCCGTTCGAGACGTGAGTCAAATCAAGCGCTGATGCCGCTGTGGGCGTTCTGCTCACCACGGCCTACTGTGCAAACGACAGTTCCCTGCCGCTGCAGGCTTGGTGTACACTGCAGTGGATGAGGGTATTGCTCTATTGGGTGATGGCAGGGGTTTGTCTTCCGGCAACACTGCTAGCGGTTTCTTGCGGCGATGACGATGGCGTAGAGGCAGACCAACAGCTGGTCGGCGCAGCTTGCGACTCGGACTCGGACTGTGAAACCGAAGACGACGACGTCGCGAAGCGCTGCCTGATGCAATTCAAGGGCGGCTATTGCGGGGCTTCGGACTGTGAGCGCAACTCAGAATGCCCAGAAGGTTCGGCGTGTGTGCAGCACGAAGGCTCGACCTACTGTTTCCGGATCTGTACTGACAAGGTGGAGTGCAACGCCAACCGCGCTCCAGAAGATGAAGCCAACTGCTCCTCGAGCGTGGAATTCGCCTCGGGGAAGAAAGAGGGCAAAGTCTGCCTGCCCCCAACCGGCAGCTAGCGAATGGCCCTCAGCCCGAGGAGCGCGACGTGGATAGGGCCCGACGCACGCGATTGAGCAAACTGCCAGGGGTGTACGGCTTATTCAGCAGCTCAACACCGTGCGCGTCCAAGTTGCTGGGCAACGCACCGGCAGCATAGCCACTGGAAAACAAGACCGTGGCCCTCGGATCCAACTCCCGAATACGAGTGAACGCCTGCCATCCATCCAGCCCAGGCATCACGGCGTCCATCAACACCAAGTGGATCCGATCGCGGTTTTCTTCAAAGACCGCAATCGCCTGCTCACCGTTTTCGGCCTCCAACACCTCATAGCCGGCCCCCGACAGAATGCGCACTACTTGGGTTCGTACTGCGGGTTCATCTTCGGCTACCAAGACACATTCGTTGCCGCCCGTGGGCGTAGGCTCACTCTGGGGGGCATCTGCATCCATCTCAGTTAAGGGCAGACGGATTTCATAGATCGTGCCTTCGTCTACAACGCTGCGCACGCGAATCGTGCCGGCATGGCCGTCAACCACACCTTGCACGAAAGCCATACCCAAGCCGTTCGATTCGGAGTCCACTCGACTGGCAAAGAACGGGTCGAACAAATGTCTGCACTCGCTCTCGCTCATGCCCACTCCCGAGTCTTCGACGCGCAGTAAGACTTGGCCAGTCTGGTCGTCCCGCTTGAGCTCGATCTCCAGGGAGCCGCCGTCCGGCATATCCTCCTTCGAATTCAAGAAGAGCGTAATCAGCGCTTGCTCCAGTTGACTGCGGTCTCCTCGGACGACAAACGGGCCCGGCTCCGCCTGAAAGTAGATGCCAATGGCGCGGGACACGGCGGAGCGCAAGATGCCGACTGTGCGCTGCACCGAGTCCGCGAAGTTGACAGAGCGGCGCATGAGCTGGCGCCGTCGCGCGATAGTCAGTAGCTGCGACGTGAGATCTGCGGCGCGCCTGGCCGCGCGATTCGCCGCCAGAAGATCTTCCTTCGGGCTGTTGGAATGCAGGGCAAAGTCGATGTTCGACATGATCACTTGCAGCAGGTTGTTGAACTCGTGCGCAATCCCGCCCGCCAGCATGCCCACACTCTCCAGGCGCTGCGCGTGCGCCAGTTGAGCTCGCAAGGCATCTTGCTCCTGTTGCTCCTGTTTGGCTTTGCTGATGTCCGCGGTGAGCTGCAAGACGAGCCAGTTGCCTTGCGCATCTTGGGACGGCACATTCGTGACTTCGAAAGTGCGTTCGCTTCCGTCGGCTAGCAAAGCCTGGAAACAATGGGTCCGCGCCTTGCGCCCTTCCAACGCGAGGCGGAACTCCGAAACGGCCAGCTCTCTCGTTTCGGGCGCCACGAACCGTTCGAAAGGTTGACCTATCAACTCGTCGATCGGACGACTCAGGGTGCGGTTGAGGTAGCGGACGCACCCAGCAGCGTCGATGACGGCTATGTACCCCGTGAAGTGATTGGCAAATGCGTGGAATAGGGCCGAGAAATCTGCCGGGTCACTGAGAGCTCCTACGCCCATAGGAACGCAGACACTAGCGGGCAGCCCAACTAGGTCAACCAGACCCAGCTCCTAGCCCATATGAACCAAACTTCTCACCATCTGAACAAACCCTGGTAACGCTGGCGTTACCCCCGGTAACTACAGGACAAAACGGGCAGCCCGGCGCGACCGACCCGCGGGCGGTTTCTGCCAGCACTCCTGCGTATCAGCGAGGAAGTGGGCAGCTGATGCCAGTCCCACCCAGACCGCAATATCCGTTCGGATTCTTGGCTAGGTACTGCTGGTGGTAGCTCTCGGCGAAGTAGTAGTGCCCGGCGGGGGCAATCTCGGTCGTTATCTTGTCGTAACCAGACTCGAGCAGTTTGGTCGCATACGCCTGCCGCGACGCTTCGGCCAGACGCTGCTGCTCCGCAGAATAGAAGTACACCGCAGAGCGGTATTGGGTACCCCGATCATTGCCCTGACGCATGCCCTGGGTGGGGTCATGATTGTTCCAGAACACCTGCAACAGCTCAGCAAAGCTAATCGTTTTTGGATCATAGACCACGCCGACAACCTCTGCGTGAGCGGTCCGTCCTGAGCAGACCTCTTCATAGGTGGGATTCTTGGTGTGTCCGCCCGCGTAACCAACGCTGGTCGAGTACACGCCTTCGAGTGGCCAAAACTTGCGTTCTGCCCCCCAAAAGCATCCCATGCCAAACAGCACGCGTTCATGACCGTTCGGAACTTCGTCCATCGCGCGTCCAGTGACGAAGTGCGTTAGTTCCACGTCTAATGGAGTATCCCTGCCTGGGAGCGCCTGTGCCGCACTCGGCAAGGTCAGCCCCGGTATCGACAGCGCCACCAGCTACGCCTCCCCCGTCACGGGATGGATCACGTACTCCACGGCGTCCACCAAAGCCTGCCAGCTAGCTTCGATGATGTTCTCATTGACCCCGAGAGTGGAAAACGTCTCGTGTTCAATTCGATTGGTGATCAGCACCCGCACCTTGGCCGCGGTGCCATCGGACGAGTTGACCACTCGGACCTTGTAGTCGATCAAACTCAGCTTCTCGAGGATCGGGTAGGCCGGTGTCAGCGCCTCCATCAACGCATGATTGAGCGCGTCCACGGGACCGTTGCCTTCCGCGGCGCACAGGATCTTCTTGCCTTGAACTTGCAACTTGACCGTCGCTTCGACCAGTCGCGAGCCGTTGTTTTTCGCGCCAATGCCATGCACTCGATAGTATTCGAGGGCAAAAGCCGGCGCCCATTTCTGTAAGTGACGGCGCACAAGCAGATCAAAGCTGCCGTCGGCCGCCTCATAAGACCAGCCTTGGTTTTCTCGCTCTTGCAGCTCTTCCAAGATGGCGGTGGCCGCTTCTGTATCTTTCAGCTTCGGATAGCGATTGCTCAGTTTGCCGACCAGATTGCTGCGCCCGCTCATCTCGCTGATCAAGATGCGGCGCACATTGCCAACTCGCTCTGGGGGCACATGCTCGTAGGTCAGCTCATTGCGCTGCATCGCACTGACGTGGATGCCACCCTTGTGGGCAAACGCAGACGGTCCAACGTAGGGTTGGTTGAGCGGCGCCTGTAGATTGAGTTGCTCCCAAACCAAACGGCTCATCTCGGTCAAGCGCTGGGTATTGCCCGGCGGAAGACAGTGACAATCCATCTTCAACTCCAGGTTGGCGATCACCGACGTCAGATCCACGTTGCCACAACGCTCGCCGATGCCGTTCATGGTTCCCTGGACCTGCATGCAGCCCGCCTCGACGGCGGCCAACGTGTTGGCCACCGCCAAACCACCGTCGTTGTGTACATGGATGCCGAGCTTGGCGTCGGGCAGGTGACCGCGAACGGCTTCGATGGCAGCCGTGATGCCGGCAGGCAGAGTTCCTCCGTTGGTATCACACAAGATGATGCGATCTGCCCCAGCCTCGAGCGCTGCCCGCAGCGCAGCGAGCGCGTAATCCGGGTTAGCCAGATAGCCGTCGAAGAAATGTTCCGCGTCGAAGAAGACGGGACGCTGGGTAGCTTGCTTGAGAAACGCAATGGAGCTGCGGATCATCTCCAGGTTCGAATCGAGCTCGACGCGCAACGCATCATGCACATGCAGATCCCAAGCCTTGCCGAAGATGCAGCACAAGTCTGCGTCGCTAGCGACGAGCTGCTGCAAATTGGGGTCATCTTTGGGCGCGTACTTGTGATGCCGCGTCGAACCGAAGGCTGCAATCTTGGAGTGCTGCAGCTCGATGTTCTTGGCTTCTTTGAAGTACGCCGCATCCTTCGGGTTGGAGCCAGGCCAGCCCCCCTCAATGAATGCGACGCCAAGCCAATCGAGCCGACGCGTGAGCGTCAGCTTGTCTGCCAAGCTCAGGTTGACCCCGAGCGCCTGACCCCCATCGCGCAGGGTCGTGTCGTAGACTTCGATTTTACGAGACATTTAGGCTCACCAAGCCGTGGGCTCATAGCATACCGATGCCTGTGAGGACACAACCGCACCCGACTCTGTGCCGACCCGGTGCGGTGAAGCCGCCCCCGAACGGCGGCAGAAACAGCGTCTCGACGCGTTTCAGCCGCCGAAGGCGGCTAATTTTGCGCTCACTCGCCGGGAGGCGGTGCCGTGACGGTGTCAATCAGCGCTTGCTCGAAGGCGGCGTACTGGCCCTCATCTCGAATGCGATCGAGCGCCCTCTCCACGAGCTGCCGTGTCTGCTCATCCTCATCGGTGCGCGCCTGCTCGAGGCGCCGCGCGACCCGACGTCGGGTTGAGTCGAACTCCGTGCGCAGGAAGGTCGCGACCAACTTGGCGTAGGTCGCCGCCTCCGCCTCGCGCTCTGGACCGCCTTCGACAGCTTCGAGCGGCACCCCGTCGGGGATCTCCTCCCCCTCTTCAACCAGCTCATCCGCGGCCTCAACCAGCTCATCCGCGGGCATTTCCTCGATTTCGTCATCCTCCACCGCACTCATGGGAGGAGGCGGCTCAGTGTCCATTGGGGCCGGCTCGGGCTCCGGTTCGGGCTCCGCGGGCGCTGCTGCCGGCGGGGGCTGACTCACGCGCTTGGGGCGCGCCATCACCGGCTCGGGCACGCTCAAATCCGAGGCTGCCGACGGACGTCGGCGGGCGTGAGTATTGTGGCTGGTGCGCATGCTCGTCTTGAACAGATCGAACTCCTCGATCTCGCCCAAGTCCAACGTCGACATCGAGCGGTGCAACTTGTCGCGCAGCGTGCCACCTTCTCGGCGCGCATCGTTGACGATGGCCTGGACGCCTTCGGGCAGCGATTGGGTGGACGCGATCATCTTCAGCACCGCAGCGCCACCGTCTGGTGCATTCTCCGTTCGGTACACGCCCATGTAGATGGCGCCGCCGCCGGTCTCATCTTTCAACTGCTCATTGAGCTGCTCGAATAGAGTAAATGGGGTCCCGGCAAGCACCTCGGCGGGCGCTTCCAGAACGACGCCCATGTACGAAACCTCTTCGGGAGAGAAACCAGCCGGCATCATGCTGCTGGCCTGCAGGTTTTCTCGCACCCGCTCCGTCACCGCTTCGACCGTCAAAGCGCTCAGCACGCTCTCGGCGTAGTTGATCACACCATTAGACAGCAATAGAGCGCGGAAATCCTCACCGTCGAGCGTGCGAATCGGGTGCACGTCTGAGCGGTCATTGAGCTTATTGAACGCATCCAGAGGCTCAATGATGACCGAGTTCACCTTGGCAAAGTACTTGTCCAACGACACGCCACCGTGGATCTGACTGAGGCGCGAGTTGTCCGCGAAGATCCAACCAATGTCCGTTTGTTTCACCAGGTCACTCACCGCGCGCACAGCGTTGACCTTGGCAATGCCACTTTCGTACTCGTTGGGTAGCGTCGCCAACGCGATCATCGGCACGTCCAGATCACGCAGCACGCGCACCAATTCACTCACGGCCGATCCAGTGCCACCACCGAGCCCTGCGGTCAGCACGACGACATCTGCGCCTTCGGCGTGACTCGCCACCGCATCCTTGATGCGCTCGGCGTTTTCTTGCACGCACTCCCGCCCATAGTTCATGTCCGCGCCGGCACCGTCGTAACCATCAATCCCGATGTACACCCGCTGCTCCGCAGCCAGCGCAAAAGGTCTTTGGCCTGGCGCCAATGACGACAGGTCGGTGTGAGCGGTGTTCAGAGCGATGGCGCGGTAACCAAGACGCGCAAACTCGGTGGCAAGATTGCCTCCGGCTTGTCCAAGGCCAACCACGACCATTTCGAGCGCGCGATCTGCAGGCTTCATTTTCGAGATTCCTCCGACGGGAGAGTTTGAAAGTGAGAACCGTGTTTATAATTCGAACCAGGGGTGGATCTACAGCAGCTTTGCGGCATTGCGGCCCGTTCGCCGCACTGCGCAAACCCGCCGGCCTATGAAAAGACTGAACGCATCACCGGCATCGCACGTGAGCCCGACAACGACACCGGCAAGCGCCGATCTGGAAGCTGCGGTGAAAGCTTTCAGTGAGCCTGTTTGGAGGGGTCAGCTGCCGCGTCTTCTGCTGACAAGGTGGCAAACACGCCAACGCAGCGCGCAACGGAGGGTTTAGAGATCCCAGAACAGCTCGGTTCCGAACATCAACTCCACGACGTCAAAACCGTTCTCCAGATTGAGTATCCGCATGCGAGCGTAGATGTCCCCCACCGGCGCACCACTACCAAGGGTGTACCCGACGAAGCCACCCAGCGGCACACTGAGGTCGGTACCATCACCGAGTCTCCAAAAGTTCATCCCCGATTCTGGGCCAGCATATAGCTGATCCGTGATTTGGATCGGCAACTGGACGGGAAACGACAAGTCAGCGTGAGAATCCTGCCCGAACGTGACTCGCATGAATCCTCCCGCATCCAGGCGCACGTTGGAAGCGGGTCGCCAATACAATGGCACGCCCCCCAACAACCCCGGGTTTCCGTCGAAGCTCAGGCGAAACTGCGCGAACACACCAGCCTCAAACGCGCGGCTGCGGAAAAACTGGTAGAGCAAATGCAAACGCGGATCCTCTAGATCCGCATCTGGTGAGAGACGAATCGGCGTCACGAAACCGAGGTCAAACTCGTCAGTGAGCCCGAACGACAGCCCTGGATTCAAGAAGTCCAAATCCTGTCCGGGCGTGACCACGTGCTTCAGCTGAGAGTCATATTCGGGCCAACGGGCACCGGCATCGAAACGCATCACGGCGGCGGGCAGCGACAGCTCTCGGTCATTGAAGGCCGGAGCCACCTTGGATGAGCTGGCGGCCGCCACCCCAGGCAACCCAACACCGAAGCCCGAGACGGTGAGCAGCAGCATACCCAGACGGAGATTGGCTCTGAACATGGGCCGCTTATAAGGCGAACTCGGCCTCCTAGTTAGCCGGATCGCTCTGATCACGTATAAAAACGCAGCCTTGGCCGACAAGCTTGCTAGGTTTGTCCGCGACGATGGGGGATAGCGATCAGGCCAATGAAGAGTGACCTCGTCGGGCAATTGATTCTGGGCCGCTACCGGATCGTCGAATGTCTAGGACGAGGAGGCATGGGCGTGGTCTACCTGGCACGCACCGAAGGAGCGGAGGGCTTCGCGCGCCCTGTCGTCGTGAAGTCGATCCTTCCCCATCTGCTCGAACGTTCAGAGCTGGCGGAAATGTTCGTGCGAGAAGCACGCATCCTGTCGAACCTGGACCACCCAGGGATCGTCCGCATTCTGGATTTCGGTCGCGAGCAGCGCCGCTACCTGATGGTGCTGCAGTATGTGGATGGCTACGACCTCGGTCGTTGGCGTCGATACCTTACCAAGACTGGTCGTAAGGTTCCGGTCAATCTCGCTGTTTACATCATCTGCCAAGTGCTGGACGCACTCGACTACGCGCACGGGCTCAAGCGAGAAGAGGCCCAGCTGAAAGCCATTCATCGCGATATCTCTCCCAGCAACATACTCTTGACCGCGGACGCCCAGGTGCGGCTACTCGACTTCGGCATCGCTCGAGTCATCTCCGATGCCGACGAGGGCTCGCGCTGGACCGGATTCAAAGGCAAGCTGGTGTACGCGGCGCCGGAGCTCTTGGAAGGGGGCGAGCCTTCGGCCCAGAGCGACATCTACTCCACGGCGCTAGTGCTGTACCAACTGTTGGCGGGCAAAAACCCATTCCACGCGGCTACCGATACGGAAATCATTCGCCTCATCCTACGACAGCAGCTGACTCCAGTGCACGAGGTCAGACCAGAAGCCCCCTCGGAGTTGGAGCAGGCCTTGCACACCGCCTTGCACAAACAGCCAGACCAGCGCTTTTCATCTGCGGGACAGTTCGCCGCAGCGCTACGCCAGACCCAAACCCTGTCAGACGATCAGCTGCGGTCGCTACTGGCTGAGCGCTTGCAGGCAGATTTCCACGGGGCACTACCTCGGGTCATGGGCATCGAGACCCTGGAACACCGAGACCGCTCATGGCGCTCCTCTACTGACGAACCCACGATCGCCAGCTCAGCTCCGCCCCAGCGCCTCTCCAGCTCCGCGCCGACTCGCGCGGTCAGCGGCGGCCAACTCGGAGAGCTGAAGCTGCCTGTGCTGTCGACAAAGCAGCGCAAACGACGCAAGCAATGGACGCTCGCCGCGGCCCCACTCACGGCAGTCCTGACGGCAGCTGCCTGGCTCGCCTGGCCAAACGATGACACTGCCGACGCCCAAGCAGAATTGCTTGCGTTACCCTCCTCGTTGGGCGCCGCATCTGTGGCCGCACAGCCCCCAACGAGCGCGACGACGACGCAGGCCCCCGCCTCTGCCACCTCACAAGCCGATACGCCCATCGCCAAACGCCAGGCAATCACCTTGGCCAACAAGATTGCAGAGCATTCCGAACTGATTGCGACCTGCTACGACAAGGCGACACCGAACGTCGTACCTCGAGTTTCAGTCAAGCTCGGGTTTCGGGTGCTGCGCGACGGCTCCGTCGAGTCCGTGACCCTCACTCCTGCTGATCTAGCGCGGACAGACTTCGGACAATGTGTCGCCTCGGGCTACCAACACATCCACTTTGGTCAGCAGAAGCAGCGGCTCAAGTTTCACGTCCCCGTTGACCTCGACCAAGTGCTGAAGTTTCACGGTCGTTGACCCGGACAAGCGCGGCGGGCTCCACAGAGGGGCGTCACTCGTGGGCATCAGCCAGCAACAACGCCAACACATGCACCGCGTGTGAGATTTCACCAACTAGTTGAGTCCGGCGCCGACGCGGCTCCAAACACACTTCCACATCTTCGCTTTCATCCAGCGCCTGGGGGGCAACCTGGCGCGCTCCGCGAGCTAAGAACAGGTGCGCTTGGTGTCCATGCCGTGTAGTCTCAGGGTGCACACTGAGCAGGTGCTGCCAATGCTCGGCTTCGTATCCGGTCTCTTCCTGCAGCTCTCGCTTGGCCGCCTCGAGCGGCTGTTCACCGGGGTCGAGAGCGCCTGCGGGGAATTCCAGCGTCGTCCGCCTCACACCATGGCGATACTGGCGTACCATCAGGTACTCGTCATCAGCGGTGATGGGTACGACGCAAACCCAGTCTGACGTCTCGATCACGTGATATTCCGGCAGCACTAGCCCGCGCGCAGTCTGTACTCGGTCCACGCGGAGATTGAGCCAGCGGCGTTTCACCAAGTATTCGCTGGACAGCACTTGCCACGCCTTCATCAGCTCACGCTATCGGCGACGACAAGCGGCGCCTAGGATAAACGACAAACCAGAACAAAAGACACAATCGTTTGGCAGTTCGCACTTTTTCAGCAACCGGGATCGGGGTTAAAAAGGACGGGTCATGAGGCAGGACGAGCCAGTTTCCAATCTCGGCCTGCCCCGGCAGTTGCTGCAGCACGTAAGGCTGCTGGCGCTGCTCGCCCTGGTGTTGATAGCGTCGGCGTGCGGCAACCGACCGCAAGTAGTCGCCGCACCACCTGGCACCAAACAACCACGTCTCAACTTGTCCGAAACGCGACAGGTACGCGGGCCAGC
The DNA here is from genome assembly GCA_050304975.1 of Polyangiaceae bacterium. Lineage (GTDB taxonomy): Bacteria > Myxococcota_A > Polyangia > Polyangiales > Polyangiaceae > SZUA-265. The sequence continues at coordinate 11,629 of JBNLEN010000126.1, forward strand.
TATCGCCTACCTGGAAGACCGATCGGGTGATCTGACCTACGCGCAAGTCCGGCAACGAAAGACCAAGCTCTACGCCAAGGGCGTGCCGCATGTCGGATACAGCCGGTCCACCTGGTGGTTCCACATCGAGCTAGTCAACGACAGCGCAGAACGCGCGCAACGATTCTTGAGCATTCAGTGGCCCCGCCTCAATCAGATTGACGTCTACGCTACCCACGCCAATAGCCCCGACGAACGCATGCATTCGGGTTGGATGGTGCCCTTCTCTGAACGGAAAGTCCCCTCTCCGGTCCACGACTTTCCTTTGGACTTTGAACCAGGCGAGCGTCGCGACCTTTGGATCCGGGTCAAGTCCGACTCGGAACTGTATCTGCCGCTCGAACTCAGGACGCCCCACGAAAGAGATTACGAGGCACTGCTGAGCACGTTGATCGGGTTTCTGTATTACGGCGTGCTGATTGGGCTTGGACTCTACAACCTCGTTCTGGCGTTTCGTCTCAAACGATTGCACTACTGGCTCTACGTCGGCCAGATCTTCTTCTACGTCATCTACATGTGGCTCGTCAGCGGCTACATCGGCTTGTTCGGCTGGTTCTTGGCGCTCGGAGACGCGGCCGTGCCCATCTTCTCTTGGGGATGGCTGATGTTTCACATCGGGTTCGCCCGCAGCTTCATTGGCACGAGTGAGCTGATTCCACGTTTGGACCGGCTACTGAAACTGAACCTATTCATCGTCTTGCCGCTCGCTGCGACGATGACTGCTTGGTTTCTACCTCAGTTCGAGGCTGATTCTTGGCTGGGCCCGTTGATCCCCCTCAGCCTCGTGTTCGTGCTGATCGCTGCCTTGATCTGCGCGCGCATGGGTTCCGCAACCGCCAAGTGGTATGCATTCGCGCAGGCTCCGCTGACGCTGGGCTTCGTCATGGGAAGTTTGGCCTTTTCAGGAGTGATCGACATCCCACCGGCTCTGGCCGGCTTGATGATTCTGCTTGGCACACTGATGGAGCTCGTAGTCTTGAGTGTCGCTCTGAGCGAACACATGCGCGCGCTGGCGGCGGAACAAGCACATGCCATCCGTGAACTCCAAGCAGGCAGGCTCGCGTCCTTGCGAAAACTAGTAGCCAGCGTCACTCATGAACTGAACAGCCCGCTTGGCACCTTGAACTCTAGCGTCGACTCGCTGGTGCGGATTCCGAGTATCATCGCGGACACCGATGAAAAACGCAAACAGCGGGCTCTGAAAGCGCTACCGGCGGTGGTGGAGACAGTTCAAGGGGCTAGTCGTCGTATCCGCAAGGTCGTGCATTCATTGCAGGAGTTTTCCGGATTGGATGAGTCTGAAGTTCAGGACTTCGACGTTCAGACTGGACTCGACAGCGCGCTCGACCTGCTGCACGGGCGCATCGCTCCAAACACCACGCTGCACAAGGAATACCAGACAACTCCGAAGATCAGTTGCCATCCCGCGCAGCTCAGGCAGGCCTTCCTGCACCTGCTGAGCAATGCACTCGAGGCGCTTGATGCCAAAGAACGGCTACAGCTGAAGTCGGGTGATGACGCTGCCAACGGGAAAGCGGACCACGCACGAGGCGGGCGCGAACTGTGGGTCCGCACGCGCGCCAGCGACACGCAGCTGCAGATCGAAATCGAAGACAATGGCGTTGGCATCGATGCCGCACGGTTACAGACAATCTTCATCCCCGAACTTTCCAGTCATGGTGATCGGGTCAAGTTGGGCTTCGGTCTGCCGACGAGCCGCCGAATCATCGAAGATCACGGTGGTTCTCTGGAACTCAAGAGCCGTTTGGGCCGAGGCACCACAGCGACGATCAGCCTCCCGCTACGCACCACGAAACGTTGAAGTTTCACTTTTGCAAACCCGAGGTAGCCGGCGTGCTCAGCGGAATGAGCTCGTAGCCGATCGGGTTAACGCGCCGTACTATCCATATTCACCTGCGTCGACAACTCGCAGGTGGTTCAACCTCATCCACCTAGGAGGCAACATGGAAGCTTGGCTCAACAGGCTCGAGTCGTTTCGTCCTCACGTCTTGGACGCGATTCGAATCTACTTGGGCATCGGACTATTGGTGCGCGGTGCACTGCTGACCACCAATCAAGATCTGTTGCTCGACTTGATCCGCACCAGCGGCGACTGGTTCTGGCCATTTGCGATTGCACACTTCGTCGTCTTGGCTCACATCGCAGGTGGGTTGATGCTGGCCACCGGGCTATTCACACGCACAGCCGCGTTGCTTCAAATCCCACCGGTCCTCGGCGCAGTGTTCTTCGTACACGCTCACGAAGGGCTGTTCACCACAGGACAATCTCTGGAGCTCAGCGTGCTGGTCTTGTTCCTGCTGTCACTGTTTTCAGTAGTCGGCGCTGGGCGCTGGTCCGTGGACTTCGCGCTACGCAAGTCTACACCGGGACTGGGCAGCCCAACGCCGCACGCTAGCCACTAGAAGAGTGGCTCAACCGTACACAGGAGCTAGAGCAACGAGCGGATCGCTACAGCCGTAGCGGTCCGCTTCTTCTTGAATACTCTCGGCGCGCCATGCGCCACAACCTTACCTCCGCGCTCACCGCCATCAGGCCCCAGCTCGACGATATGGTCCGCGCCCGCAATCACGCTCGGATGATGTTCGATCACAATCAGCGTGTCTCCGCGTTCGACAAGTTGACCCAACACGGACATCAGTTTCGCGACGTCTGCTTGGTGCAAACCTGTGGTGGGCTCATCCAAGACGTAGAGTGTGGCTTCGTGACGGGCACTGGCCGTTAGCTCAGCGGCGAGCTTGAGCCGTTGCGCCTCGCCACCACTCAGCGTGTGAGAGCCTTGGCCGAGCCGAATGTAGCCGGCGCCCAATTGATTGATGGTGTGCAGCGGGCGAGTAATGCGGGGGTGGTTCTTGAAGACCTCCACCGCCTCTTCCATGGACAAACGCAACACCTCTCCAATATTCAGGCCAGCGTAGCGAACTCGCAGCGTCTCGGGCTCGAAGCGCATCCCCTGGCAGGTCGGGCAGACTTGCACTGTGTCGGGCAAAAAGCTCATCTCATGAGTGATCACGCCTTGCCCATCGCACGTGCCGCAGCGTCCGCCGGTTGCGGTGTTGAACGAAAAGCGCGAAGCCTTGTAGCCAGCGATCATCGCGTCTTTCGAAGCAGCGAAGAGTTTGCGGATATCGTCCCAGATCCCCAAGAATGTCGCTGGCACCGAGCGGGGAGTGCGGCCGATTGGCGACTGGTCCACACTGACCGCACGCTTGAGACCATCGAGCTTCGATAGCGAGTCGAACGCACCAGGGTCTTCCGAAACCAGCCCCAGCGCTTGCCTGACCGCCGGCAAAAGCACCCCGCGCACCAGCGTGCTCTTACCGGATCCACTCACCCCTGCCACGACGTTGAAGTGGCCGAGAGGAAACTCCACGTCCACCGTTTGCAGGTTGTGCTGGCTGACGCCGTAGATCCCGAGTCTGGGGGCCGCCTTGTCGACAGCGAGCGGCGTGCGTAGCGCCGGACTATCACGCAACGCGAGCGCCGTCGGGGAGTCCGAGCTCAAGACGGCGCGGGGCTTGCCGCTGGCCATGATTTGTCCACCTCGGACGCCGCCCCCCGGGCCCATGTCAATCAGGTGATCCGCCGCGCGGATGGTGTCCGCGTCGTGCTCGACCACGATCAACGTCGAGCCCAGTTTCACCAACTGCTTCAGGTTGCCAATCAGACGCTCTGTATCGCGCGGGTGCAGCCCAATCGTGGGCTCATCCAAGACATAGAGTGCACCCGTGAGCCCTGCGCCCAGCTGCGCGGCCAAGCGCAATCGCTGCATCTCCCCGCCGGACAGCGTGCGCGCCGCGCGCGAAAGCGAGAGATAGTCGAGCCCAACCTCGAGCAAAAACGCCACCCGGCGCTGTAACTCCGACACAATCGGTTGAGCCAGCTTCTTTTCTTCGCCGGTAAACTTCAGCTGCTCAGCCCACTTCGCAAACCGCGCCACGGATTGGCCCGCGGCCTCATGGTACTTCATCGATGCCAGATCTACGCTGCGCGGGATCTCCGATAGGCGTGCTCCCTGACAGTCGGGACAAGTCACCCAGTGCTCGACGAAGGGCTCCGTTTCAGCGCGCGTCGATTTCTTCTTACTCGTCGCCCGTCGCCGCCGGCGGCGCTTGGGTCGCTCGTTGAGCAGCACCTGGCCACTACCTTCGCAGCTGGCGCATCGGCCTTGTTCGGTGTTAAACGAAAACCAACGCGGATCGAGCTCGGGCACTGAAAACCCGCAGGTTGGACACGCCCGTGAAGTGGAGAAGCGCTCCTGCTTCCCCTTGGCTCCAAGCAACTTGACGGAGCCCTTGCCCCAAGTCAGCGCGCGCTCGAGCTCACTCAGCGTCAGCGAACGCAAACTGTCCGCGGCTTTCAGCTGCAGGTCGATGCTGTGCTCCTTGCTGCGCGCCAGCTTGGGTGGCTCCGCCGTTTCTACCCATTGCCCATCGCATAGCGCCGCTTCGATGCCGTCACGGTCGGCCGCATTGAATACGTCTAGATAAGTTCCCTTGCGCGCTTCCACGACGGGCGACAGCAGGGCCCACTTGCCGGGCTTACGCTGCAGCGTTCTCAGCAGTTGTTCCGGGTGCCGGCTACCGATGGGCAGCCCGTGTGTCGGACAATGGGGAACCCCCAGCTTGGCAAAAAGCAGACGCAAGTAGTGAGCTATCTCGGTGACCGTCGCGACGGTCGAGTTCGCCCCGGCCCGCGTGGTGCGTTGCTCCAGCGCTACTGACGGCGGCACCCCGGAAACCGAGTCGACGTCTGGTTTGGGCATAGTGGGCAAGAAGCGACGCGCATAGGGCGTCAGCGTTTCGAGAAAGCGCCGCTGCCCCTCGGCAAACATGACGTCGAATACCAGACTGCTCTTGCCCGAGCCACTAGGCCCGGTGACGACAGTCAGCGCGCCGTGAGGCACTCGGGCGCTAACATCCTTCAGATTGTGTTCGCGCGCGTGCTCCACCACCAGTGACCAGTCGGCTTTGGTCTTGCGTGCGCCCGAGCCTCGACCGCCGACGCGCGGGTTGCTTCGCGTCATGCGAAGTGCGGAGCCAGTGCGCGTCTCAGCCTTGGCAAGCTCGAGCGGGGTGCCGGCGAACACCACCCGGCCCCCGTTGCGGCCCGCGCCGGGGCCCATATCAATCACCCAATCCGCATGCCTCACGACTGACAGATCGTGGTCGACGCACACGACGCTGCCCCCCGCGTCAACAATTTGATCGAAGCAGTCCAACACGCGATCGATTTCATCTTGATGAAGCCCCGCGCTCGGCTCATCGACCACAAACAACGTGCCCTTCAGCCGCTCCCCCAGTGCGCGCGCCAGCTTCAGGCGTTGCGCCTCTCCACCGCTGAGCGTCGACAGCGGCTGACCCAGCGTGATGTACCCCAAGCCTAAACGCCGAACCGGCCCCAGCGCTCTGAGAATTTGCGGCACGTCACGAAACCATTGCAGCACTTCATCAACGGTGCTCGCCAGCATGCGGTCGACCGACACTCCACGCACGTTGACTTGCAGCACTTCATCTTTGAAGCGGCGCCCCTTGCACACCGGGCAGACCAGGCTGACGTCCGCCAAGAACTGCATCTCCACCGTTTCATGGCCTTCGCCTTTGCAGGCTTCGCAACGGCCACCATCGACGTTGAACGAAAAATGCGATGGCCCGAAGCCGCGCTGCTTCGCGGAGGGTTGTTCGCTGAACAACTTGCGGATCTGGTCCCAAGCCTTGGTATAAGTCGCCGTGTTGCCGCGTGACGTGCGCCCCAGGGGAGATTGATCCACCAACACGACCTCAGACAGCTCTTCGGCGCCGTGGAGCTCGCCGAAAGGCTCTGGTCGCTCGACATCGAACTTTCCTAGGCGCCGCGCCAGCGCCCGATACAGCACGCTCTGCACGAGTGAGGTCTTGCCGGAGCCGCTCGGGCCACTGACGACGCACATCACGCCCAGCGGGAGCTCCACGTCGACGTCAGCCAGGTTGTGGGCCTTGACGTGAGTGAGATGCAGTCGCGAGCTGGGCTCACGCGGCGTCGTCTGACGCGTCGCTTTTGCCGAAAACGCACGCGCAGTGGCGGTCTTGGCGCGGCGCGCGGCTGCAACGTCCCCGTCAAACACCACCTGCCCGCCGTCCACGCCAGCACCGGGCCCCAGTTCGACCACACGGTCCGCCGCTTGGATCAGGTGGGGATCGTGCTCCACCATGAGCACGATGTTGTTGCGCTCCGACAGCTGCTTCACGGCGTCCATCAACGGAGGCACGTCACTCGGATGCAGGCCAACACTCGGCTCATCCAATACGAATAAGGCGTTATGCAGAGACGTCCCGAGAGCCGCCGTGAGCGTCACGCGTTGGGCCTCGCCGCCAGAGAGGGTTCGCGCTTGGCGATCTAGACTGAGGTAGCCAAGCCCGACGCGCTCCAGAAAGCCGACGCGACTGAGCAGTTGCTCTCGGATGAGAGCCCCCTGCGCAGTCTTGGGCGAGAGCCCGTTTAGAAGAGCCAACAGCTCCGTGACTTCCAGCTGGTGCCACTGAGCGATGTCTTGCCCGCCAAGCCGGTACGACAGCGCACGTTGGTTGAAGCGCCGCCCCCCGCATTCCGGGCAAGGATCGTAGGCTCGATAGCGGGCCAAGAG
>JBNLEN010000127.1:0-18253 GCA_050304975.1 Polyangiaceae bacterium
ACGCCAGCGTGCTCCCGCCACGCGGCGAAACGCCGGACGGAATGGAAACCGAAGCGGTCCAGGACGAGGTCGCGAGCGTCGACGGAGGGAGCCAGGATCCAGCGCAGACCGAGGTAGCGAGCGACGTTTAGCCCGAGCCCGAGCCTGAGCCGGTGGCACAGCGGCAGTGTCCGTGGCTGCTCGGCCCGCATCTGAACCTGATTGGGCCCAATGCTTGGATTGGCGGCGCGATCGCGCTGCAGCCGGGCATTTGTTGGCTCGAGCCCAGTCTGGGCGTGAGCTTTGGATTCGGAGACATCGAAGCGGAATCGCCCCCCACGGGAGCGTCCGGCGAAGGGGAGTACTCCAGCCTGAACATCCCACTGCGCGCTCGCATCTGGTTCATGGACGAGCATTCCGTGATCGGTGATGTGGGGCTGGGTTTTTCTAGCTACTCCATCTCCGCGACCATGACGGACAACGGGGGCACCGAAGGGGACTACAATCGGGATTCCAGCCTGTTTTGGGCCAACCTCGGGGTGGGCTACGGCTATCGACCGAACCGCGTGCAAGGGGGGCCGCGATTGGGGGTGGTGATCGGCGCCGTGCTGCCATTCGGCGACTTGGACGCTTCCACCACGACTCCGCAGGCGGGGTTCAGCCTGGGAGAAGCGGCGCAGTTGCAGGACCGCTTGGATTCGGATTCGGATTCGCTCGCCAGCCTCAGACCCTACGCAGAAATTTCGTTGGGTTGGTTGTTCGATCTGGGCATGTGACAGCGGCCAGAGTGTCGTTTTGCACACTGGACGATGTTGCGTGCAGAAACTTCATTCAAAATTGCCGGTGAAAGGGGTGAAACACGTTGGGGGCCTGGTACCACAACCAGCGCTAGCGTACGCTGACGCCTATGAAGCTTGGCCAGATCTTGGTTTTTGGTTCCTTGGTGGCAGTCCTCTCTGCGTGTGGCGGTAGGACTGACTCCTCCGGTCGCGGCGATGGCACTGGTGACGGAATCGAGGCCGACGACGACTTCTTGGATCCCCTGGATGATGACGACGGGCTCGACGACGCGGCGGATGATGACTTCGTCGAGCCGACTGGTCCGGGCGTGCCGGATCCCACGGGGCCTGCGCCTGCGGGAGGGGGCGGCCCGGTGGGAATGGCTCCGGGGGGGATGGTCCCCTTGCCGGGCGGCATGACTCCTGCTGGGCCGGGGGCAGGTCCCGTCCCGGGAATGCAACCGCTACCAGCTGATCAGCCGTGGCCAGAAGACTGCGAGGCGGGCTTCTACGATAGCTATGAATTCGGCTGTCAGGTTCAGCTCGATTGCTCGGATTCTGTCGGTTTCGTGTTTTGTGATGGCGGCGCGCAAGAGGCGCAGTGCTTTTGTGAAGGCCCAGGCGGGGGCACCCAGGTCTTCGTGGAGGGGGCGAGCCCGAATGAGGCGTGTTCCTACGCTGCCCAGGATTGCTTGACGGGTCAAAAGCCCGCACCACCGGCTGCCGATGAGCAGTGTGAGCTGACCAGTCAAGCTTTCGGTGGAGAGTTTTGCGATATCTCGCGCAACTGCATCAGCGACTCTCGTACCAGCGATGATGGTGTGACCGTGAGCGTCTCACGCTACGATGGCGTCAATTGTGGCCAGCAAGGCGATGGTTGGTACTGCAATTGCTATAACACTGGCGTTCAGTTTTCGTTCGAAGGCGCCGGAGCGTCGAGCGCCACGTGTGAGCAGGCGTTGGACGTCTGCGATGAAGCTAGCCTGGGCACGCTGGGGGAGCCGATGTGCGTGGAGGATTCGCTGTACGCGTCACGCTACGACTGCAGCATCACGGATCGCTGTCAGCGCTCTGGCGCCACTGCTAGCGGCGTCAACGTGGAGCTCTACGAGTATCGCTCCGTGAACTGCTACAATGGTGAGATCTATGGAGGGGATCCCGGGTTTATTCCACCCCCAGGAGTTCCGTTCCCCGGAACACCGATTCCGGTCCCTCCGGATATGCAGCAGCCTTCAGGCGACCCCAACTTGTGGACCTGCAGTTGCAATGGTGCCTTTGGTCAGACTGGCGAGCAGTTTGAACTCAAGGGCGAGCGCTCCCTGGATATCTGCGAGCAGGCGTCAGACGTCTGTCAAAGCCGCTAGGCCTGGCAGTCTGGAAGGCTGTTTCACCGGCAGGCTTGCTCTGAGTTGAATTCAACTCTGGGGTTAGGTTTGCCCACTTGTCCGTGTATGCTCGGCTCACCAGCTTGGACTGCTGGGGTCGTAGGAGGACGGACAATGCAGCGTGGATTGTGGCGCATCGCGCCATTGGGGATGATTCTGTGTTTGGGAGCGACCGGCGGCTGTGCCGGCTCGCAGCCGGAGCCAGAGGCTCCTGAAGTCGCGGCGGATCCGGCAGAGCCGCAGGAGACTGCGGTAGGGGATGCACCTACAGGTGGCGTTGGAGGGGATGCCGCGGACGCAGCGGCCGAAGGCAACGAAGACTGCAAAGCCAAGCAGCGGCAATGCACGGACAATTGCAAAGCGCAAGCCCCTGACAAGGCGTCGCGCCAGCCGTGTTTCAACCAATGTTTGAAGGAAGCGGATCGTTGCAAGCAGCAATGACCCGCAGACGACGAGCCCAGAAATACCCATTTCACCGGCCAGGCCGATGGTCGGTCTGTGCTGGGTTTCGACGCTATTGAACGGTTGCCAGCAAGACCGCGTCTAAGCGGCATTCGACGACAGGGCTTGCTTTCGTAGCGTCGCCGCGCTGAGAATGCGTCGCCCAGTAGTGGGACTCAATCGTTTTTACAACCAGTGCCTGGCGGCTGATGCACGGCTGGATAGGCAGCAAGAGTGAACAGAGGACAGACTTCAATGAAGACAACTTCAATTATCTTTGTGGCGGCAACTTGCATTTCCATGGTCGCTTGCGGCGGTAGCACTCCAGAGGCAGAGATGCCCGAAGGTGGGGATGCCACCGAAGCTGCAGATGACGCAGCGGGGGATGACATGGCCGATGACGCGGCTGAAGAAGGCGGCGACGATGCTGCCGGTGAAGAAGGTGGCGACGACGCTGCTGACGACGCCAGTGAAGAGGGCGGAGAAGAGGCTTCCGAGGAAGGCGAAGAAGCCGGCAAGAAGAAGGGCCTGACCAAGATGAAGGGCAACCGCATGGAAAAGGCGGACGCGGAGGAATAAGCCCCGCTCCAGCGGGCCGCGCCGATTCAGGCGCGGCCCTCGTTTTTTGAATCCACTGACACAGCTCGAAGGGAATCCAAGGATGAAGCGAACCATCGCCTTATTGGGGCTGGCTGCCGTGCTGAGCTACGGTTTCAGCGCCTCTGCCGCACCGACCCAACAGTTGCGCGACGAGATCCAAGTGATGCTCGGGGCGCCGGAATACACCCCAAGCAAAGCGGAATGGCTCGCGCTCGGGCCAGACGCTGCCACGGTGCTGCGAGAGGTAGCACAAAACCGCAAGTTGCTCGCGCTCAAGCGCGGTCGTGCGATATCCGCGCTGAGTTACTTCAACACTAGCGCTACCGAAACCGTGCTGACCGGGTTGATCGGTTCGAGCCAGGAAGGTTGGCTGTTGCGAGGCAAAGCCGCCCGCGCCTACGCGCTTGGTTTCGGAGCCAAGAGCCTGCCGGTGGTCAAGGCGCTGCTCAGCAACCAACAGAAACGCCTGCGTGAGGCGGCCATTCGCGCGCTTGCCAATGTCCCCGTGCTGGAGAGTCGGCAGATCTTGGAGGCGCATCTGCGCACTGAAACGCTCAAGCATTTACGGGCCGTGACCGAGCTTTCGCTGAGGCGCGTCGATGCCCGCATGCTCGAGTTGCGGGAGCAACGCTTGAAGCTTGAAGGAGGCCAACAATGATCCGCCTCAGTTGTGCTCAATGGCTGTTGCTCGGGGCCTGCAGCGGACTTGCCGCGTCTGGTTGCACCGAAGGTGACGTGGACGACAGCCTGTTCGATGACGACGCTGGCGCTGCAGATGATGATGCAGACGACGACGATGATGACGACACCGCAGACGGCGGCGCCGATGACACCACGGACGGCGGCGCCGATGACGATGTGCCCGCACCGACTTTCGACGGGGCGTTTGGCGTTGTCAGCCTCGGGGTGCAGCAGTTGACGGACGAGGGCGTTGAGGTTTCGTTCATTCTGCCCGACGGCGCGCAATCCTTTGCCCTGGTGGTTGACGGTAGTGAACAGCCGGAAGAGCTGATGATCGCCGAGAAGGTCACCACCCCGAGTGGCGAGGTCGTGTTTGACTTCGAAGAAGATATCTCGATCAATCGCACCGACGCGACCGTCGGCTCTTATACGCTGCTTGTGCCAACGAACCCCGACGTCAGTCCAGAGCCGGGCAAGTGGGTGATCAGCTTGCGAACTGGTTCCGCACCGCTCGAAGGCGAAGTCAAGTTGGTGGTCAAGATGGAACCCGCTGAAGCCAAGGTCATCGATCTCAATCTGCACTTCGTTGGCATCGAGGGGCTGACCGCCGAAGACGCCATTGATGACATCTCCTTCCAGGGGATTCTCGAAGCGGTCAGCGATATCTACGACAGCGTCGGTATCACCTTAGGTGAGGTGACCTACAACACCATAGATGGTGATGACGCAGAAACTTTCGGAGTGATCGACAGCGAGGAGGAGCTGGCTGGCCTGTTCCAGACGGTTCCCAGCGAGTCCTCGCAATCTCTGAACTTGTTCTTGGTCAACGACATCGCCTTCGGGGACGCAGGTCTGTCGATTTTGGGTCTAGCCGGTGGCGTGCCCGGTCCGCCTACCTTGCAGGGGACCTCGACTTCGGGTGTGGCCATCAACATGGGAAGTTACCTGACGGCGTTCGAGTCCGGTGATCCGGACATGCTGGTGGCCGCGGGCGAAGAACTCGAGATCATCATCGCTCATGAGTCTGGTCACTTCTTGGGCCTGTTTCATACGGTGGAGCGCAACGGCCTCGGGCTGGACGGCGACATCGTAGGTCAAGATCCGTTGTCCGATACTCCGCTTTGCCCAGACAGTGCGGATGCGAACGAGGATGGTCGCCTATCCCCAGCAGAGTGCGCGGATGACGGCGCGGACAATCTGATGTTCTGGAGCCCTGCGAACGACTCGCGTTCGCTCACCGACCAACAGGGCGAAATCCTGTTGCGCAATCCGGTTACCCGCTAATTACCCGAGCACCAGTGCCCGCGCCCAAAACGCATCACCGGGGCAGCAGCCTGCGTCAGCTAGCTGTGCGCCCCGCGTTGGCTGTCCTGCTGCTCGCGTTGTTGCTCGTCATCAGCGCGGTGATGGACGCGGCGCGGGCTGCTCCGCCGCAGCCTACCCCCTCGGCAACAGCGGTCGCTCCAACAGCGACCGCTGTCTACGTCGCGCCCGAAAAGCCGGAGGATCCGGTGATTCACAACGAGGCCGAGATCGCTCTGGTACAGGATCCGATAGTGCTGCGGCGCATGGGGGACTACTGGTTCAAGCAAGGGGACGAGGCGCTGGCGGACAAGATCTACGCGGCAGCCATCGATGCCAACGAGGCCAACCTGTATTCGCGCCTCAAGGGCGAACCGTGGGCAGACGCCATGGTGCTGGAGTGGAAGGGCAAACATGCCGAGGCCAAGAAGATTTGGCAGGCCAGCTTCAAGAGTGATCCCCAATACGCGGCGTATTTCTTGGCGCACTTTTCGGAGCATCCCGAGCGGGAAGCGTTGCTCGAAGAACTTCAGGCCTACGTGCGGGGGCAGGTAAGAAAGGCCAAGGCCGGAGAACAGGCGCTCATCTACGTGACGCAGACGGGCGTCAATCGCTACCTCACGGTGATGACAGAAGAGCAAGCGAAGCAGGCCTTCGAGGCCGGTGAACTGCTGCGCTACGTCTACATCGACAAGTTGGATCTGACAGGCCGAAGCTGGGCCACGCGCGTTGGCTGTCAGCGCTGCGTGGTGGGCACCATTCATGGCTTTGAAGCCAGCTTTGACGAACAGTTCGATTTCAACGGTTTTATCCTGGACGAACTGCACCTCGGCAAACGCTGGAAGGGCGAGGTGAACAAGTCCGCCATCATCCCGGGCGCCAAGTTCAATCGGCTGTATCTAGACCACGCGGTGATCTTTGGTCCCGCAAATCTGGAGGGGATTGAGGTCACGGGCCGCGTCGCCAACTTGCCGTTCGCGACCTTCTTGAGTGATACCAATTTCCGGAACGCGCGTTTTCACCACACGGCGGAGATGCGCTACATCCATTTCGAAAAGCAGGCCAGCTTCAAAGGTACCCGCTTCGATGGCTCCGTGTACATGGCCTACGGAGTCTTCGGCGGATTGGACATGTCGCGCCTGCAGTCAACCAAGCGGCCTGTGCACTTGGCTTCGATCCGCGTGCGCGGCAAGACCTTGATCGAAGATTCAAAGTTCGTACTGGGCGTCAGCTTCGAGAATGCCCAGTTTGATGGGGACGTGACTATTCGGCGCATCAAGGTGTTCGCGCCGACCAACTTCAGCCGCATCGTGTCGCGCGGTAGCTTTCTGATGAGCCGTAGTGAGATCAAAGATCTGATCTTCTACGGCGGTGAAATCGAAGGCGACCTGACGTTTGAGGACAACATCGTAGATGGGCGCAGCCACTTCGCGTTGGATGCGCTGACCTACCGCGTCTACTACAAGGATCCCAGCACGCTGCACAAGCGCTACAAGCTGTATCAAGGTGATGATGACGCAGAAGATGATCTCACGCACGGTAACCAATACGGCGTCACCCACGTGCGCGACTTCATCACGCGCTTTCACGGTAAGGCGTCATTTGCCAACACCTACCTGAACCAGTTTGCTGGTTTTGAGCGCGTTCAATTCGGTAGCGATCCAGAAGACTATACGAGCTTCTACAACACCCAGTTCGGGGGGGAGGCCCACTTTGAACGGGCTGAGTTTGCAAGCTTCGCAGACTTTCGCACCATCGGTGGCTCCGAGTTGAGTTTCAACCACGCCAACTTCCGAGGAGACTGGCTCTTGGATGACGCCAACGTTCCCGGTCGTTTGGCGACGACGGACACCAAGATGCTGGGAGATGCGGCGATTTCTCTGTCTGGGGCCGACATCCGTTCGTTCGGGATCGACTTCAACCAGCTGTTGGTCGACATTGAGCAGATCTGGGGGGCCAAGCAACACCGGCTGTTCTACGAGCAGTGCGTGGAGCACATCCGTCGAGGTGGTGATGTCGACGTCTATCTCAAAGATCCGCGCTTACGCGACGCCAAATGGGACGACCAAGGGCTGAACCGAGTGACGGATCCGCTCGAAGTGGAGCGACGCGCCAGAGAACTGTGCATCGGTCGCGCCGTAGATGAGTTTACCCGGCTGCGGGACATCTTCGATGGTCGCAGCATGAGCAACGAGTCCGATTGGGCGTATTGGCACTTGCGGCACTACACCAATCATCGAGGCTTTGCTGGTGGCACCCTGCTGGAGAAGGTGGGGGCAGTGTTTGAGCGGGTCGTCTTCGAAAAAGCTTTCGGTTGGGGCGTGTTGCTCGAAAACTTGATGGCGACGGCGTTGGTCGTGATCTTGGTGTTTGCCGTGCTGTTGCGGTTGGCTTGCGGCGGTATGGAGGTTGTGTGGGACGAACAGCCCACGCTTTACAAGGACTTGCCGACGATCGCCTTGATTATCATCAGCATGCACGGCTTCATGGGGGGCTTCGGCAACGCCGAAGCGTTGGTGACGAATTCCACGTCCCGCTACAAGCTGTTGTTTACCGCGGAAATCATGATCGGGATCATCCTGATCACCTTCTTCATCGGTGCCTACACACGCCAGGTGGTGGGTTGATGTTGTCAGAGAGGGTTGCCCGATGGCACTGAATCTTCCCCGCTGTGAACACTGCGACATCGACCTGCATGGTAAGGATGTGGTCTACGCAGATGGCGACGCACGCTGCCGCCGGTGCAACAACCCTGTGTTCTTGGACGATGCCCGGCATAAGCGCAGCCGTCGTAAGAAGGACAACCTGGGTGGAGTGCCTCAGGGGGTCAGTGTTGAGAAGCACACGGAAGCGGACGGCAGTGAAACGCTACGCGTGCGCGTGCCTTGGAGCATGCAGAGGCCTGATGATGGTCTAAACCTGACGGGTTGGATTGTCGTGGCAGCGGTCGTGTTGGGGGGTATCGAATTTGGGCTGTCCAAACCGATCGCCTTCGCTGCGGGTACCTTCCTGCTTCTGTGTTTCTCTGGTCTTCGGCGCATCAATGAGACGTCGATCTACATTCGGCCTACGCTGATCCGTATCTCCCATGGCCCCATCCCTTGGGTGTGGAAGAATTTCGATCCACGTCACATCGAGCAACTGTACGTGGCGCGGAGACCGATCGCTCAGCATGTCTTCGACTACTGCGTGCGCGCGCGCTTAGATGACGACCAAGACGTTTCGTTCTTCAAGGGACTGCGTGAGCCGGCGGTGGCGTTCTACTTGGAGCATTGCATTGAGCAGCACTTCAACATTGAGGACCGCCAAGTTCGCGGGGAATACGTGCAGCCTCCGCCCCCAGAGCCTCAAAGCCCCTATTTGGACTAGCCTGATTGGCCTGCTGCGCCCTTTCGCGTGAGCTGCTAGCGTGGGCCTCATGGCCCATGTGATCGTCGACTTGCCGGCGGCCTCGCGCCGCGAGCAAGCGTTGGACCCCAAAGCTCTGAGCCGTGAGGTCTGGCGACACGAGCAACTGGCGCGTGAGCGACAATTGCATCCAGTGGTCGAGCTGTATTCCCACAAGAGCAAAGTCAGCAAGCGCCTGACGAAGCTTTGGCAGAGCAAAACAGAGCTTCAGCGGGACACCTTGGAGGGCATCTACCTGATCCGCGTGAACTTGATGAAGCATCGGCCAGAGGCGGTGCTGGCGCTGACGCAGCGGGTCGTGCTCGGGATCCCACTGCTTGTCGCCTGGAACTCGATCGGCCAGGTGCTATCGCCACGGGAGTTGGCCGGCTTTGAGGAGTCGGAGCTGGAGATCCCGCTGAGCGCATTCTTTGAAGATGTGACAGCGGGCAAGCCCTTCCGCCTGACTCCCCCTGAGCCGGGGGCAGCAGGAGCGACGCGGGTGGCAGAGCAAGTGGAGGGGGCTTCGCCGCCCTCGGAAGAACACTCTGACGCTGGCGTGGTGCCGCTGGTGCAAGCATTATCTCAGCAGCTGGATGAGTATGTGGAGGCTGCCCGCCAACGTGCCGTGGAGTACCTGACGCAGCATGCGCTGCTCTTCGATCTCACGTTGGAGAGTCTGGTCGAGCTGGACGTGCATCTTGCAGAGCACGATGATTTTCGTGGCAGCGATGCTGAACGCTCTGGCGCCGTCCAGCAATTGGCCGCTGCCCTGGCGGTCTACTTTGGGCAAGTAGTCTGCGGCTATGCGGAAGCGGGCTGGTACGTGGACACAACCCGCACGAGCTTGACAGAGGCGCTGCGTCTGCGCGTGATCCGCGGGGAGCAGACGGAGGATGTCGCCCCCGCCCTGATCGTCATGGATGCTCTGGAGGTCCCCTCACGGACGCTGTTCGGCTCCGCCGTGGAGTTGTGTGGCCTGCTGGAGGGCGCTCAACGCTAGTTCGGAGCGCGATAGAAGCATAGCTTGTTTCCATCCGGATCCCCGTTGGCCCAGGCGTTGATCGGGTCTTCCTTGTAGAAGACCTTTCGACTTCCAGGGTGCTCGGTATGCATCCACAGACGCTTGGTGCGCTTGTTGTAGTACATGTCTTCCAAACCATAGCCACCGCGGATTGATTTGACGCTGCCATCTGGTAGTTGCATGTGGATCCGGTATTGATCTTTGGAGTAGGTGTGGTTGTAGAACCAAGTGCCGTACGCGCTGGCGACGCCCTGAGTATTGGTGCGGTTGATGTTCTTCGTGCCAAATGAACGCGATGCTCCGATGCGCTGGTTGTCGCCATCTAGCTCCCAGCGCGTGAAGCGACCGCCGTCCGTGCCGTCCTCATATTCCCCCGCCACCAGATTGTGCGGGCTGGTTGTTCGATCGACCGAGATGAAGGAGAATTGAAATTGCTGCTCGCGCAGCCTCATGTACTCGTCTGTACTGAGCTTTCCGGTCCTCCAATCAAGGAAAGATGGGGGCGAGGGCTGCAGGTAGCGGCTGACCATCGGCACGACGTACACGTAGCCGTGGGCGTACGGTGTATCTCCGATGACTCCGATCTTGCTCTTGTCGCTGGAGTAGGTAGTTTTCATGATCCGGCGCAGGTCGAACACTCTGAATCCGCCGTAGGTGTCCGCGACGTACAAGTAGCGTCCGTACCAAGCAATGCCGCCCGCATGGGTCTGCACGGCACGAAAGTTGGGCATGCCTCTGCCGTCGATATACGGCTCGACGAGCAGCGTGTGCCGATAGGTCACGTCGTCCAGGTTCGTGACGTCGACGAAACTGATGCGGGCACCTTTGCCCTCGTGTTTACTCCCGTCCTTGGCGTACCAACTGACGAGTAGCGCTCGTTTGTCTCCCACCAAGCCGGTGGCTTTGGCTTCCCCGGAGCCGGTGATGCCTTGGGGGTACCAGCCGGTAGAGGCGGCATCATCGCTCTTCCATGTAAAGCTGAAGTCGGCGTCATACGTTTGGGTGAAATAGGCGGACTTGCTTGAGCTGCAGAACAGCTCGACGTCGCCCCGCTTTTCGACGGCATTCCTATTCGTGTCCGCGAGGACATCACCGACCTCGAGGTAGTTCATTCCGTAGGCGTCGCGCAGCTCATCCAAGACGTCCCGCTTGCTGCGCCAGGTGTTTTGGTCAGAGACGCTGGCTCTCACGGAGTTGTTTGTCAGTGGGGTCGGATCTGCGC
This sequence comes from Polyangiaceae bacterium, assembly GCA_050304975.1. GTDB lineage: Bacteria > Myxococcota_A > Polyangia > Polyangiales > Polyangiaceae > SZUA-265. The sequence goes on from JBNLEN010000127.1 coordinate 10,801, forward strand.
CTGCCGCGAGGGCCAAAGACGTCGCGACGAGGGCCGAGACGCCAGCCAGGATTGCTGCCAAGAGATGGGTGGGCTTGTTCATGAAGGCTGACTTTCTGAAAGTGGGGTTTTCATGGGTGCGTTGCAGTGGCCGTGCCAGCTTCTGATTTGAGCTGTTCCAGCGCCGGGAGCGCTTTGATGGCGGCTGCTGCGACCGAGGGTCGAGCGCTGGAGCGCGCAAATGCGCGCAGGATGAGAAGCAGGAACGAGGTCATTTCGGTGACTTGCCCGCAGCAGATTGGACCACGACCTGGTGCAATTGCGCTTGCAAGGCGACGACGCTAGGCTGGCGGGCTCAGGAGGACGGGTTCATGAGCGATGCGGCGAAATTCTGGGAAGCAGTCGATCAAGCAGGCGAGCTTCGCGAGCAGTTTGCGAAACTGCTTAGCGAGCGTGACAAGGTGCCGGCGAGCGAGGTGGTGGCGTTGGGTAAAGCCAACGGGTTCAACTTCACCGAGACGGAGTTGAAGCGCTGCATGGACGGTGCCGCAGGTGAACTCAACGAGGGGCAGCTCGATGCGATCTCTGGCGGCCCCCATTTTCGGACGTGGGATGGGCCTTCAGTGATCTCGTTCCAAGGCCTCGGCGTCGACGGCAAAGTGGGCTCGGAGACGATCGGTAAGGTCGGCGGTTGAGTCCAGCTGTACTAGCTCCAACTAGGTCCAACTAGGCCCACAGGTGGCCGAGATTTGGTGCGGCACTAGTCAGTTTGGACCATGTCCACCATTGCCTACATGGCCTCTGACTCACGCGCACAGCCTTGTTCGGAGCGAGTGATAACCAGCGCTCGACGTTCTTCGATTGGAAAATTGATGAAGGGATGAACAACGCCTCACCATGAGAGTGCGCCCACATGGATCAACTCTGGTAACTCGACTGAGTCATTCTCGATTCTTTTTCATAATTGGAGTAACCATGCAGATGCGCAATCAAGAGGAAGGCTAGTGGGCGCATTCCCTTGACCGCGTGCTCGCCGTGACACTCCAGGTCGCCCTTGGATACCCTCGCGAAGCGGTGCTGGTGTAGTCGCTCCCCCCGCACGTAGGCTTGCAAATGTGCAATATGGCGTACTATTTCGGGGCCTGGCTATGTCTCACTACAACTGGTGAGAGCATCGAGAGCAGCTTGCGGGGATAGCTGGGAGTGATACCAGCTAGGGGTGACCCTTCATTTGCTTTCGGGCAACCCTGCGCTGCTAGTCGGCGGAATGTCTGTGGTTGTCGCCCTAGTTGGTCGCGGTGATGATGATGCCTATTCGCGCCGCGATTTCGCCGCGTACTACTCGCAGGCCCCGAGCTCGTGTTCCAAGTACGCGGACTGTTCTGGAGCCTCGCCGCGCTTCTGCAAAGAGGCACTTTCCAGCAGCTCAATCGATAGGTCGGTCGCGGAGTTTGCGGACGACCAGCTTCTGAGCTGTGAAGAAAGCATGCGAGTTCTCGATCGTTGCTTGCTGAGCATCTCGTGCGAGGCTTTTGCTAGCGCTAACCACGCTTTCCGCTGTTCCCACGACGAATCGCGGCTGTGCTGCTACGGCGGCGAGCACGCGGACGAAGTCGAATGTTCTCCCGAATGCGCGAACGAGATCTTGAACGCTAGCCAGCATTGCGATGACATCGCTCTGGCGGTCCAGTCGGCGCAAGACGTGCTGGAATGACGGAGCGCTGCCAGCGAATGACTTGCGGACGAACTAACGTGTGCTCGCGTTGGCTAGTGCATTGACGATGAGTTCGACACTGGGGGCTCCACTTCCGGCGTACAATCGGCAGCAGCGCGAGGCCTCCGCGGCGGCAGAAGCATTGAGCCCCGCCACATCAACCCCATTGATCAGAATGGTGGGGGAGCCAAAACCTCGCACGTGCGGCGGCACGTCGGTCGAATCTATCAAGTGCTCTGCCCAGTGCGCTGGGATGTCGAGCTGAGAGAAGGCTCGGATCAGGTTGTTCCTGCTGGCCTCCGCGTGCGGGCAATCTTCGGCGTAAATGAAGTCAACTTCGAGGGGGGGGCTGGTCATGCCGCGGCTTTCGGTGGCGGGACGCGGGCTTCGATGCGTTTGACCACATCCAGCGATAGGTCTACGTCCGTCACTTGCTCGAAGCCAGCAGATCGAACGTTGTGCACGGTGTCTCGGTCGAGGTGTGCTCCCCAAATGTGAAAGGGCAGGGGGTCCAACCATTTCATCAAGCGTCGCAGCCAGGGCCCTTCGGAGAGCACGTGTTCCAACAGCAACAACTGACCTCCAGGCTTGAGTACTCGCCGCAATTCATGCAGGCCGAGTACTGGATCTGGAACCGAGCAAAACACGAACGTCGCTACGGCCACGTCGAAGCTAGCGTCAGGATAATCGAGTTGTTGCACGTCTCCGACCTCGAGTTTGACGCTGACTCCGAGCCGTTGGGCTTTGCGGCGCGCTCGAAGCAGCATGTTCTCTGACAGATCGAGGGCGGTGACGGTTTGTTTTTTCGGATGATAGGGAATGTTCTTACCAGTCCCAACCCCGATCTCGAGGATGCTTCCCGAGTGGACGAGCGACCACAGGTCTCGTCTCCAGCGACGCGCCCGCAGCTCCATCATCCACTCGAGAGCATCGTAGACGGCGGCGACTCGGTCGTACCGTCTTCGAGTGAGATCGGTTTCAGGAGCCGGGTTCGATGCTGCGGTCATGCCTGCTGCGTTCATTCCGGGGTAAACGCCATGATTGTATCGTGCGCGGAGGGCGTTCGCCAATTGCTTGCCCGGTCGCGGCCGTATGAATACGCCGCTGTTGGCGTGGCCCCTTGCGTCGGCACGTGGATTGCTTAGGTTCCAAGGCATGACTCCATTTTCGGGGTACCTCCTCAGCGAATGCGCAACGGCTGCGTGCCACGTCGATCGCGCGAATCGGGTCGCGCATCGTCAGCACAGCAGCTCTCGCGCGGCGCGCAGCGGCAAGCAGACGAGGCGATGAAGTCCTGTTGCGAACCCAAGAATCAGCGTAGCGGGCGTTGGTGGCTGTTGGGTGGGGCTTTCGCACTCGCGCTCGGGGCGATAGCGCTCAATTCCTGGAGCTCGACGGCGACAGCAGTGCAAGGCGGTCCTGGGCGGATGCCGGATAGCCCTCCGAGCGCGCCAGAGTTGGAAGCCGCCTATTCCGCGGTTGGTTCTCCTGTCTCGGGCGACGCGGCCAATGTCTCGGGCGACGCGGCTAAGGCCAGCAAGATTCGCCGTTACAGCCTCGAGGCCGCGCCAAGTGACGTCGCTCTCGTCGCCGGGCGCGACAAGACCAGGGTTTGGGCCTACAACGGGCAGGTCCCGGGCCCCGTTTTGCGGGTTCGTCAAGGCGAAACGTTGCGCGTTGATTTGACGAACCACTTGCCGCAACCGACAACGATTCATTGGCATGGAGTGCGGGTGCCCAACGCGATGGACGGAGTTCCGGGCGTGACGCAACCCGCGGTGCCTCCGGGCGGGAGTTTCCGCTATGAGTTTACCCCGAAGGATGTGGGCACGTTCTGGTTTCACCCTCACGTGCGCGGCAGTGAACAGGTTGAGCGAGGGCTCTATGGTGTGCTGGTCGTCGAAGACGCCGAGCCGCCCCCGTGGTCACAGGACGTGGTCTGGGTACTGGATGACTGGCGTTTGACGCGAGATGCCCAGGTAAGTCCGCGATTCAACACGCATCATGATCTGATGCACGACGGCCGCTGGGGGAATGTCGTGAGCGTGAACGGCAAGCTGGATACCGTATTGCGCGTGCGTCCCGGCGAACGGATCCGGTTGAGGCTCGTGAATACGGCCAATGCGCGCATCTTTGAACCAGACTTTTCGGCGTTGAATGCTACGGCGATTGCTGTGGATGGCATGTACGCATCCAAGCCGTTCTCTCCAGCCGGCTTTGAGTTGGCGCCGGGAAACCGCCTGGACTTGGATCTGACCTTTCCTAATGCGCAGGCTGGGCAGCGCTTCGAAATTCGCGACCGGTTTTCCCGGCGTGGTTTCGAGATCGCAAGCATCGAAGTGGGGGAAGAGTCACCGGTGACGACGCCCAAGTTTGCGACGCTTGCCAACGCGCATTTGCCGGATTGGGGACAACTTCGCGAGCGAGCCCCGGATCTAGAGTACGTGCTTGGGGCGAAGCGCGGCGGAAAGTACGGAATTGCGTGGACGCTGAACGGCGACGCTTATGGTGAAGACACGCCCGCGCAGCTTCCCAGCGGACGCTTGCTCAAGCTGCGATACGACAACCAATCCGCCAGATTGCATCCAATGCACATGCACGGCGTGTTCTTTCGTGTGCTTGCGCGTGATGGAAAGCCTGTAGATGAGCCCCACTTTCGGGACACCGTGCTCGTTCATCCCCGCGAAACGGTAGACATCGGCTTGGTCCCCATCGACGGTGGACGCTGGGCGCTCCACTGCCACATCCTCGAACATGCAGAGGCCGGCATGATGACGACCTTCAAAGTCGCGCCCATGAAGTAGTGGCGTCTCTCGCTGGCGCGGAGGCCGCAGGTCGTGGTTGCGGCGTTGGAGTATCGTCTGCGAAGCCTCCACCTTCACCCCCGCAGGGTGAAGGCGAAGCCAGCGCAGCTTCCTAGTGGGCGCAACTGCGCCGCGCGGCAGGCGCGCCAAACAACGCTGGTCCAGGGCGCTTACGAGAGACCGCGGCGCTGGCGAAGCCTTCGCCTCACCCCTTCGGGGTGAAGGCGAAGCCTTCGCCTCACCCCTTCGGGGTGAAGGCGAAGCCAGCGCAGCTTCCTAGTGGGCGCAACTGGACTTGAACCAGTGACTTCAACCGTGTGAAGGTTGCACTCTACCACTGAGTTATGCGCCCGACTTCCCGACTGGCGAGCGGCCGAGGCCACCCGAAAACCGGGAGATTTGGGAGAGGGCGGTTTAGCGCGAGAAGGGGCTTATCGCAACGGCTGTGGATGCTATTAATGCGCCTATGAGCTCTGACGAATCACCGGGCCGAAAGCACGATCCGCGCGAAAATCAGCCGAATTTGAGCCCCGCGCAGAAGAAGGACCGCCTGATCGGGATGCTCGTGGTCGGGGTGGCGTTCGCCGTAGCGATTGGGATTTCTTGGTATTCCGCCAAGACCATCGAAGAGCCCAAGTCCGACAAGCCCAACGTCGTCCCAGCGCGCCTGACGAAGTAGGGAAGGCAGCCCCGCTCACAGTGGTCTGCGCTTAGGGCAGGCCCGCCAGGCTGCGCACTCGGCGCCACACCTTTGCCTGGGTCTCTGGCAGCTCAGTGCTGACGCCGTGCAGCTCCGTATCCACCAGGGGTTGTAACTTTTGTACGGCCAACTTGCGTTGATTGTGAGGCAGCTTGTCCAGCTTGGTGCCCACGCTCAGGATGTTCAGGGCGGGGCGCTGGATCTCCGGCTCGCTGCGCAGCAGTTGGAGCAAGTCGGCATCGTCGGGTTCGGGGCCCCGCCGGACGTCGATCAAAGCCACCACCAGCCGCAGGGTTGGGCGCGCCAACAGATAGCCCTCGATCAGGCCAGCCCAGTGGGCGCGCTCCGTCTTGGAGCGTTTGGCGTAACCATACCCGGGTAGATCGACCAGCGTTAGCTCCGCGCCGTCGGCGGTGCGGACGTTGAAGAACGAGATTTGGCGCGTACATCCCGGAGTGCCACTGGTCTTGACCAGGTTGCGGCGCCCGCAGAGGGCGTTCATCAGGCTGCTCTTGCCCACGTTGCTGCGGCCGGCGAAGGCCACTTCCACCAAGGTGGGGGCAGGCAGGTGTTCCAGCTCTGTGGCGCCAGCGACGAACTCGGCGCTGACGATGCGCTTCGGATCGAGCGCCACTGGCCGCTTGCCTTGGGGGGGCGCTTTCTTGGGGCGGGATTTGCTGGCGGCCATGGGGGGCGTGCACCTTGTCAGCTGAGCGAGGGCCGCGCAAGCGGCATCAGGTTCGGCGGCGCACACGCCGCAGGATAGGCCCCGTGACTGTCGCCAGCTCTTGGCTGCGCAGCATGGCCGCGACGGTCAAGAAGACGATGCTGAACAGCGCGCAGCCCGCCACCCCCGGCAGCAGGGTGCCAGCCGCTTGCCGTGTGAGCACTAGAGACAACAACAGGTAAGCCGCTCCGGCGGCGACCACCGAGGCCACTAGCGTCTTGGCGCCGCTCAGCAGCAGGGCACGTCCTCCGATCAGCCCCAGCTTGCGGCGCAACAAGATGACCAGCAGCAGCGCCTGGGCAGCGCTGGCGAGCGTCACCGCGTAGCTGACGCCCACATGTCCGAAGCTGCCGCCCAGCAGCAGCGCAGCCACCAAAAACACCAAGAAGTCCACAGCCGCCACCGCCACCGGAGAGCGGGTATCTCCCAGCGCGTAGAATACGATCACCAGCTGCCTCACGCACGCCACTAGCCAGATCCCGAGGCCCTGGGCGAACAAGGCTTGCGCCGTTTCGCGGGTGGCATCGGCATCAAACTGGCCCCGCTCGAAAATCAGCGCGACGATCGGCTCCGCCAACACTGTGAAGAGCACACTTGCCGGGATAGCCACGAACATTGCCAGGCGCATAGCCAGACCAAACGTTTCGCGCAGCTCGCCCATGTTTCTGCGGGCAGCTAGTGTGGCGAGGCTGGGCAGGGTGGCGGATTGAACCGCCATCACGAAGATCCCCTGGGGAAAGTCGCACAGGCGCATCGCGAACGAGAAATAGCTGACCGAGCCCGAGCCCATGCCGCTGAGCAAGTGCCGCGCGACGATCACGTCCACGTAGTACACGCCAAAGCCGAACAGCACCGGTAGCATGCGCCGCAGGACTTCCCGCACTGCCGGGTCGCCAAAGCGCAGGCTTGGCCACGCCATATAGCGGATGGCTCTCAGGCTTGGCCACTGAGCTATCACTTGTAGCAGCCCGCCGGACAGCACACCCAGTGACAAGGCGTAGAGCGGATCGAGCCCGCGCTCGATGAACCACCACGGCAGGCCCAAAGCACAAATAATGAAGGCTACGTTCAAGAGCGCTGGCGCAAACGAGGTGACCACGAAGCGCCGGTAGGTGTTGAGCGCCGCGACTCCCAGCGCCGCCGTACCCATGAAGAACACGTAGGGAAATACCCAGCGGGTGGTCTCGACGGTGCGCTCGAACTTGCCAGGCTGCTCGTCAAACCCGCCAGCGAAGGCTTGCACCAAAACGGGTGCCCCGATGATGCCGCCAATCGTGACCAGCAGCAGTACCAGCAGCGACAGCCCCCGCAGCGCTCGAAAGAACTCCCGAGCCCGGTCCTCGCCTTCTTCTTCGCGGACCTTGGTCAGCACGGGCAGCACGCCGTTCTGCACGGCGCCTTCGGCTAGCAATTGGCGCAGCGTGTAGGGGATTAGGAACGCGACGAAAAAGATATCAGTCGCCGCGCGGCTGAACATGGCCGCGAACACTTGCTCTCGCACCAAGCCCAGCAGGCGGCTGAACAGAGTG
>JBNLEN010000128.1:0-18235 GCA_050304975.1 Polyangiaceae bacterium
GTGGTTCGTACCGGCTGGCGCCCTATACGATGTTGGACGCTACTCTGTCGACCGTCGGCCTCGAGCTGCTCGAAGGAAGGGAAACGATCATCTCTGTGAAAGGCCGCAATCTGCTCGACACGCAGACAGCAGATCCCGGCTTTGCAGGCGTCGACTATCCCCGGCTGCCGTTGTCTATCTCTGGGCAAGTCCGGCAGCAGTTTTAGCTGGGCAGCGTTGCCCGTCGCGCTGCTTGGGCCGTTCTTCGTCGCGCGGCGAGTAGCAGCGTTAGCGCCGCGCACCACGACCAAGGCGCCGGATTCTGTCCAGAAAGAGCCACGCTGCAGCTCCTGGTCTGGGGCGGGCTGCCCTGGACAGAGCCTGGCGGGGGCATGTGGGCTGGGCTTGGATCTTGCGCAGGCGCTTCAGGTTCAGTTGTCGATGCTTGTGTCGCCGGCAAACTCTGCGGCTCCGGCGGCGGTTCAGAAGGCACAGTCGTCATCGCTGGTGGCGGCGCCGGCGCGGGCGGTGTCTGCGATGTTGGCTCTGGTTCATCTGGAAACAGCGGCGTAGTGGCCTCGCAGCCGCCAGCGCCAACAGGTAACATCTTTTGGGTTTCGGGCCATAGGGTGGGCGACAGGTACAATGGGCCTGAGGCGGAGTCAGGGCACCAGGCGGTGAAGTTCAAGCGCTGAAAGGTCAGTCCCACGGCGGGAGTTTCAACGCAGTCTTCTGGAATACGAAGCTGACCGCTCGTCTCCTGGTATGGTCCGTCCTCGTCACGCAGGTGCAGGCTGAAGCTGAGTTCGACGGGTTGACTGGGATGCGTCAGTGAGCCAAATCCCAGAAATTGGCGCAGCTGCTGACCAGCGCACAGCTGCCCGTCCCAAATGACGACTTGTGGCTCATCCAATGCGGATGACTCTATTTCTAGATCGATGCCCACGAGTTGAGGGGGGATCCGTGATTCGATGGTATCCAGAAACAGTTCAACGCCTTCCTGCTCTGGGTTAGCCCTGCAACGCAACGTGGGTTCCAAACTGGGCTCTGCGGCGTCGGCTGCGTCCTGGGCCGGAATGTTCACGTCGAAAGTGAGCACTGGGATGAATGGCGAATTCAGCGAATTCGCTTCGAGCTGCTCACAACAGCTGTCGTCCTTGTCCGAGCAGTACACGTACTGCGTCCGGTTTCGGGTGTCCTTTCGCTCGATAGATAGAGAGCATTGCCGCGGATTTCCGCCCAGCGTCAGCGTCCCCTCCGGGAGAGCTGGGCCGGTGCGGACGTAGCGCCTGATGGCGTTTTCACCCACCGCTCCAGCGAAGCGCTGCTCCCAGATCGACGGCACCACGCTGCCGTCTTGTTGGCGCAGCTCTGGAAGTGGCAGCTCGAGATCCGTCGGGCAGTAGAACTCTATTTCCAGCTGATGCTGAGGGGAGACGCTTCGGTTGGAAAGGGGGCGAACCAGGCGATAACCGCAACGCACACAATCGATGGAGTAGCGTGAGGGGACGAGGATGGCTTCCGCAGGCTGCTGAAGCAACCACAGTGCCATCAGATAGAGCAACATCGATATGCATCGACGCGTGTGCTTGGGGTGCGTAGCCAAGCGGTTGCTAGTCATAGAGTTAGCAAGTAGGCGATGAGGGCGTTTAACTCTTCCGGCGTCAGCGGCTCTGCTGGGTCGTGCTTGTCCCCGCCGCAAGCGGGGTCAAAACGGTCACGCAGGGTCGGCGCACAACCATCGTGCATGTATGGCGCCGTGCCGACCAAGTTGCGCAGGGTTGGCGTGTGGTAGCGGCGCCCGGTGCCGACGTCATGATTTTGACCATCGGTGCTGGTTTCGCCGGTGTGGCATCGGTCACAACCCGCGCTCGAGAAGACTTGGCGGCCACGTTCGACGTCAGCGAGGTTCTGGACAGGTTCCCGCGGGAGTGGCGTCTGTTCGTGGATCCATTCGCCAACAGCTTGGGCTTGGGCCGGCGAGGGCATGTTGCCACCCATCCGAACGGCGTAGGTGTCTTGCATGAGTTCCAGAAAATCACCCAGTTCACCCTCCCAGTGCAGGGGCAACGTATCTAACAACCCGCCCTGGAGCGACATGGTTTGCCGTTTGCCCAATAGCGCGAAGTCCCAGGTGATACCGTCGTCACCACCTTCTGGGTGACAGCTGGCACAGGCTACCCCGGCTGCGGTGCTGGCGTGGAAGAGTGCCTGTCCAGTGTCGAAGAATGAACGGTCCGAGAGTTTGATACGCGCCCCTCCAACAATCTGTAACGCTGCCGGCTCGCGCACTTGCACTAGAATGCGACCTCCGGAGTCGTAAGCGACCGCGCTTCCTTGGCCGTCCAAAAACGATTCACCCCAGCGGCCCGGTTGCGGTTCTGCAGGATCGGTCGAGGTTACCGTCTGGCGGAAAATCTCACGGACGCTGCTGATCCAGATATCTGTAGTCAGCGCAGCCATTCGCGACCCGTCGAGCGAGACAGCGACGTCATAGAACTGGTTTTTGGTTAGGTTGACGAGACTGGTCAGCGTCCCCGTGGTCGTATTGAAACTGCTCAGTGCGCCGAAGCTGATGCCGGCGGAGCTGCCGTAGTACTGCGAAAATAGAGACGATTGGTTGGCGTATTGATGCTGAAGCAGCAGCTCACCCTGTTGTAGGCGCACGACGCGCCGCAAGAGGTTAGGGGAGTAATTCGTGCGTCCGCTAGTGTAGACTTCCCGATCTTCGGGGCGAATCTGCTGGACTGCGTCCATGTTCGAGGCGCCTGCCGGTATCACGTGCAGCGTGGCAGTCTTGAATTCACTGGCGATGTACTGCTCTCCGGAAACGATCACATCACGCAGGTCACTCGGACCCTGGAGCTCCCAAGTCGGCTCACCGCTGTCCAGGTCGAGCGCCAGTAGTCGTCCAGTGTGACAGCCGACGACGATCCAGTCTCTCTGCGCGTCAAAATCGATGCCGGTCGGCCCCGCGCAGGTCGGAATTCGTCGGAGTTGCGTCGCAGACTCGACGTCAATCTCCGCTAGGGCGTTGCCTCGTCTCAGTGTGACGTAGACATGTCCGCTGCTGCCCTCCACCAAACGTCCTGGTTCGTCCCCCTCCTGCATAGCGACACTATTCAGCAGCGTGTCCGTTGCAAGGTCGACGACGAACACCTGATTTCGGTCTGGATCTGACATGACCGCTCGAGTGCCGTCGCTAGTGACCAGGAGCGTCCCTCCCAAAATCGGCTTGGCGCCGGGACTTCTCGTCACCGGGAGTAACGGGATCGCCTGGTCGACAGGTGGCGGATCGGGTTGTGAAACCACGGGACTGGACCTGGCGCTGGGTTCGTCCTCAAGTCCAACGATTGGGTTGGACACGGAAGGCGGCTGCTCAGGCTCAGGCTCTGGCGGCTTGGGTGCTTCCGCGGGTGGATAGCTATCGTCCAGTGGCAGCCCCACGGCTTCGGCGCAGCCACCGAGGCTGCAGCCTACGCCGCACAATACCGCCCAACGTTCGAGGCGCCAGTGTAGGACCGCCCGCCCAATGCTCATGATCTCCCGCACTTGAGGTCTGTGCCCGAAGCGGGCCAGGTTGAGCAAAAATCGACCTGCTGCGCTGAGCTCGCGGCTTCGATACAGTCCCGGACCTGATGCGCTGCCTCACACTGATCGCGATTTTCTGTTCGATGTCGCTGGCCCTAGCCTGCACAGATGAGTCCTCGGATGACGGGCGCGATGCTGGCTCTGGAGAGGTCGAAGACGACACCGCCGAAGACGACTCTCCGGAAGATGATTCCTCGGCAGGTGATTTCTCGGACGATGGGCCCTCGAGCGACGATGTGGACGATGCTGACGCCGACGATGCCGCCCCGGACGATGAGGACTCTGACGACACCGAGGATGACAACGACGACGATTCCACATCCCCCGATGATGACGAAGCAGTCGACGCAAGCCTCCCTGTAGCGGACGATGATGCACCGGATTCAGGCGCCAGTGAGCCGCCAGTTGTGGTCCCGGTTGGCACGGTGCCGTGCGATACCGACAAGACCTGCGTGCCATTCGGAATGGTGTGCGACTTGGAGCGCAGCGTGTGCGTCAATTGCGCGGGTTACGAAGACTGTGCGGAATACCAGCGGTGTGAGTTCGGCAGCTGTGTAGCGGTGGAGATTTGCGAGTCGTCAAAAGATTGCACGAACCCCGACCACGTTTGCGTCAGCAATACACTCTGGGGCGGCATGTGCCTTCAGTGCGCTATGCCCGCCGACTGCGATGACGGCGAGATGTGCGTCAGCAATATCTGCGTTCAGACTTGTGCGTCAGACAAGGACTGCACCGATCCCAACGAGATCTGTCGGATCAACCCCGGTTTTTGCAACGAGTGCCACGACAACATTGGTTGCGCAGCCGACGAATACTGCGATGGTTGGAAATGCATGCCCCAGGTTTGTGAGCCCGGCAGCAGCATTTGCCTCGGGCAAGCGGTGGTCACCTGCAATGAATTGGGCTCAGGCTACGGAGTGCCGAGCGGGTGCGGTGACTACACGTGTATTGAGGACAATGGCGTCGCGCTATGCGACGTGCCGTGATCCAAATCTTCTAGCAGATGCGTGAGCCGACGCTTCGCCGCCGAGCGTGCGTCTTGCAGGCAGACGTTCCACCAATCACACGGCAGTACACCATACGCGGCTAGCTCTGGATTGAGCGGCGCCGCGCTTGCAGTCACCATCGCGACGTCACTCGCCGAGCGGGTTCCGAGCTGACGTTCGAGCGCTCTGCGAATGCGGGGACCGCCGCGGAGCAAGCACCAGCGCAAGATATCCCAACCGAGTGCCGCGTGCCGTGATTCCTCCTGAGCGATGGTTCGCAGCACGTTGCGCATCAACGCAGGCTTGGCCAGCTGGGCACGAACGGCGGCGAACTGCGCGGCAGCCGCCTCGCCGATGCAGCCATCGGTCCAGCATTCGAACGCCAATCGCTCGAGGCTACAATTCGGACGAGGTGCGACACGTGGCAACGCTTCCGGCTCCACCAGAGCACCTAGCGTGTGCTTGGCTAGATCGAAACAAGCGCGCGCGTGCCCCGCCTCTTCCTGCGCAGCGCGTAACGCCCGTTGAGTGAGTTCACTAGGTGCGGATAATCGCTGGAGTTCGAGTGCGAGTTGTTGAAACGAAGCGATGGACGCGTATTCATGCAGTCCCTCATGCAGCCAAGACTGGCCCACTTTACGCTTCAGTTTGGCAGGCAGCCGCCAAAGCCCTGTCGCGCCAGCAGCTTCCTGCTCTCGCCAGCTGGCTTGCCAAGCTTGACCTCTTACATCACGCAGCGGGCGACCAGAAGGCACACGAAAGCCGCCGTAGTAGTCCAAGCTCACGTTCAGCCCGACGCCGAACAACCCGGCGCCCTTGGCTTCGCCGCTGATGCCCGTTCCCGCGAACGCATCCAGGGAGACATTGGGCGCCCAGGCGTACTCTTCGATTCGCCCCGACAAGAGCGGACCACCACGCAACCCCAGGTATCCCCCCGGGAGCCCGCCAAAGCCGCCGCCCGCGCGCAAGCCCGCGTGATAGCCGAAGCCACTGTCGCTCACATCTGTGAAGTCGAGCCCGCTTTCGACGCTGGGGCCGCCCGCTGCGTCCACACGTTTGGCGATCGTCAGGGGCACGAGCATTTGAAAGCCACCACCGCTGGTGCTGCTGAGTCCGCCCGCGACGGTCAACTGCGCCTCGCCCCCCATGTCACCTTCCGGTAAGAACACCGCGCCGCCGCCCCCTCGGACCGAAGCCGCGCAGCCTCCGACGAGTAGTAGAAGCGGCAGCGCCGCCCACGGCTCGCGGCGTACCCGTCCTCGTCGATCCCCGCCTGTCACGCCGTGATTAGAGCACGCCCCCCTTCACTTGGCGAGCGTGCTTGTTCTGCTGGTTCGGCTCGAACGAGCCGAACCCTGGGCTTAGGACGGGCTGCTGCAGGAGCGGTAGCCGCCGCCTTGGTCGTAGACGCAGCCAGAAGCCGAAACGCAGTCCGCATCCACTTTGCAACCCAGGTGGCAGTCGCCGTCACAGAACGCGTCCTTGACGCCGGACACTCCACACTGGCTATCGGTGCTGCAGGACTGTTGCGCCCTATCGTAACGCAGGCCTTCGCAAGTGGTCGCGTTGGGCACGCAGATTTCCTTGCTCGTTCCCTCGACTGTCGTCACCGTCACCTTCTTGCGGAAGTGCGTGAGATTCGGCCAACTAGTGCCGCCAATCATGTAGTTCGCGCTGCAGCTCCCACCCACGCTCGGGGGCAAACAGTAGTTGCCAACGACGGTGCCCTCGAAGTTGAGCGGAGCGCACACGTACGGCGACTTGCATTGCGCGGTAGCCACGCACTGCACGGGTGGCAGTGTTGGGTCCGAGCGATGCCCGCAGATGTCCACGCTGCTGGCTTGAAAAGACGTGCATGCGCCCGTCAAGGCGGAACACACGTTGATGCCCCCGCAGTTGTCGCCAAAACTTCCGGAGACGCCGATAGGCGAACACTCAGAACAGCGCTCGCCTTTGAAGCAGTAGGAAGCGCCTGGTATGTGCGAGCAGTCGGAGTTCATTCCGGCACGGCAGGTTGCACAAGATCCGTTCGAACAGCGTGATTCGCCGGCCGTGGTGCAGTGACTATTCTGGCTGCATTCAACGCAGTCGTTGTTGCTCGAACAAATGGGCGTGCCTCCTCCACATTGCCCGCCCGTGAGACATTCGGGAATGCTCTGGCAAGAGGTATTGCAGCCTCCGCCGGGCGTGGTCGAGCTGTTGACATTGCCGTTGCCAAGGTCGCACTCTTCGGGGCCATTCTTCGTTCCGTCGCCACAGCGCGCGGCGTTGGTGCAGTTCGAGTTGCAGCCGCCGTAGGCGCCGTTGTTGGCCTGAGTCCCGTTGTCACATTGCTCCTGACCGTTGATTGTGTTGTCACCGCAATAGGCGGATCTGGTGCAATTCGGATTGCAGCCCCCGTAGCCGCCGGTGTTGAAGCCGTCACCGAGGTCGCAAGCTTCGCCGCCGTTGGTCACTCCGTCACCGCAGCGTGGCCCAAAAGTGCAGTTTGAATTGCACCCGTCATAGCCGCCGGTGTTGTTCTGGCTCCCCAGATCACACTGCTCCGGGCCATTCTTGGTTCCGTCACCGCAGCGTGGACCGAGTTGGCAGGTGACTGTGCAGCCACCGTAGCTGCCGTCGTTACCATTATCACCGAGATCGCAGGCTTCGTTGCCAGTGGTCATGCCGTCACCGCAGCGCTCCAGCACGCCGCAAGTCGCGGAGCAGTTGGAGCCGCCTGGCGCGTTCGGATCACACTCTTCACCGTTTGAGATGACGCCGTCACCACAGCGTGGGCCGAGCTCACAATTGCTGGTGCAGCCGCCGTAGCTGCCGTCATTCAATGCGCTTCCGTTGTCACACGCTTCCTCTGGATCCTTCACTCCGTCGCCGCAGGTTGGACCGGCAGTGCAGTTGTCGTTGCAACCGTCGTAACCGCCAGTGTTCTGGCCTTCTCCCTCGTCGCACTGCTCGCTGCCGTTCGTGATCCCGTCACCGCAAAAGGCAGCCAAGGTGCAGTCATCGTTGCAGCCGCCGTACGATCCTGTGTTGGCGGCCTCACCCAGGTCGCACTCTTCCGTTCCTCCGGGCAACCCGTCACCGCAGTAGGTCACGAGTGTGCAGTCCGCATTGCAGCCACCCGCTGCGCCGTCGTTCAGTCCTTCGCCCAGGTCACACTGCTCATCGCCGGTGACTTCACCGTCGCCGCAGACCGACGTGACTTCACACATGTCGGTGCATTGCACGCCGCCGTCCGCATCGGCGCCGCCAATAGGCGGGTCGTCGTTTCCACCAATTCCACCATCGAGCTCGTCAAGCAGCTCATCACTGCCGGCTGTGCCGCCCTCGGCGGTGGAGCCACCTGCTGCCACCGTTTCACCACCGTTGCCCGCGCCCCCAGAGTTGTTGTTGGGATCGCTGACTTCTCCGCCACTACCGCCGTCCGTCGGCTCCGTGGTGTCGATGGATTCGTCGTCCGGTATGGGGTTAGTCAGCAGGCAACCCCCAGTCAGGATTGCAGAAGAAATGGTGAGCATGGCGAGCACCACGCCCCGCTTGTTGGTCACTGAAATCGCCATCAAAATCTCCCAGTTACGGTTGCGCCCGCGCCTGTAGGTGCCACCCAGGGGGACAATGCTGCTGTTGGTGCGGCGTCGTCCGAATTGCCGCTGGCTAGAAAATACGTGGTCAATCCCGCTCCGATGACCGCGCCACCTGCGCCGACCAGATTGAGGATCCCCCAAGTTTCCGCGCTGGATCGTTGCTGCGGATCCTCATACTGGTCCATGTAGATGATGCCGCTGACGGCGAACAGCGCTCCAAACGCTAGCGTAGCGCTTCCCGCTACGATCGCGGGGGTGCTCAATCCACCGGACTCAGCTCCGACGTCGCCCGAGGTATTCTCAGCAGCTGCCGACAGCTGTGGAATTTCCACCACCACGTCATCCGACTCTGCACTGACGTTCACCTCTGTGGTCCACGTCTCGTAGCCGGGGGCCGACGCGACCAGCTCATGCTCACCCGGGTCGACCGGGGAGCGAGTGCCCCATAACGGCTCGCCGAGTTGCGTCCCGTCGAGGCGGATCTCCAGCCCATCCACCGCTGCTTGCTCAGGCACGGTGACCGTTAGGTGGGACAGGATTGCCTCGAGGCGTTTGCTTTCGGTTTGGGCAAACTTCAAGCGGTCATCGCCCGATTGCTCCAGCTTTTGCCGCGCCAATTCATATTCCGACCAGGCGGTGGCTGTTTTGCCCTGCTTATCGTGGCACGCGGCCATGTTCAGCAGGGTTCCCGTACCCGGGTCCAAGCGATAGCTTTCCTCGAATTTGGGACATGCCTCGTCATATTCGCCGTCGGTAAAGAGTTGACGACCATCTTGGAACAGTTTCTCGGCCAAGGCGACGCGGCTGTCAGCGTACGAATAGTTGGTCAGGGAGACTAGGCTGGCTAGGACTGGGATGATGAAGTGTTTCAAGGCGCCGATGATGCCGTCAGTGGAGCGCTCGCGCAACAGATTCACCGTTGGCGCTGGCCCTTGGGAGGGTCCACTGGTAATGGAAGCATGCGATGAAAGTCCTTGAGGTCGGACAGCAGTTCGCGGGTCGCTATCGGATCCTGCGAGAGTTGGCCAGTGGAGGCATGGGTGCTGTCTACGTGGCGCTGCAAGAAGCGACCGAGCTGCAGGTTGCGCTCAAGGTGCTGTGGCCGCACGTGTTGGAAACCAAGGACGCTGCGGGGCGGTTCCAGCTTGAGGCCAAAGTCGCGGCACGTATTCAAAGCGATAATATCGTTAAGGTATTTGATGCCGGCTATGACCAGGCCAGTCAAATGCCTTTCCTGGTCATGGAGCTCCTCCAGGGCCAAAATCTCGATGATTGGGTTCAGCAGCGAGGGCCTCTTTCCTGGGACCTGACGGTGCAGTGGCTGGCGCAGGTCGCGTCCGCTCTGGACAAGGCGCACTCGTATCGCGATGGCGACGGTGAGAGCGTCTCGATTGTTCACAGAGATTTGAAACCCGAGAATCTTTTCCTGACGACGCGCGATAACGGTGAACACCTCATCAAGGTGCTTGATTTTGGCATCGCCAAGATCTTGAGCCAGTCAACCAGCGTGACCCGCGACGCACTGGGCACGCCCGCGTACATGGCGTGTGAGCAGGCTGCGGGTGAGGCGGTTTCTCCCCAAACGGACATTTGGGCGCTGGGGCTGATTGCGTATTTTCTACTGACCGGCTCTTCCTATTGGAGAGCCGCGACGGGCGAGGGGGATATCCGCGCCCTGTTTGCCGAGATCCTGAGTCTGCCAATGTCGCCAGCCAGTAAGCGAGCCGCCGAGTTGGGTGTTCACTTGCCGGAGCGTTTCGATGGCTGGTTTGCCCGGTGTGTCAACCGAGATCCAAGGCAGCGCTTTGCAAGTGCTGGCGAAGCCATCGATGCGTTGTCCTACTGCTTGCTCGGGCAAGGGTTGCTTGCGCAGGGAGCGGAGAGCCGGGCCAGCGGACTACCGATCGAATCGTCACCAACGATGGTTTCCAGCGGGACGCCGCCGCACTCTGTTGTGGGTTCGGGGGCGATGCGTTCGGGGCCGATCTCAGATGACACCATGACGCCCAGCAGCCGTACGCACCGCTCGCGTCGCGGTACGCGCTTGCCCCTAATTGCAGCTGGCGTTGCGGTCACAGTGATTGGGTTAGGCGTTGTTGCCGTGGCGTGGCCCACGGATGAAGGCGCCGAGGAAGCTGAACTTGAAGCACCTCTCAGCAGCTCTCAGGCTGCGGCCCAAGCACCCGCCCAGCCAGCAGACTCCGCGCTGGCCCCGCTGGTCAATGTGCCTGAATCCGTGCAGCTGACCACGGCGGAACCAGCCGCGAGCGCCGCGCCCACTGCGGAGGCCGCACCGCCAAAGGCCGCACCGAAGATCCGCCGCAAACCGCGGCCACCCAAGCCGCGAGCAGAGCTCCCCCCGACTCCCGCGCCGAAGCCTCAGCCCAAAGTAGAGGCAACGCCGCCGCCCTCAAAAGCGCCGGAGCGCGATCCGCTCGCCGGTCCGCGTCGCTGAGGGCAGCCGCTATCGACCTACATCCCGCTGGAGCACTCTGCTTCAGTTGACGAGAGCGTGCTGCTCAGGCACTGCTGCACCCGCTTCAGATGAATTGGTTTGAGCAGGTGCCCAGTTGGACGGTTGCAGCACCGGCGATCGTCGCGCCGGCGCTGTTGATCGCGTTGCTCTGGGACTTGCTGCTCGGTGAACCACCCGCAAAGCTGCATCCGGTAGTGTGGATGGGTACGCTAGCTGGCCGCGCGAAGGCTTGGACACTGCGGGGCACGAGTCGGGCGCAGCTCTGCAAAGGGACCGCGATAGCAACGCTACTGCCTCTCGGGTTCGCGGGGTTAGCCTGGCTTAGCCTGGAGCTGGTGGGCGGCTGGTGGTGGCTTCAGATCGCGCTGGCGGCGTTTTGGATCAAGAGCTCGTTCGCTTTGCGCGGCTTAGCCCAAGCCGCGCGGACGGTGGTGGTGCCGCTGCGTCAAGATGACTTGAGCTCAGCCCGTGAAGGGCTGCGAAACCTGTGCAGCCGGGACCCGCGCGAGTTGAAGAAAGAACAACTGTTGGCGGGTACGCTGGAGTCCATTTCCGAAAATACGTCGGATAGCGTGGTGGCGCCGGTGATGTTTTTGCTGCTGTTTGGTGTGCCTGGGATATTGTTTTACCGGGCAGTGAACACGCTGGACGCGATCTTTGGTTACCGCGGTGAGCTGGAATATGCGGGCAAAGCCAGCGCTCGTTTGGATGATGTGCTCAACTGGTTTCCGGCGCGATTGACGGCGGGCCTACTGCTGTTGGCGGGGGGCGTCTCAGGTGCGAGTCTGCAGCGCGGCGTGGCGGTGCTTTGGCGGGATCGTGCGCGCACCGAAAGCCCCAACGCAGGCTGGCCGATGGCCGCTTTTGCGGGGTTGCTTGGCGTGCAGTTGGACAAGCCCGGGCACTACGCCTTGGGTGACGCGGTTCACCCCGTGACGACAGAGCTGGTGACGCGGGGCCTACGCATCGTCTACTTGGCTAGCCTGCTGTGTGTGATAGCCGTGGGGTTGATTCTTCTGGGAGTCGGATACTTGTGAAAGTTCGAGACTCAGAGCTCGATCTCACGCACCACGGTGACGTGTCCGAAGTGGAGTTGCACAGGCTTGGCTATAGTCGTGGTGATGTCGTCGACTTCGCGGTGAATGTGAACCCGCTAGGTTGTTCGGCCGTCGTGCGCCAGGCGATCGCAGATGCCGCGGTTGTGAGCTATCCTGAACGTTACGCGGAGACACTGGCGAACGTTTTGGCAGACCACAATGAGGTGGGAGCAGAACAAGTGCTGGTGGGCAATGGCGCGACGGAGCTCATCTGGGCGATCGTGCGCTGGTGCACTGCTTCGGGCGTGCCAGAACCGCGCTTGTGCTGCTTGGAGCCCACCTTTTCCGAAGCGCGGCGTGCGGCCGAGGCGCATGGACTGCCAGTGACCGGGATCTGGGCGGATGAACGCACTGGATTTTGCTACGACTGGGAGGTTGTGGCGCGAGAGCTCGAACGCCTTCGACCGAGCTTGGTTTATGTGTGCCTGCCGAATAACCCCACCGGGCATCATTCCGATCGATCGCAGATCCTTTCGCTGGCAGAAGCCAACCCGCGCTGCCGGTTTTTGCTGGATGAATCATTCTTGGCGCTCAGCAAACAGCACGCGGAGCGCACGCTACCCCATCCCGCAAATGTGGTCCGGGTTCGATCGCTCACGAAGGATCTGGGGATCGCGGGATTGCGCTTGGGATACGTGTTGGGCTCCCGCCAGGTGATTGAAAGTCTGCGGCAATTGCAGCCGCCGTGGAGCGTCAACGCTGCTGCCCAAGCGGCGGGCTTGGCTGGGCTGCAGCATTGGGCGCTAGTGGAAGCGGCGCGTGAAGAGTTGTTGCGTCTGAACGCTGAGCTATCCGGTCATTTGCGCTACCTGGGTCTGCCTTGTTTGAACAGCAGCAGCGTCTTCCAACTGGTGGAGGTGGGAGACGCCGCGCACGTGGCGCGGCAGTGTCTGCGGCAAGGAGTGCTGGTTCGCGACTGCAGCTCATTTGGACTTTCCCGCTACATTCGGGTGTGCGCGCGGCCCCACCAGGACCAGCAGCGGCTATTGAGGGCCCTCCGTGATTGCGTCTGAAACGAAACTGCTGGAGACCCAGCGGGCTCTGCTTGTCGAATTTGCAGAGCCGCAGCGAGTGATCGGTTGGGCGCCGTTTGGCGGTGGGCTTCGCCTGGCCAGTCGTGTGGTCTGGTTCGAAGTGAAGAACGAAGAGCTCGGTCTGGACGTGGACCCGCAGCATTTGTTGCAGCAGCGGTTGGCGACCTTGCCGCACCGACTCGAGCGAACCCAAACGGTCGCGATGCTGACCAGCACGCCGCTCAGCGGATTCCGCACGGCGAAGCGCCAGTGGGGAGAGCACGAGGCGCAGGCGATAGCCACCGTCGGGTTGGGCAATGCCTTACGCGTGGGGGAGCCACCGACGGCGGCGCGCGTGGGCACCATCAACGTCTTGTGCTCGCTCGATGTAGCGCTGACTAACGCCGCATTGATCGAAGCCGTCAGCATCGTCGCGGAAGCCCGAACCCTGGCGGTGTTGGAGCAAGAAATCCAAAGCAGCGCCAGCGAGAACCAAGCGACCGGTACTGGTACGGATTGCATCGTCGTCGCGTGTCCAAGCACTGGACCAGCCGAGCCTTATGCCGGCAAACACACTGCGGTGGGACATTTGCTGGGAGCGGTCACGTTGCACGTCATCAGAAACGCCCTACCCAGCGGAGCCTAGTCTTCGCTTTCGTCCGAAGCGTCGTCGGTATCCGTTTCCAGATTGTCCATCCAACGCTTCAAATGGGGCGACACGTCGGGGCGTCTCGCCCAGTCGACTAACACAGCCAAGTCTACCAGAGTTGGCTGACTATAGATGTATTCGAGGCCGATCGAGTGCGGGGGGCCATCCTGTTTGTAGATGCGGTAGAGCACCGGAGACGTTCCTTGATTCGGCCTGGAGGCGAAGGTTTTGGCCAGCAGCTTTTTTATATCTTCGGGGAGCGTTTCGGTCGATTCTGCATCCAGCAGCAGTTTTGAAAAACTCGCGAAATCTGTCATGGCGTAGCCGCCAGCGATTTGTGGGGCGATCAGCAAAGGTCGGAGCGCTGCAGAGTCAGCTATGGTGCTCCCGGATTTTGGTTGGCTCAACTCAGCCACGTGTTGAGTCAACGCAGCCTGATCTCGGGCCACGACGGTCCAGCGACCTAGTTTGGTCGTGAATGTGCTGACATACACCTCGATCGAGGGAGCAGAGATCGTGGCGCGTTGCGAAGGATCGATGGATTCACCCAACACCACATCCTCAAACTCGAAACGCCAGGTGGTCGCGTTCTTCGGGAGTTCGGGCACTCTCACGCGTGATAGCTTGGGGAGCTTCTCCAGCTTGTCCGGAGTTTGAATCCCACTGAGCTGCTGAAGCACGCGCTCGTACGCGATGATACTCTGTTCGATCAACCCGAACGGTTGTTTCGGCCCGCCTTCAGCTCCAAACACAATCCAAGCATCTTTGGAACCGAGTGCTTGGCGGAGCGTGCCGGCCTTGTCGAACTGGCGAAACTCCTCAAAGCCACCATAAGCCATCACGCGAGCACCTGGCGTGGCCTCATGAGCGACCAATGGCAATAGTTCGCGTTGGAGCATGTCCAGGGTCTGATTCGGAGAGCGACCTAACAGCAGTCCAATGCCGTGCTCCAATAGAGCTACGGTGCCTTGCTGCACGGGACGGAGTAGCTGGGGATTGGTGGTCTGATAGTGCTGGGCTGATTCACTGCTGAGCGGAAGCTGCAGAAACAGCGGAGGCGGCCCCTGTTTCATTGTTCCGTCCAAGACGATGCGCGACAGCAGTGCCGTCTCGTGTTGAAAGCTGGCTTGCCAAGTGACGCGAAGATCTTGTTGCAGCCGCGCGCTCAGCGACAGCTCTTCGAAATCCTCCGTGAACTGGGTCAGGTCAGCGAGGACTTCCTGGGGAATGTGCTTCAATTCCGGCGGGAGCGCTTGCTGCGCGAGCTCCAGCGCGGGGCCGGCACTCTCGATCGACCCCTTCATGACCTGACGCAAGGGCTTGCCGTACATCTTCCACTCGAGCACTTGGTCCGGTTGGTTTGTGCGTGGGCGCCGCAGCAGCCACTGGCCAAAGCTGCGACGTACACGGCGATCTTCTGCGCACAGCAGGCGTTCACCGCCGTCGTTTTCCGGCTGCAATAGCTCGCAATCCATGTCTTCATCGCTGAAGCCGCGGTTGCTGACTTGCGCGCCCTCGCTCTTCAGCTGATCGAACAGCTTTTTGCTGTTCTTGACAGGGACGGAGACGACCCAGTCAAACGCTTCCAGCAGTAGCCCATCGAGTGTGGACTCTTCGTCTTCGTCAAGCTCATCAGACGCGCTCTCTCTGTCGATGTATGCCTTCAAGCGCTGGGGATTGAGCGTCACGGCCAGCTCCACCGGCGCATCCAGTCTGAAATAGTCCAAGACCTCATTCGCTTCGGGATCCAGCTGCAACCATGCCGCGGAAACGTCCACCGGCTTGCTCCCCGTGGCTTTGGCAAATCGCTCCGAGATGGTTTGCAGGCCCTCCATCGAAATCACCAGCCACAGGTTTTCGGGAGCTTTGGGTGCGACTTGGCTGGTAGCGTCAACGCCCGGCTTAGCCGCTACATTGAGCGGGGCGTTCGGCGCTTGCGGCTGGCCAGCGCAACCAGTACAGGCCAGTAGTACCCCAAACGTTGAACCGAGCTTGCGTGCGGCTATCATGCTGCCAGCGTCGCGCGGCTGGCTCGCGATACCAAGAAAAAAGAGCGCCGAGCTTGTGCCGCTTTGGCTTCGGCCTGCTCAAGCTGAGCGTGCTCGTCACTCGGGAGAGGGCGGGTGAGCGGCGGATGGGGGAGGTTGCCGTTTTTCGAGTTCGGACAAGCGAACGCGGGCGCGCTGCGCGTACACGGAATCTGGATGCTCCGACAGCAGCTTCCGAAGCACCTGCTGCTCCTGCTCAAACTTGCCTAGGCCCTGCAATGCTCGGGCCCGTCCGAACAGAAACTCTGCGGGCGCTCCATCACCTTTGGAAATGTCTTGATATTCGCGCAGGGCGTCTTCCTTGTTCCCTTTGTCCAGCATCAAGCGCGCCAAGATCGCGTGGGACAAGCGGGCTTCCGGAGACTGCGGATAGCTCTTCTGTAACTCACGGTAGAGCTTGGCTGCGGCGTCAGTTTCGCCTGCGCGGCGGGCTTGGTTGGCCTTGGAAAACAACTCGCCCGATGTTGGCTCAACTGGCTGGGAGACCTCGGGCGCGGGGGAGGCTTTGGTGTGGGGCCTGCCGGATTTTGAGGCGGCTTTTGCAGTCTGACGGGGTTTCGCATCCGTCGTCGGCGCGGTGGGCTCTCGTGTTTCCGGCTGATCGACGTCATCCGCTGATTGCGGGTCAGCGACCAGCGCCGGTTCGCTCACGTCCGTCTGGGTATCGGCAGCACCAACACTGGACCCTGATGTCCGGGCGTTTGGATCGATGGCGCCCGCACCACCCAGCACTGCAGCATCTTCAGAGCCGGTGGCGTCATCATGCGTGCCCCAAAACCCGTTGGCCACGTAGGCTGCAGCGGCGCCCGCACCCAGCACGATCGCAGCTGGAGCTAGCCAACGAAGGGCGCGCTGCCTCAGGCGGCGAGCGACAAAGTCAGAACGCCGTGCAGATTCAGCGGCCGCGGCGTTGCTCACGTCATCGCTGGCGTCATTCGCGGGGTTGCCGGGGGCGACGTCATTGGCGCTCAGGGCGGAGCCGATCAGACTCTCGAGGTCGAACACTTCCCCGGGCATCGGCTCGAGCGCTTCAGCGAAGTCGTTTCGAACCTGGCGCTCAAACCGGCAAGTGTCACACCGCCGTGTATGTTGTTCGAGCGTCTGCCGCTCATCGACCGTGAGCACGCCCGACACTTCTTTGTCGAGCAGATCTTCCACATGCAAATTGACGACGCTCATGCCCCCTCCGCGAGATCTTCGTACAGATCTGGTTGTGCTTCGATGCGTTTCCGCAATGCCTCTTTGGCCAAGCGCACGCGACTGCGCACCGTATTAACGGGGGCGTCGGTGGCTTCGGCCACCTCTTGCAGGCTCATGCCCATCACCACTCGCAAACCCAGAGTTTCAGCCTGCTCTGCCGGTAGCTCATCGAGCAAGTCCAGCATGAGGTTGCGGCGCCGGGCCGAGTCGGTTTCCCGTTGAGGGTTGCGTGAACTGGGAGCGGCCTGCTCGTCCTCTTCGGTGTCGAAGTGCGGGGTAGAGCGTTGCCTGTGGCGCGCTGCTAGAGCCGTTCGGGCCGCGATGCGCGCCGCGTAGGTGTGCGGCTGGCTCTCACCACGAAAGGCGGGTAGCGCTTTCATGAATGCGATCATCGAGTCTTGAAGCACGTCATCCAGGTTCGGATGCTGACCATTCAACACGACCATCACCGCGCGTCTCATGGCTGGCGCAACTCGTCGCAGGAGTTGCGATTGCGCCTCGGGTTTTCCTGCGAGTGCCGCTTCCACCAGCGGATCGGTGGAGGCCGCACGGAAGTCATCGCTGCTGCTTTGGGCTTGCATTCAGTTCCGGCTGCTCAGGAGACTCGGCGTTGGGCGCGAGCTCGGCTGGTCCACTTAAAGACGTCTGATCTTGCCAACTCTTTAGGCCTTGTTGCAAAGCGGTGAGGGCCAGGCCACCCAGAGCGCCGCATAGGATCAGTTTGGCGGCGCGCATGCCGCCTCGCAGGGCAACCGCCCCCAGCTGTCTTGGCTGACGCTCCGGCGTTACACACCTGGGGGGAGAACGGCGCACTCTCACTCCCGAGCGGCGCGACCAATCGTCGTGGGGCTCGATTTCTGGTGGCGTTGGAGCGCTCAGGTTTGGAATCGTCGGTTCGTTGCCGTTGGTAGCCATAGGTGGTCGCCGGTTATGAAGACAGTGGGGGGGCGCGGGGCAAAGTGATCAACGCCCGGCAATTTTTCTCGCCGGAGGTCGTTGTTTGTCAGGTGCGTCTGCTGAAGTGGCTCGTTTGTTTGGCTCTGCTGGCCGTCGCTGTACCGGTTCGTGCCGAAGCAACAGATGCCTACATCGTGCTCACGGTCGAAGGACAGCAGGCGGATGAGCTCGAGGTCGTGGTCCGTGAATTGTTGGGTCGCATTGGCGTGGCGGTTGCGGGGCAAATGCGGGATCAGCAGCCGCTGCTGCTGATCCGAGTTGAGCTGACGGGCAGTGATGGTCGTTTCGAGGCCGTGAAACCGGATGATGAGCAATTGCTCAGCGCCAAGAGCTACCAGCAGCAAAGCCCTGAGCTTCTACGCGAGGAGTTGGCGCATGGCCTGCAAGCGCTGACAGAAGCCGTCTTCTTGGGTTTGCCTGTTCCAGAAGAGCTCACAGCGGAGCCTGCAGCTGAAGCGCCAGCGGAGCAGCCTGAAGCAGCGCCCGCACCAGAGCCTAAGCCGCAACCTGAGCCAAAGCGTGAGCCACAGGCGCCACCCGCCGAACCTCGGGAAACAGCGGACGCCTTCCGCGCCACGGATGACGGCGTTCAGGGTTGGGCTTTCGGAGTCGGTGTGTTGTCGGCTTACCAGGGAGCGTTGATCCAACCGGCGTT
>JBNLEN010000129.1:0-18022 GCA_050304975.1 Polyangiaceae bacterium
CGCTCACGACCAACCTGGAGCGTGCTCGCCTCGCAGGCACCGCAGTGATCTCCGCAACCGAGATGGGACCTCCGCAAGACTCCGTAGCCCTAGCGTTCCAAATGCGCGCCATCCCGAAGCGCGCTCTATCTGCACGTATCCGATTTCTTTCCGAGACTGAACTGTCCGAACTCGAACTGGCTACCGACGAAGCGCTCGGACGTCTGGAACCCGAAGGCGATTAGCGTCCGCTGCATAACTGGCGCTTTCTGGCGGTTGCAGCACCCGTAGACAGATCAAGCACAAAGCACATGGGCGGTTCAGACCTCGTTGGGCGCACCGATTCTGATCACTTTTGCAAAACTGCGAGGTGGTGGTGCGCGTTTCATGTTGGGAGGCACAACCGTTGGCCGTCCGTGAAATTCTGCTAAGGGTAAGCCAAGCCACTCATGTAGGACATCCGCAGCGCGGTACCGAATCAGCTTCATTGGGCATTTAGATCTCAGCAAACTCCTCGGGGTGCCTCGTGACAAACAGGGAGTCTCGTTCAGAGAGCGGACCAAAGCTGCAAGGGACGGTCACCCGTCGGGTAGTCTTGGGTTGCGCTGCTTCAGCTACTTCATGTCATCGGCACCTCGTTACTCTTTGCCTGCAACCATCAAAGCGCCACCCTCGCTGATCACAAACGCGCTTTGCTCCGCACCGCTGATAGTTCGGGCGCTTCCGATTCAACCGGGACCTCATGAGGTTCGCGTGGTTGTTCCTGGTCCTTGCACCTACTACGATGGACTGCCTGGCCCCGGACCCTCGACATCGACGATGCGGTTCACCGCGAAGGCAGGCACCCAGTACGAAATCAGTACGCAGTCCTTTCCGAGCCAGCTTCTGACCGTGACCAGAGTGCATGTCTTCCAGTTGCAGAAAACGCCCAATCAGGTCCGAATCGTAGAAGAAGTCATCTCGACCGAACGCGACCCATCGTCATGTGCGAAGGGTCGAGACAAGATTCCCTAGTCTAAAGTCGCGAGGCGATCGGTCTGCCTCCGTTTCAAGTGAACTTCGCCAGTGACCGCAGCGCACAACCAGCTGCCTAAAGCAATCACAGACGGCAAAGAGCGAACGAGCAACGTCGAGCATGTTGGCAGGCTATTGCTGCAGCTTGAAGCACCAGATAGGTGAGGACATGTCCGCGCCACCCGCCAACGCGCTTGCAGCCATCTCCCAACCTCCATTCCCGAGCTTGTTAGCTCGCTGCATGATTCTTCTCGGGTCATCCGACTTGAAGCACTGATAGCTCCATCTCTGCCGACCGTTCTCTACACCAGGATTGGTGCTGTCTTGAGCGCTTGCATCAGACAGGTATTACGCACCGGCTCCCCCCGTCGCACACCCGAGGAAGAATAGTGTTAGTAGAAGACTGGCCCGTACAGACTTGTTCATTTAAACCTCCTACCCCGACCACTAGCACATCGGAGAGCTTCCGGGAGGGCCTGCTACCCAACTAGCGCTCGGCTGCCCCGCTTTCACTTCTCACCACGCCGATGTCCGCTCTGGTCAGGGGCTGAATGCGCCGAAGCCGTGAACGCGCTGCACGCTGAATCGCAGCCGTGCAATAGCGACGCCGATTGTGGATCTCCGGGACGACATGAGTTTCTGATTACGCCTGCGCGGGCTCGCTCAGCGACCCGATCTTCACCATTTCATCGTTGGCTAGCCGCGCACAGCGTGAGAAGTGGGGCGATGCGTTTCGGGCGTTGGCCGTGGGAGGTCGTCAAGACCAGTGGGACGCGGACGGACCTCGACGCGGGACACGAGGCTGACTCCGGATTGTCGCCCAACGGGTCGCCCGCGCTATCTTTGCGCCACCATCACCCCCACATCGTTGACGCCATGAGCAGGCAGCGAGCTCGAGCTCCTTCGACGATGTATTGTGGACGGGGGCGCGCGAGCCTACACTCCGGGCCCTCACTCCAAGCGTTCGACCCCTCACACTCTGAGCAACATGGAATTCACTGAAAGCGAACTAGCTACTCTCCGCCAGCACAATTTCGCCATCTATCGCGGAAAGCTCATTCTCGAGGCGCAGCCACCCGTCACCAATGAGGCGCTGGAAACTGTCCGGGACCTCGTCGACGGGGAAATTCCCAACGATCTGCTGGACCTCTGGCGGACGGCATTCGGCGGAGCATTAGACTACGACCTTCAAGTTGCTTTTGGCGAGCGCGAGTACGCCGTGAGCTTCACCGAACTCTTCTACCCCGACAGTTCGCACTACAACGATCTGATCGGGTGGATTGAACACGAACTCGAGCTCGCTTGCGAAGTCGAGGAGTCCGAAGTGGAGCGATTGCCCATCGTGCCGTTCGGAGGTTTCGAGTACCTGGAGCGCATGTACTGTGTGACGGTCCCGCGGGAGTTTGGAAGCGTATACCTCTGGGCTCAAGGACTTCCGCCGGCGTGGAAGATGCACCTGACAGAGGACTCCCTGAGCAAGGTCTGCGCATCCGTCTCTGAACTGTTCGACCTTCTCTCACTGGATGCCGATCCTTGGATGGATTCCAACGACCGGTACGCGCACGGCTTGGAGATGAAACGAGCGATCGAAGAGCTTGTCGGCGAGCACCCCTCGCTTGCCGCAAAGCTCAAACAGCTCGTGCGCAGTTCCGTGTTTGATTGGAACAGTGTCATTGACAACAACGACCTCGCCCCTCCCCACGAGCCAACCATCAAGCGCGCGCTCATGCTGGCTGTCGAACGAGCAGTTGCCACTGACGACCCCCACCTGTTAGAGCGACTGATGGCGAAGTCTTGCCCGCTGCAACTCCGAATTCAGGATAAGGCAACGATTCTCCCATTTGCGTTGGCGCAGGGCGCCCACCGGGTCGCTGCCGCCGCGCTAGCTTCCGGTGCGCCTCTGGCTGACGACCCGATCGTGTACGCGCCAAACGCCTCCGCGGAACTCATCGATGCGCTAATTGGGCGTGGTGCAGCGTTCGACGCTGCTGCCCCAATCTCTGTAGCAAGCTCAGGCAACGTCGACTCAGCGTTGCGCATAGCGCTTGAAGGCAACCGTTTTGATCCAGAAGAATGGCGCTCCGTTGGCAAGGACATAGAGGCCGCCGCGGAGCGCGCGCGCAAAAACGCAGCTGACGTGCGGACGGGAAAGCTTGGCTCCAGTCTCACGCCCGACGACTACCTCGCTCAAGCAGAACACCTTTCTGACCTGGCTCGCCGACTCCCCAAAAATTAGCGTTTCGGTGGGCATGAGATTGTGGCAAATCGGCAGGGTGTCGGCGAAATGTCCCGGGTGTGGCGAACTCCAACGCAATCCCACGACACAGTGCCCGTGCGGATACGACTTCCAGTTGGACAAGGCCGGCAATCACCGAAGCGGCGCGGCCTCGGAAGCTGATCCAGAAACAAGTCTACCGGTTCAGTTCGCACTTCGACGGCGTCGGCAGCTCTGGCCGCTTGTGCTAATCGCTCCACTCACGGCCGTCTGGATCTTTGGCGAAGACCACCAGGGAAGTAGTTACCTCGGCTTGCCCGCGCCCTACTTTCTCGTCTTCATGATCTTTCTCTATTTTGGCGCCGCGGTTTTCAGGTTCTTAAGCTGGCGCTGTCCTGCGTGCGACGAGTACCTCGGCAGAAGTATCAACCCGCGCTGCTGTCACCGCTGTGGCACGCTCTTCTCATCACCTTGACCAATCGATACCTTCGAACAACTTCCGCAGCTTCAACCCGCGTTTGGGCGCGACTGCCTCCACCCATGCGAGTCGGCCCAGCAGGTGTGCCCGAAAGTCCGTGTAGCCATCCCGGTTCTGTGAGCGGGCGCTGTCTCTGCTGCAGTTGGTCAGCACAGCCTTGAGCTGGTCGTATTCCCTGCGGCTGATGTTCGGTCGTTCGTTGACGACAAGACCGCAGACTCGCTGGCAACGCGAACGACGCATCACACGTGTCTTGTGAAAGTTCACCTGGAACCCCTCGTCCATTGCGATTCCGGCGACGAACGGCGCAGCACCTTGGACCCGCTCCGCGAAAGCAGCGCCTCCGGAAAACGTGAGGTCGTCCGCGTAGCGGCTATACTGGGCCCCAAGCTTCGCAGCAGCGCCCTGCAAACGCCGATCTAAACCAAACGCGCATAGATTCGCGAGCGCGGGCGACGTCGGCGCGCCCTGGGGCAAGTGCTGGGCCAGCGCGCTTTGCCGGAGCCGCTGATAACGCGCGAGCTCTGCACCATCTTTCGGTCGAGGACAGGAAGCGAACGCTGCAGGTGGCAACGCCGTAGTACAGATGCCGGCGAGCGCGCGCGCAACAGGCCCCGGATAGCCTGCGGCCTGAAAGACGCGAAACACGCGCGCGTGGGGGATGGACGTAAAGAAGTCCTCGAGATCCAAGCACAGCACCACGTCGTGTCCGGCGTGCCGCGCCGCGTGCGTCAGTGCCGAACGTCCACGCACGAATCCTTCGGCGCTCGCATGAGCGGGGATCAGATCCAAGATCCGGTGCAGCACACGTCGCTGAGCAGCCTTGATCCGCGCCTTGGGGATCTCAATCAGCCGGAAACCTCCGCTTCGCTTCGGCAGCCAGGCGCGATGGTAATGGTCCAGCCGCGGGCAACTGCGACGTCGGAGATAACGGCGGGTATCGGCGAACCAGTCCAGTTCACCCGGCTCGACCTCAAGCAGCTGTCCGAGTTCGATCAATGTTGCCGCTGGTGGCACCGGCCAAGGCGTCGCCCCCATCGTCGGCGGGGGGGCTATCCAATGCCGAATGCGCGGAGCCTGCGGCCCCCACTCGGCTCGCCTGAACTCGCGCTGCTCTGCAATCGCTGCGGCAAGCCGCTTGAGCCCGTCCTCACCCTCTGGTGGTTCCGGAAAGCGCCTGCGCACAGTCCTGACGACCGCTGGGATCCAGGACGCGGCGCCACCGACCACCTCAGCCGCAAGCCGTCGTAGTTCTGCCGGTTTCCAAGGTCCGATCAGGAACGCGTTAGCCAGGGCGTCGGCGACCAGCAGGCGGTAATTCATGAGACCACTTCACAGCCCTACCTTCCGGGCGCTAGGTGCGGCGGCGGGCCCAACCAAACCTGTCTATCGCGACCGGGACCCCAGCAACGCTGGGGCGAGGGTCGTGAGACGAAACGTGAACCAAATGAAATCCCTCGGGGTAGCCCCGAAGAGCGACGAAACCAAAGTCGACGCAAACTTGAACCCGCCACCGCCAGCATACTCTACACCGTCTCTCGCGTGAACGCGACGGGACCGTCCCGGGAGCCCCAGCGCAAGGCCGATATCTGCGCGGAACCCGACGTTTTGAGCTGAAAGAACGGATGCCTTGACCGCGTTGTCCATCGGTTGCAGCGAGTTCGCGTGCTACAATTCTGGGCACGTGACTGACCGAGCGATTCGCGTAGTGTCCGCCTTGGCGTTGGCGTGTGTTGGCGGGTTTCCACTCGCCATCCACTTATACTCGGGCCCAAGCATTCCCGTTGGACTGGGGCTGGTGCTCGGGTTTGGTTGCCTCATCGCGCTGCTGTCGTTGCTGTTCGGGCGGGACTTCTGGGGGGCGCTGCTGTGGATCGTGCTTTTCCTGTGGAGATAACTGCGGTCGCATGATCCCACGTAGCACCTGTGGGCACTCAGCCTGCCAGCGCACCTGCTCAAGGTCGGTCTGGTCGCTTCGGTTTGCGGGCTCCTCACTGGACGCTTCGGTGATCGAGCCTGGCATTGGATCCTCCGAATGCTTTCGCTTGGCGCCTAGCGCGCGGAACGAGCGACCCATCATCGGGGTCCTGGGCGGCGACCGTCATGGCTGGCGGCATCGCCGTGGCAGCAGCTTTGACCCATCGGGTCCGATTGACCAAACCGCCCAGCGTCACGGTCATCGCCTCCGCCGGCGATCGCCATCAGACTGAACGATGACCACGCCTGAACTTCAACTGCACACGCTGTTCAAGCTCGATGCGCGAGGGCGAATCCTCTCCGCCTGCGAGCCTGGGAGTCCAGCGGGGCCCCTCATCTTCATCGGCAGGAGCTCGGCTGAGTGCGCCACAGCCGTCCGAGCAGACTTGCCTGAACCCTTGGCCCGAACCTTGGAAGCCCTGCTGCAGGAAGAGCCTCCGTGCGCAGATCTGAAGCAACCGCCGATACACGCATCTCGTTACCGTGACCTGATTTCATCGAGCGCTGCCACTCGACGCGCACCTTCTGTCTTCTTCGGGCCGGCATTCTACTTTCCGGAGCAGCTTCAGCCTACGCCCGACGTCGTTGAGGTTCAGGATGAAGACCAGCTCACCCACCACTTCGCGGGGTGGCGTGCAGGTGAAATCGCAGAAGGCCGCGCTCCAGTTCGCGCCATTGTTGACCCCTTCCCCGTCAGCGTCTGTTTTTCCGCCAGACTGACCGAGTTCGCTGCGGAAGCTGGGGTTGAAACGGCCCCCGCATTTCGCCGAAAGGGATATGCCACGCGCACCACGGCGGCGTGGGCCCACGCTATCCGAGAGACTGGACGCGTCCCCCTCTACAGCACCTCATGGGACAATCGAGGCTCATTGGCCATTGCGCAAAAACTGGATCTGATCCCCTATGCCTCCGACTGGAGCCTCAATCTGCCTGCCTGACATCCGCCATGCTTTCGCTTGAACCGACAGATCTTCGTTCGAATCGATGGACGCTCATAGAAGATGGGCAAGTGATAGGACAGCTCAAGCGAGCGCAGTGGCACGATCAGGCGGTGATCACAATCCAAGAAGCCAACTACATCGCAACATACGTCGACACTGCCGAGACCACATACCGACTGCGACAAGACGGGCGGCTTCTACATGAAGTGTCGCGCACACGCTCCCGGCGCGCGCCCCCAAGCTTTTCGTTCGGAGGCCAACAGCACTACGTCGTCAAGCGAGGTTGGTTCGACACCCATCTTCACATCGTGACGAACGGAGAAGCGGTCGGAAAACTCCGACCCCGCGGAGTCTTTTCCCGCGGGGTCCACGGCCAACTACCGAAACACTGGCCCGTTCCCCTAAAGGCATTCTTGCTGTGGATTGGGCTAGTTGGGTGGTCCGAGCGCTCGGAGTTTCCACACCCGTCGACGCTATGGCCCTGGATGTGACGGGTTGGGTATCCGGCAGTAAGCTCTACCCCCTCTGGAAGCGCCAGCGCCACGCCTGTCCAACGTGGCCGCTGCTCCCGCTCGGATCAGTAGAATAGACTTTAGGTTTGCGAGACCTCAATCAATATCCGTGTGTTCGCTCTTCCGTTCCCAAGCGCGACGGTCCTCTGGATGTTTGGCCAAATGTTCACACAAACGCGCCGCCCAGTGGGTGGCCAGAGCATCATCTGGCGTGACGCCATACTTGCCAGATTTATACAAGTCGGCAAGCAACCGAATCGCCTCAGAATACCCTGACTCCGCCGCTGCCGTAAGCCAGTCTAGCGCGGCCTTCACGTCTACGGTCGTCCCTTCTCCAAGCAGGAGCATCCATCCAAGGTCATACTGGGACTCAGCGTGGTCTCGACGCGCGGCCCGAAGATACCACCGCGCGGCCGCTTGCTCATCACTAACCTCTGGCCACTGGCCGTGGTCACCAGTCGCAAGGATCGCCCCCAGGGCATGGCAAGCACACTGGTCATCCAGCGCCAACGCCCTGAAACGGAGCACGCACAGCTCAACCTGTATTCGCCATGCCCGCATGGGATAGACTCTGCGGCCCGCGGGCATCACGCGCAAGGGGTCACCGGACGCAACGTCAAAGTTGAGACTCCCACGTTCTGAGAGTGACTCACGGGCGACACTGTCGCACAGCATCTGGGACACCAGTCGGCTAACCGGCACAGCGGTGAGAAACGCGAGCCCCGCTGTTCAACCTCCGACGCAGACCGAGCTGGATTTGGCGATTCCGGCGATCCAACTGCGCCCACGCACCAGAATTGACCGCAATCGAAAACCCGCCGTAGGATTGGGGATGCTTCCAATCATGCTTGCGACCTTGCTCTTGGCGCTCACCTGCACATCATGCACCAGTTCCCGGGCCCACGGGATCGCCAAAACGTCAACCGCTGCCAATCCAAACGGTGAGCCGACTGCACCCAAGTGTGTGAGGCGCAAGCGGGTCGAGGGCGGCAAACGTCGTTGCGCCGAGTTTGAGCGGAGACCGATGGCATTCGTTCCGCGTGCGGCGTTCCAACTTGACTGTGATCGCGCCGAGTTACGCTGGACCAAGCTGAGCAAGAAGGCGTGGGGCGTCAGCGGCTGCGGACAGCGCGCAACTTTCGTAGAAGAGTGCGTTGCTGCAGCTTATGACGGAAAGTCAACTTTACTCGAGTGCACCTGGAAGCTGGAACACACCGCGTCAGCGCGCCACGATGAGAACTAGAGCTGGCGTCTGTCAACCATTGCGAGTGGAGCCAAGAGCTTGCGGGCCAACGTCAGCACGTGTCCGGACAGCTGCGCCCCAAGTCGTCGCCAAGCAACCCGCAAGAGGCAGCTGGAATACATCCCGCTTCGCGCGCGTAGCAGTTTCGTCATGAGCAATCCTAGCGACCAGTGGACATGACCAGATCGCGTCGTCGCGCCGCGATGTTGGTCACTGGCAGCGGGATCCTGGGGACGATCCTTCTGCTGTCATACTGTCACGCTGATCCCGATGCTCCCTGCGAAAGACACGCCTGTGGGCCAGCATCCACGATCTGACGTTCTCGCAGCATCCATCATGGGTGCGCCACGACGACCACTACCATGTGGACTTCGCGGCTCCCTGCAAACCTCTTTCAGATTACTCACAAGATTGACCCACGAGGCAGGCCCAGCCCAGCCTTGTCAGGTGAAGCACGCTCGAGCATAGTGCCAACATGAATGAGCAAGTCCTGCTGCAGACGCACGATGCGCTGGTACGGGTGTTGTCGCTGGACGCTGGTGAGTTTGGTCAGTGGCACCACCACAGCGTGGCTGCAGAACACATCGTCTGCCTCTCTGGTGAGCTCTACCTTCTGATGCAGGGCACTGCGCCAGCGCGTGTACTCCAAGCGACGGAGCAAGCCCGTATTGCGCCCGGCCTCATCCACTGCGTCGGCAATGGCCTAAGCACCCCCTGCAGTTTCGTGCTTGTGCAAGGCCCAGGGCAGTACGACTTCATTCTCGATAGCGTGCCCTCTAAACGCTGACTGGACGCTTGGGAAGGCGGGAGGCCACTATTCAGCTCTCAGCCGCCGAGTGCGCGGCGGGGGCTCATCAACATTGGGTGCGCAGACGTTGTCGCTGGCGATCACGGCTTCGGAACCTGGGCAGTCGTCGAACGCTTGCACGCACGTGCCACAATTGTCCGAGCCTTGAAGCGTCAGATAACACTGCTGCTGCTGTGCGAGCAGCTCTAGCGCACATTCCACGTAGCCAACCAGCGTCTCTCGTCCGACGACCTCGATCGCGCACTGCATGCTGCTGTCATAGTCGATTGGTAACGCATCAAACTCCGTGCGCGCTTCATCCAACGCACACCCCGCCAGGAACTCGACCTCCGAGGCCAAGTCGAAGCACACGCATTGCGCTACACCGGCATGACCTGCAGCCCGGCTCAAAGCGTTGAGTAGGGGATCGTCGGCGTAGCCGTAGTCAATCAGACTATCGACCTCAGCCAACCGCTCGTCTACGTCGGACGGTATATTCACGTCGGTTGGGGTGTCGTTGAGCCCCTTGCCTCCATCGACACCTCGCTGGTCGACTCCGGCATCAACTCCAAGGCTGGCGTTGTTGCCTCCGCGGTCTGCCTGGCTGCTCAGTTGCGTTGGATTCGCTTGCGAGCAAGCCAGTAGGCCCTCCGCGATGACAATCATACTGGGTAGTCCCCGGGCGATCCGCAGACACATGCCCTCCACCCTAGCGGCCAGCGTCGAGATGTACCAGCCAACTATGACTCCCACGCTACTCGGATATCCCCAACCACGCAGTGATAGGCAGGTGATCGGAGCCGAGCGCCGGGCCTGAAACAAGACGTACCGTCGTCACGTCAGGTGAGTGCAACACGTGATCGATGGGGATGCGAGCCAAGCTGGGGATCCAGCCTGCGACCGGCCAGGTCGCTTCGTAGCCCGAGCCGCGTCGGGCATGCACCAGCTCTGTGTCTTCAAGCAGCCGACGAAACGATGGCGCGTACGGCGTCGTGTTGAAGTCACCCAGCACAACGGCCAACCCCGACTGTTGTTTGGCCCAGCTCGCCACATATTCGAGCCCGCGGTCGCGATCGCGCGCAAAGCTGGGACTGATGGGAGGGACAGGATGGATGCCGAGTATCGACCAGGTGCGCCCAACGACAGCCATGCGCGCCTCCACGAAGTTCGGCCCCTGGGGCGTGGCACGCACGAGGCGAGCACTCTGTGCGGGATGGCGCGCGAGCAACGCGATCCCAAAGTTGTCCAAGCGCGCTTCTGCCTCAACAACTTGATACTGCGGGTGAAGCTCCGAAAGCGCGCTCATCCAACTGGGCGTCACTTCCAACATCAAGATCAGATCTGGCTCCAGCTGACGAACGTGGTCGACAAACGCTCGGCTCTGGTCGTTGCCCGAATGTACGTTGAACGTCATGACGCTAAGCGCCACATCCCCAGAAATCGGGGTGACACCGTGGGTACCACTGGCCCCCCAAACCGCCAGATTGATACAAGCGCAAGTCAGCAGCGCAGCGCTCGAGCCCCAGGCCCGCAGCCCCGCAGCAACCAGGCCCCCCGCCAGCCCCAGAAGCCCCAGCTGCAGGGGCCAATGGACCGCCAACTCAAACAACCACCAGGACCCGGCCAAGCTGGCCGCGAGCGTTGCGAGCCCCAGCCCCACGGCCACGACTCGGATCCGGCGCTGAACAGCAACGCGCCAGCCTTGTTGGCTCACCTTGATCTGCTCACTCGCCATCACCAAAGAACTCTCGCTGGTGATGCCGTATTCCAACAACTTTCGGCTAGAATGCCCGCATGAACGGCGGCTCCAGTCGAAGCAGCGCTGGCTTGCTGCTGGCGCTCAGCGTGCTCGCGGGCGGAGCTATCTTGGGTGCACTTGGGTTCGGCGTGTGGTGGGCGTCTCAACACGCGCTGGGTAGCCGCGCCGACGTGCCGCCCGATCGGCTCTTCCGAGCCGCGTTTGGCTCCGTGCCGCCCCCAGGCGTCGGCCCGTCTTGCCCCTCATCAGTCATTCCCAACACGCTGGTGTAGAATCGCGCGCTCTGGGCAGCGTCGTTCACAGCGACAATCATGTGATCCAGAAGCATTGGGCCCTTCGATCTTAAGTGTTGTCAGCCCATTCTTCAACGCCAACATCAGCTGGTCGTCGGCCCGCTTCCGCCCTTGCAGCTATTCCGGAGAGTTACTACACAAGCCCGATGATGAGCCAAGCCCCAGCCCGCTACTATCACGGCGCACGGAACGCCCTGAAACCGGGAGATTGGATCGAGCCGAACGCGGCACCAGACGAAGCTGGGAGCACGCGCCCCCGTGTGTTCTGCAGTCCAGAGCTGGACGAAGCGATCTGGGAGGCAGAACTCGCAAGCGGAGATGGGCCGGCTCGGATTTACGTCGTCGAGCCATCAGGTCCGGTAGAGCCCGCGGCTAGCGTGCGAGTCCAACCAGGACATCCGTGGATGTCGTGCTGTTCCACCAAGCCTTTGCGGGTGATTGACGAGGTGACTGAGTGGCCCTTCTACCACGGCACCCGGGCGAGCCTATCCGTCGGCGAACTGCTCACTCCGGGTCGTGCTCCCAATTTTGGAGCTCGCGATCGGGAGACCAACTACATCTACATGACCTGCACTCTAGATGCCGCCAAATGGGGCGCTGAGCTCGCTGACGGGGATAGTGCAGGGCGGATTTACATCGTGGAGCCCACCGGCCCGATTGAGGAGGATCCCAACCTGACGAACCAGAAGTTTCGGGGCAACCCAACGAGGTCCTTTCGCTCTCAGCAACCACTTCGCGTAATCGGTGAAGTTTCCGAGTGGCGCGGGCACTCCACCGAAGCGATCCAGGCGATGAAGCGAGGCTTGGAGCAACTCGACCGACTCGGAGTCGAACCCGTCGACGACTAAACACTTGCTTCGCTGTCTACTGACCTCCTTTGCGACCTCATGGACTTACTGTTCGACCTTGACGGAACACTGACGGACCCGCGCACCGGCATCGTCGGTTGCATCCGGCACGCGCTGCAACAGCTCGACTGTCCTCTACCCACCGAGAACCGCCTGCTCGAGTGCATCGGGCCGCCACTGCATGTCTCGTTTCGTGAACTGGTGGGCCAAGCCCGGGTGGACGCGGCGCTAACGCTGTATCGCGAACGTTTCAGCCGTCAGGGGTTGTACGAAAATCAGGTTTACCCAGGAGTCGCGGCGGCCCTAGCCCAGCTGCAGCTTGCGGGCCACTCACTTCGCGTAGTCACTTCCAAGCCAACGGTGTTCGCTCGCCGGATCGTCCAGCATTTCGAACTGCAAGACTACTTCGTCGAAGTACATGGGTCGAACCTCGATGGCACTTTGGCCGACAAGACTGAGCTAATCGGCCACGTCCTGAAGATTGCGAAAATCGCTGCGAGCAACGCGATCATGTTGGGTGACCGCTCCCACGACGTGATCGGCGCCCGCAACAATCAGGTTAAAGCTTGCGGGGCGCTTTGGGGATACGGTTCCCGAACAGAGCTGCTCGAAGCTGGCGCGCAGCAGCTACTTGACGATATGTCAGCGTTTGCTGACTCCATCTTGACGCCCTGATTTCGCTGGAGCCGCTGATGGGCGGGCTTGTCGGAAGCGTTCCCAAGCCGCGAGAGTCTGCCCGGCCAAGTCACGCGCCAGCGCGATGGTTTGCTCGCGCGTCGAATCAAACGCTTGCCGCTGCGCGTGCAGTTGGTAGGCGAGCAGCTGACGCGGGAAATTGGACCAGAGGTGTTCGGCGAGCTGCCCTCCCGCATCTGCGGCCAGCTCCTCCAGCTCGGCCTGACTGGACACGTCCGACACCGACAGCTCCACGTAGCCTTCATCCCATTCCTGCACCCAGAAACGCTCGGAGTCGTTGAGCAGCGGAACAAAACCATGCATCCCTGGTAGGCGGCGCCCCAATACTGCCGCGAACATCAAGATCAGAGATTCACCATAGCTGGGACGCCAAACGCACCCCCTTGGATCGGGGGCGGCTCCTTCGCGCGCCTCGATGATCAAGTCGTCGCCAGGTGCGTCACTCGGCCCCGCAACTCTGAACAACATCTTGCGCTCCAGAGCACTGCCAATGCCCATCTGCAGGTTCCCAGCTGTGACGATCCGAAAAGTATCCGCTGGTAGGTCTGGACGCACGTTGGCCATCAGCTCCACAAACACTCCCCAACGCTCCGTCACGGCTTCCTGCGTCGCCGCATCAAAGGGTTGCATGCGAGTGTCCGCCCAGGCGAGCCAAGCCGCCCGATCTCGAGGAACCTTGCCTCGCAACTTGGTGACAATACTCGGCTGAAACTTCGCGGGCGGAGCGTCTAGCGCGGCTCGATAGGCAGACAGGTATCGGGCAACGGCCGCGTCTGGATGACACTCGAAATCTGCCGCGGCACAAGCCACGTGCAACGACGCCGCGTAGCGCACGAGATCCACCACCGATGGCCCAAATCCAGAACGATCGAAGTCCTCAAGACCGTAGCTGTGATCCGTCACGACAAACTGCTCCAAATGGGCGTCGCCGTGAACCGCAACAACGGGCAAGGAGCCGCTGGTGAAATGAAACGTCTCACACACGCGGACTTCGTATTCGTCAGCCAAAAGTCGAAAATACGCCAGCGGACTGGCTTCCAGCTTGCGCAGCAAGTCCTCGGGGGCGCCCGCCTCACGCAATTCAGTCCGACTGATGTCGAAACTGGGCGGCTCCGCCAAATCCGATGACGAGAGTCGGCGTGGCTGCGCTGGCTCCGCCTTCGCTC
Source organism: Polyangiaceae bacterium (assembly GCA_050304975.1). GTDB lineage: Bacteria > Myxococcota_A > Polyangia > Polyangiales > Polyangiaceae > SZUA-265. Next base: position 13,909 of record JBNLEN010000129.1, read on the forward strand.
TTTCTATCAGACGAGGCTGAGGACACGGCTGACTGCACGCCAAGATGCAGCTAGTCCCGAGCGCCCACACTCGATGTGCCCAGGCACGCAGTCGGCGTGGCGCCTTCCGCCCTCCCGCAACAAACACGCCTCCCTACTAGCATCCACCCGCGAAGGCGGAAAGGGTCTGCTGCAGGGTCCCTGGTTGGGCCCAGGTTGCATTCGCGATACGCGGGCCTCATGCTGCGGATTGTGAGGTTCGTACTCGCGCTCAGGCACTGGGCACTGGTGGTCGCAATACTCTGCATGATCGCGCTGAGTGTATCGCTCGCTCACGCCAGGGCACCTCGCCTGCTCAAGCTGACCGCACCGAAAGCCTTCGGAATGACCGCGCTGACTGAGAGGATTGTGGTGGATCCCGAAATGCCCCCTGCCAAGCGCGCCCTACTGCCGGCTGCGCTGACGGAGGCAGGCGCTCGGCTTGAACCGGCGTGGGGGCGCTTGTTGGCCACGCCCACCATCGTCGCCTGTTCCTCCCAGCCGTGCTTTGAGTCATTCGGCGGAACCGGGCGCGGCATGCACTTCGGGCCGGCGATACTCTTGGGTCCCCGCGGGCTCAACGCGACGATCATCGCCCACGAATTGACGCACGCTGAAGTGACTGAGCGCGTTGGCTACTTCAACGAGATCCCCACTTGGTTCAACGAAGGGCTCGCGGTGGTGCTGTGCCGGGATGAAAGATACTCAGAGCAAGAATACCAAGCGCGATACGCAAGTCGCGCGCCAAGTACGCCAGCTCGCTCGATGGAGTCCCTGAGCGACTTCTTCGCCGCAGAAGATCCCTATCTGGTCGCTGCGCACGAAGTCCGAGCCTGGCTCAGCGCGGCCGGCCCCCTCGGCCTGCAGCGGCTGTTCGGCGAGCTACAACGGGGCTCGGAGTTCGACGTTGCCCTGAACACTGCGCGAGAGGGTCGGTAAGCTCTTGCTGCCAGCGTGCGACAGACGAAAACGACTCCCGCTTCTGCTCCTGGCGGCTTGCACAACGGCGGCGAGCGCCCAAGCCCAGACGCCCAAAACCCCGCTTCAGCTGTCTCTTCCCCAACCCAGGCTCAACTTTGCTAGCGCAGCACCGCAGCCGCCGACATTGAGACCGGCGTTCATCAAACCATTCGTGTTGGCGCTGAACCCGATGTACACCGAGAACGCCAGAGCAGGTTGGCAGACTTTCGGCGTGGCCACTCTCGATCAGCTGTATTCGGAAGAAACGCTCTGGACGCGGAGTGGTCCATTTTCGCTCTTCAGCACACTACGCCAACTACCGGCGCAAGAAGTCTGCATGGAGGTTAACGGCCCGTGTACTTTGGGATCCAGCTGGCGCAGCTCAGTTGAGCTTCGACTGCACACCGGAGATATTGGCCCTGTGCTGGACACGCAGTGGCGCCTGGGGTTCGAGGCGATTCCCCAGGGACGCACCACCGTGACCCGTCCTTTCTGGAACTTCTCCGGAAAGTTCGAGTAATCAGTCAGCGTAAAGCTCGAACAATCTTTCGCGCCCATGATCAGCGGCGTTTTGGTCAGAGCTTCAGCGCGTACTCGACCAGTTGGTCCAAGGCCTTACCCCAACCATCAAGAAATCCCATATCCTCATGCTTCTTGCGGTTTTCTACATCTGCGTGCTTGGCCACCGCGCGATAGCGAGTGCCGGTTGCAGTTGCTTCGAAAGTCACCGTCGCCGTCATGAAGCCTTCACCTTTGGGGCGAAAGCCTGGGCCCAGCGCGTCCGTGAACGTCAACTTGCGGCCTGGCTCGATCTCCAAATAGCAACCTTCGTTGGGAAACTCGTTGCCCTCAGGTGAGCGCATCACGGTCTTGAACAACCCACCGGGACGCAAGTCGATTTCGCAATCAATCGTTTCCCAGGGTTTGGGGGTAAACCAATGTTTGACGTGCTCGGGCACCGTCCAAGCTTCGAACAACAACTCCGGCGAAACCGCCACCTCGCGCTCGAGCACGAGATCCAACTCTGGATTGAAATCTTGATCCTTCATTTTCTACTTTCCTTGAGTTTGAGGGCGTACGCATCCAGCTGATTGAGCCGCCGCTCCCAAAGTTCACGTTGCTCAGTCATCCAGTCTTCTGCCTGCTTCAAAGTCTTGGGAACCAAGTGACAGGTCCGAACGCGCCCCTGCTTGACGGAGCGAACCAACCCGCATTGCTCCAACAGCCGGATGTGCTGCAGAAACGACGGCATAGCCATGTCGAAGGGCTGCGCCAGCTCACTCACGGCAGTGGGCCGCCGGCTGAGTTGGGCGATCACCGCGCGCCGGGTGGGATCGGCCAAAGCCTTGAAGACCGGATCGAGTGCATGTTGATAGTTAGTCAATAACCTAACTATTAGCTCAGCAAAAAACTTAGGTCAACGACTAAGTTTTATCTAGCCGCTGCCGCCCCCTTGGGGGCGCCACACGGAGCGCAGGCGTCAATCACCCGCAGATGCTTCTGCATGCCTTGAAGTTGGATCTGCATTTGCCGCTCCAAGAGCATGCCCAGCAGCGCCTGCTGCCCCTCGATATCTCGCACGAGCCGGCGACGGGCCATACTTTGGATTTCGAGCTGCGGGTGCTCTCGGTCGAACGCGGCCAAGGACTCCTCCGCCGCTCGGAGCCTTTTTCGCAGTGCCGCCGTCTGGGACTGTAGCCACTCGCTCTGGCCGTCCCCCAACTCGAACTGCAATGCGCGCTCAACCACCCAACTGCATGTGGACAGCGCTCGCTGGGGCTCGGCCTCGACGTGCAGGCGGATGAGTGCGGATTCACCCACGCGTTCGATCGCGAGGATCCCCGTCGGATCGCTGGCGGCAGGAGCACCGGCGCTGAACGCTTTACTGCGCATCAACCCGACCTGAGTCTGCACCGGATCTCCGGGCCCCGCGTTCACTTGGGTAACGAGTAGCATGGCTTCCACACACTGCCCTTCGCCAGCACTTGGGGGTTCAGTCTGCTTTTCAGCTGCGGCGCATCCCCAAGCCAAAACGAATCCAAGCCCTGCCCCAACCCGCGTCAACATTCGACTTCCCCTCACTGCAGCTCAAATGGCCCGAAACGCAACTGCACCCCCAACGTGAACCAGCCGTGAAACTCTGCGTCGTCGATCGACTCGCTGCGCGACTCACACAGTGACGTCACCTCTGGTTCGCAGTCAAAGGATGCATTCAGATACTGAGCAACGCTCACACCGAGATATGGCCCAAGAGCGACAGTCCTCGACACGGCCAGTTCCACCCCGAGTTCAGCGGTCAGCTCGAAGCCGCTGAGCGTGTTGGTTTGCGTGAGCTCATCTTCGGCCGTCACCGAAAGGATCTCCCAACCGACCCCCGCGCCAAGCCAGGGGCTGAGCATCCGCTCTCCGAAGCGGTACTGAGCTTGCAGTCCGAAGGTGTAGCTGCGTGCCGTGCAGTCGTAGGGAGCCGCAAAATCATCGCCCGCTAGCTGGCATTGGTCGAAGAGCGAATCACCCACGTCCCCGAACCCGATGCCGAAATAGCCCCCCGCATAGAGCTTGGGCAGCAACACGTAACCGAGTTGAAACTGCAGCGGGATCTGGCTCTCGACGAACTCTGACAGCTCCCCTGGGGTGGACTCTCGCACGCCACCGTAGGGCGAGGCGAACCCCACCCGCGCGGCGCCTTGAACCCCCGTTTGCCCGTACGCGCCGCTCGCTATCAGTGCCGCCGCCAACAGCACTTGCACCAGCTGCACCTTCCGCCCCCAACGCACCATGGCTGTTGTCTAGCATGCAACGACGCCCATTTGTGACTCGCGAACTTCGGGCGGTCTCCGACTCGCCAGCGTCGTGGAAAAGCATTCGCTCCAGAGCGCTTCGGCATGGGGCGGTCACTGTCCGCGTATTGTGAACTCGCCGGAGTATCGGTGCAGGCTTTCCCCAGGAAAAGCCGAGACTCTGGCGTGGCTCGGCCCTGCTGCGATTTCGGTCACGAAGAATTCCGCCTGAACCCGCGCGCCTGCTCCCTGCTCCCGGCTAACCAGATGGATAGGTAAATCTGGCCCGCCGAGTGCTGACCAGTTAGTGATACGGCCGTTAAACAGCGCCTGCACTTCCCCTAAACTCAAATTTT
>JBNLEN010000130.1:0-17952 GCA_050304975.1 Polyangiaceae bacterium
CACCCCTCGGTCGCTCGGGCTCGCTCCCCAGCGCGCAACATAGCGCGCCAGCTCTGGCTGATTCACTATGTCGCGCGGTGGAAGCGGCTGCCCCGGTGCCACGCTGATCGCGCAATATAGCAGGCGGCGAAGCTCTTGCTCGTCAGCTGAAGTAGTTGCTCGATACTGCACGTGAGTCATCCGTCCGACGCGAAACCTGCGATTTAACACGCTCCAAGTCTTTTGGACCAGCGCTAACGGTGACAGCTGGGCGAGCGGCTGTCCGCCGCGGGGAACGACAACCGCAGGCGGCTTTTTATGCCAGCTAGACGCGAGCGGGATGAGGCGCGTTCACGACGCTGTGCGTAGATCGCAAAAATGTCATGGATAGGCGACATACTCTCTCACCTAGTTGGCCGGGTGTCCCATGTTTTGTAGCGATGAGACACCGTGTCGTCTATCCATAACAAAAAGTGCAGTTTGGAAACGCCTCGCGCGCCTGGAGGCGCCGCCGATCGCTGTCCGCGGCGCCGCTCCGCCGAACCGACCGCCGCTGCGTCATTGCCCGCCGAACCGACCGCCTACTGGCCGGCGCTGACGCAGGTCGCCGGCTGGATCGGCACCCAGGTGGTGGACATGCCCGGCATGGGGGTCGTCATGCCGACCGAAGAAGCTTCGTCGGCTTCCGCTACGGGCTGAACGTTGCCCAGTACGATATCGTCGGGGGAGCCTTCGTCGACGTTGGTTCCGAAGAACATCTTTCGGTCGTCAGTTGAGGCGATAGCGGCCAAATCGATACGGATGGTCATGGCCCAGCGGGGGTTGGCTGCCGTGGCGCGGTCCCAGCGTGCCGCGGTCAGCCACTCTGGGACGCCAGTGTTCACCGTCCATTCGGGCGCAGCGGGGCCATTGGCGTCCACGGTTTCCCACCAGACTACCGAGTTAGGCTGCACGGTGTGAGGCGCGTCAACATCGGCGTTGACGACGATCGGTCCAGCTCCGTCCGGATCCACAGGGGCGGCGATGGGCGCGTCATTGGCGCGCATTCTGAGAGCCAGTGCATAGGCCCCGTCCGCTCCACCTTGTGTGAAGGCCACGTAGACGAAGTCATTGATGGTGGGGCCGTTTGCGTCCAGCATGATTTCGAAGGCCACATACATGTAGCGGTCGTCTTCCAGCACGCGCACGACGCTATTGCTGACGCCAGATCCCGTCGGTCCGTTCACATCGTAGAGCAAGGGGATCACTGTAGCTTGGGACCAGCGAGGATCTTTCAGCTCCGGACGCCAAAAGGAGTCGCCGTCGAAGTCATCCCATTCCGGGCAGCTGAGGCAGTCGCCGGAGCCGCTACACAGATTGTTGCCACCGCCGCACGCCATCCCGGTGTTTCCCGTCTGGCCGCACGTGCCGTCCGTACACGTGGGGCGATAGCACTCGCCGGATGCCGTACACTGAGACGCGTCGTTGCATTCGACGCAGTTACCCGCGCCGTCGCAAACCCCGGTGGAGCAGTCGATACCTTCAGCGGCGGGCCCCATCGAACAACTGCCCGCACCGAGGTTGCACGTCGGCGTGTAACACTCTGGCGCTGAGCAGTGTGAATCGCTAGTGCACTCGACGCACTCACCGCTACCACGGCAGTGGGGTGTCTCGCTGGCGCAGGCTTGTGTCTCGGCGGATTGCCCATCACTGGCGCAAATCAGCTTGTCGGAGCCGTTTGCGGCGCATTCGGCGTCGCCAGCAGCACAAGTGTCACACTCGAAGTTCACGGGATCACACAGCCCCGGATCACACATTTCGATTTGGGTGAACGCGGACTGATCGGCGTTGCACTCTTGCAGTGAGTCCCCTTCGCAGCGGCGTTGTCCGGGCAGGCACACCAAAGCCGTGCAGGTGCCCGTGTCCCGGTTGCAGGGAGCCGCGGGGGTGCACGGTGGGTCGTCCGTGGCCACCCAACCCTCGCCCGGCGAGCATTCGTGCAATTGGTTGTCGACGCAGCTGAAGGCACCTTCCAAACACACCGCACAGCTCGCGCCAGCGCCAGCTTGGCAATGCGCGCTGCTGCTGCAGGTCTCGGTTTCGACGCTGAGCAGTGACGGGGCGCACGCGATGCGCTGCACACCGCTACAATACACCTCCCCCGGTGAGCGCCCAATGCACTCGGTAGCTGGCAGCTCACACATGCCGGTGTCCGGATTGCAGATGTCGCCAGAGGTGCACGGCGTGGTGGCCACGATCTGCCCCGCCCGACAGACAGAGCGCGTCGTCCCCCCGAACCCGTCGCAGACGACGTCGCCTTCATCCAACTCGTCGCAGCCGGTGGGCGCCGGTGGGTCAACGCCGGCGTCAGGCGTTGGCGGATCCATCACCGGAGCTGTGGAGCTAGGCATTGGGGTGGCGGCGTCCGGCGTGTCGTCGTCGTCCGCTGGAGCATCATCGTCGGACATGTCGTCGTCGAGCATGTCGTCTAACATGTCACCCCCCGCCCCTCCGGATGCCGAATTTGCACCGCCTGCGGCAGTGTCGGCGGGCGGCGTGCCGTCGTCAGGATCAGGGTCGTTAGTGGCGCAGCCCGCGGCGACGATCAAGGCGCAGGCGCATGACAACCAGCCGTCTAGTAGACGACGGGACAAACTAGCGGGCAGCGGCTGTGAGCCATCAGGGCGGTCCATGAGTGTGCAAGGTAGTGGCAGATAGCGGACTCTGTCAGCTCATTTTCGACAATCCCGGTGAACCGCAAGGCAATGATCGCTGAGCCGAACGCTCCAAAGAAGACTCCTATCTGCAACGTTCGGACGATTTCGATCGTGATCGATCACTTTCGATCAATCGCGAACACCCCGAGCCGTGCGCTGAAGCAGTGAGAACTGGGTACAGCTTGCGTCCGCCGCGGGGGGCGATCTTGCAGGCGGCTTCACCACAAACAACGCTCACGGCACGGCGACATCGCGAAGGGGCGCGGTGTTCCACCACCAAGACTCAGCGACCCTTGAGTTCCTACCAGCAACGGCGTAGAGCCAAGTCACGCTGTTCCACCGGACCGACGCCATAGGAGAAAATCTAGCCGTGTGCGCGAACCGCCGAATCCTGTATTGTGGCGAAGATGAAGCGCCGGCAATTCGGGTGGCTGGGGTGCGCGCTATTGGTGCTCGCCTGCAACGCTGATGACCAGACGCCGACTGATGCTGGCGTCAGGCGCCACGACGGCAACATGCGGGACGCTGGCAGCCAGCCCCCCTCAGAGACTGATGCCGACGCCGAGGTCGCAGTCGCCGACGCAGACGCAGAAGTGAGCGATCATGCCGACGCTGGCGGAGAGGCGCCAGATGACGCATCGTCGCCGGCACCTGATGCCGCCTCAGGCTCGGGTGACGCAGGCGCGCCCTCAGCGACACGCGATGCTTCGCTGGCGCCGCTGGGCGACGCTGGCGACGATGCAAGCGCTGATGGCGATATTCCTCCACTCCCCAAGACGGTGCTGCCCTGCCGTGAACAGCATCCTGACTATGACTGCCAGACGTCGCAGAGTGTCTACCTCAATTCCGAGCTGAGAGACCTACTCGGAGCCTACTGCACGAATTGCCACGACTCAGGCCCGACCCACGCCTTCCCGCCACTGCTCCGCGAGTCGCCTTTGGGTCACGACGCGGTAATGATGTACACCGATCTGGATAACCCGGATCAGTCGCCTTTGGTCGCACTCGCTGGCGACGGCCATGGCTGTGAGGACAACTGCGCTAGGGTCGAGATCGATATTTCGCAAGCGTTGTCCGCCTGGCAGAGCGAGATTGGCCAGCGCAAGACCAGATTGGAAAAGTTGGCGGTCGCCTGGCAACGCTGGATCGAACAGGGCATCACCAGCTATCAATGGCACGTTCGAAGCGACTGCTTCGGATGCTCGACCCAACGCGCGGACAACGTGCTCGCGGCCGTGAACGGCGAGACAGTGGAAGCGTTGATGATTGGCGAGGTATACGTTTCGCAGTCACCAGCGACCCCGGCGCCCGTCTCTCTGGCGCAATCTTGGCACACTGTGGACGGCCTGTTTGACTGGATCCAACAGGCAATTCTCGAAGATCCGGATATCTTGAACATCACCTACGACGAGCGCCTTCACTATCCAATTCGGGTTTACATCGACTATCACCGCGATTGGTATGATGAGCAAGACGACTTCTCGGCGGACGGGCTCACCCCGCTTGATGGCTACTGCGTGGCGGCCGGACCGTTCGGGCTCACCGAGACTGAAAGCGAACTCCCGCGTTGCGGGTCCACCGCCGATTGCGCGGGCTGTTCACCGACAACAACAACCAACATTCCGTGTACCGGGGGCGCCGAGTGCCTGGAAGATTCCGACTGCAGCAGCGGACGTGTGTGTGTGGCCGTTGAACAAGGCTGCGTCGTGGACTACTCCAGGGTGTGTCAACTTGCGTGCAGCGCGGAGTCTTGCGATGCGGGCTACGTTTGCCAAGCAGACGGCCACTGTACGCCTCGCAGTTGCGCGGACGACGCCAGCTTGTGCTTCACTCCTGCCCACTGTCAGCCTCAAGCTGCCGCCGCGGATGCATTTGGCTGCTTGCCGCCAACCTGCGAAGAAACAGACGTTGAGTGCGCAGCTTTCGAGACTTGCGCCCCTCAGGCGCCAGGAGCCAGGCCCAACGGTTGTGCCGCGAAGGCCTGCGCTGCCGACCAAGATTGCGGCTGCGGCAGCTGTGTGAATGACCGCTGCAGCGCCACACCGGGCGTGTGTCACTGAGGTCGCGATCGTGGTGGAAAAACGGACATTTTTGACGAGTCAGGGCGTCTGAGTGCGCGATCCTGACCGCAGGTGGACATTTTTGGCGACTCAGCGACACTGTGGGCAGGACACGCGTCCTGCGCTTGGTGTAACTTCCCGACCATGAGGGGCTGGGGATTGGCATGGGTGGGTTGTGCGCTGCTGCTGGCAGCTTGTGATGAAAACGCTGGCTCTGGCGCTGATGCGGGGCCACACGAGGTGGACGCGTCGGACGATGCCGGTCAAGAGCCTCGCGACGCTTCCCGTGAGCCTTTGCGCGATGCCGGCGCATCTGATGCGGCGCCAGATAGCATGGCGCCTGCCGCCAACGTCGTGGTGCCGTGTGCTGAGCAATACCCCGACTACGACTGTGACACGTCGGTCAGCGTATTTGACAATACGGACCTAGACTACCTGCTGGAACATCACTGCGGCGACTGCCACCACAGCGACGCGGACGGCGTCTTTCCTCCATTTATGGGCGACACCACTCTGGTCCACGACGCGGTGCTGATGTTGACGGATCTCGACAACCCCAGAGAGTCGCCGTTGCTTGGCGTGATAGCTGATGAGCATCACTGCTCTGAGCCGTGCCTCGACGACGAGTATGACTGGGAATATGAACTGCTGGATTGGCAGAACAAAATTTCGCTACGCAAGAGCAGACTAGAGTCCCTCGCTGACGCTCGACAGCGCTGGCTGGATCTGGGGATCACTAGGTATCAGTGGCATGTGCGAAACAGCTGTTTTGGTTGCAGTGCTGAGTGGGCAGATAATGCCTTCGCGGCCGTGAACGACGGTGAAGTTGAAGCGCTACTGACCGGAGAGGTGCACACTTCCGCGACACCACTGACTCGTGTATCCCCTTCGATGGCGCAAAGTTGGCACACCGTCAGCGGTCTGTTCGAAACGATCGAGAGCGCCATCAACCGAGACCCAGACACGCTGAAACTGGCCTACGACCCGACGCTCCGGTACCCGACCCGAGCCGCCATCGATTACCACCTCGATTGGGACGACGAGGAGGACGACTACTTCGCCGAAGCATTCGTTGAGCTGGCGGGCTATTGCGTGGCCCAGGGCCCCTTTGCCATCGATGAGGCCGAGCAGGCTCTACCACGCTGCTCTTCCACTGACGATTGTGCCAGTTGCGCACCAATGTCGGATCTCGGCGTCGCGTGTACCGAGAGTTCCTGGTGCCGGGGCGATGCTGAGTGCGGTAGCGGATACGTATGCGAACCGATAGACCGACGCTGCCCCGATGCCGCCTTGAGGTGTGTGTCGGAGTGCAGCGCCGATTCGTGCGATGCCGGCTATTCGTGCACGGACGGTCACTGTGTCCCTGGCAGCTGCGCCGACGATAGCAGCCTCTGCTTCAGCGCTGAACTTTGCCAACCAGAAGAGCCCAACGCCAACCCATTCGGCTGCTTGCCTCCAAGCTGTGATCAAACAGACGTCGGCTGCGTCGCCACGTGTGCTTCCGATCAAGATTGTGGCTGCGGCAGCTGCGTGAATGGGCAGTGCAGCGCTACGCCCGGTGTGTGTCACTGACGGCTCGCGGGCGGTGGGGCTTGTGGTGCATGGCCGCGCGCAACGGCAGACCCAATAGCGGAGGGTCCTTGCCAGCCCTTAGATTGCGCTGACGTCTCTGGCGGGTTGCATCGCGGGTGCAGAAGCGCTGATCGCGTCCGTTGATTGCTGCGCGCGCAGCGAAGTGGTAGCGATGATCTGCCGTGGACGAGCGTTGGGTGATTGGGCCCGGGGTCTGCCGCTCAGCCTTGCGCTTGAAAGGACCAGCAGATGCAGATCCACGTGGGATACGAAATCGGGTACAGCGTGCCGCAATATACGCCCATGATCTTGACGCTCAACGTGCACCACAGCCGCGTGTCGGATCTGGTGCAGCCGGATTGGATGCAGTTCAAGCCCTCCGTGCCGTCCCAAGGCTACCGGGACAGTTTCGGCAACTGGTGTACTCGGATCGTGGCGCCTCCCGGCACCATGGTCGTTTCTGCCTCTGCGAAGATCAACGATAGCGGTCTGCCAGATCCAGTGGCGCTGGGCGCCGCGGAGATCCCCGTCCAGCAGCTACCGATCGAGACGTTGGTGTTTTTGCTCGGCAGTCGCTACTGCGAAACCGATCGCCTGTCGGAGATCGCGTGGAGCCTGTTCGGGGCCACGCCGCCGGGCTGGGCCCGCGTGCAAGCGATCTGTGACTTTGTGCACCAGCACATCACGTTTTCCTACGACCACGCGGACGCAAAAATCAGCGCTTGGGGCGTGTACAACAGCCGCATCGGTGTGTGCCGTGACTTCGCTCATTTGGCGGTCACGCTGTGCCGCTGTATGAACATCCCCGCGCGCTATTGCACCGGCTATCTGGGGGACATTGGCGTGCCGCAAGATCCTGCGCCCATGGATTTCTCTGGCTGGTTTGAGGCCTACCTGGGCGGCGCTTGGCACACGTTTGATCCGCGCCACAACACCCGCCGCATCGGACGGGTGTTGATCGCCTACGGTCGGGATGCCGCGGACGTCGCGATCAGCACGACATTTGGCCAGCACGTGCTCGAGCGCTTTCACGTGAGCACCTACGAGCTGAACACTTGAGCGCAATGATCGCTTGGAACGGTCGCGCGTGCCCCTCGTGCTGAGGTGGTTTGAAAATCGCGTTTTGTTACCAATTGGCGACAAGTCTGGTTTTTTCTACCATTGACGACTTGGCCGACGGCAACGTCACGATTGATCTCTCGGTTCGCGTGGGAAGTTGTTGTGCTCGCGGTGCGCTCAGCTGCAAGCCGACTCGGTGCAGCTTGCGTCCGCCGCGGGGTCCGATCTCGCAGGCGGCTTACAAACTCACTCTCTTCGCTCTGGCGGCCGCGCTAGACTCTGCTGGACCGCTCACTCGAACTGCAAACCCGAATCCACGACAGATCCTGGCTCAAACCCGGGAAGTTCACCCTCTACAACCTGGCCGTCGATCGCCGTGACGCGCAAGCTGAAGGCGTCTTCACCGAACCCGGAAGCGTCGACCAGGGTACCGTCGGAGCTGCGCTCCAAGGTGACGTACGAATCAGAGCCGGACTTCTTGACGTCGACCTGCTCGATCGGCACACGCGGGTTGCGCACCCAGAGGCTCGTCCACCACTGGTGCGCGCCAGAGTGGAACTCGAACAGGATGTTTCCAGCGTCCGGGCAGTCGGCGAAACTCCAGCTCATGCTGCGCGGGTATTCGTCTTCGTTGATCGCCTCATACACGGCCGGGCTCACATCGATATCGCCGGGCTCTTGCTCGACCCCATAGGTAACCACGCGCGCGACAATCGAATGTCCCGTCTCGGTTTCGATCAAGATGCACGCATCACACACGCCCCCGGACTGTGAAAACTGGTTGGAGACGCCGGCGAGAAATTCGCCGCCCAGACCAACGCTCGGCCGCAGAGAGCTTTGGTACCCCCCTTCCGGAGCGCAGGCGTTGTGCCATTCACTCTCCGCAAAATCGACCGGGCCCAGGTGGTACTGGCCCTCGTGCGCTTCGCCCAATCTGGCGGCGCTGGTGGTGGGGGGCTCATCCGCAGCGCTGTCGTCCGCAGCGCTGTCGTTCAGATCTGCGCTGTCGTCAGGATCTGTGCTGTCGTTCCCATCCCCTTCTGCGCCACATCCCGTCAGGGTCAGCGCGATCGCAATCCCAGTCGCCCCCCAGCTGCTCCGCTTCATGCCCCCATTGTACTGCCCTGCGCAGCCGCCGCCACTAAGCGGCTGAGAGCGGCCGAGCGCGGCCGTCAATCTGCTCTGAAGCCTGCATACAGCGTGAAGCTGCGCGCCCACACCGGCTCATGTTCGATCGCGTGGATGCGCTGTCTGAACGCGGCGTAGCGCTGGGGGTTCATCGCTGGGCCGATGAACGAAATCGACCGCAAGATCCCCTCCAAGGTGTCCGGGCCGACCGGCGTTTCGTCCTTGAATACGGTCTTGGTGGCGCGAACCTTGGGCACCGCCAGCAGCTGCGTGACCGAGGAGGACACCTCCCGCGGACGCCGCGGCGCCGCCTCCTGCATCACCCGCGTGACGGCGCGCATGAACGGCGTTGGCGTGAACTCACACAAGATCACGGCGAGCGCTCCGCCTGGGGCCAGGATCCGCCGCACTTCGTAGGAGGCGCGGTCTGAATCCAGAAAGTGAACCGCATCCGAGATGACCACCAACTCAAAGCCAGCGTCGGGCAGCGGCATCGATTCCGCGCTGGCGTGAACCGTTGCTAGCTCTAGCTCGTGCTGCTGCGCGCGGAGCTTCAGGCGCTCGAGCATGGCAATGGCCGGCTCTAGCGCGGTGACCTTCATCCCTCGTGCTGCCAGGGGCAATGCCAGATGCCCGATGCCTGCGCCGACGTCCGCTACTCGAGCTTCGCTCTGGGAAACCAGCGAGCTCAGCGCATTCAACAGCGCCTGAGGGTACGGCGGCCTCGACTCGTAGGCGTCCACCATGCGATTGAAGACCCAGGCGCTCTCGTCTTCCAGGCGGACCTTGCGACGACCCAGACTCATGCTGCCGTCGACCTAGCAGAAAGACTTTCGCGTGTCATCGCAGCCGCGACACCAAACAAAAGGCGCACGCTATGCGTAAACGGCTCACTGCTGACAAATCAGCAACAGATCTCCCGCGCCACACAATTCTGGACACAGGGCCGCGACTGGAGCCGTCGAACGCTCAGTGACGTAGAAGCCGGACTGTTCGCTGCACTCTGACGCGTCGCTGAGCTCCGGAATCGAACGTCCCTGCCCCCCGGTACTCAGCCACACGAACAGACGTGCGGGCGCGATGTCTTCACCGCTTCGCCCAACCTCAGAGTCCGATAGGGTAAACTCGCAGGCTAGGCTCGCGTCAGGCCCCGTGACTTCCTGCCAGAGCAACGGCGTGCACAACGGAAGCGCGCGAGCCGCTGCGCACGGTAAACCAAGCGTGGAAAACACTTCTGCTTGCTGTGGATCGCCGCAAGCGCCTGCATCTGGCGCCGCGGGCAGAGTACCTGCGTCCGCCGGGCGCTTCGACTCGCCGTCGCTGTGACCAGCCTTGGCGGTCACAGTTGGTTCGCTTCCGCAAGCTAGACAAATGACGTGAACCACAACGCAGGGAGCAATCAGGGACAGGCGCAGCCCTGCCGGGGACAGGGGCAGCCCTGGCCGGCTTAAGCTCCACTCTAACGGCCCTGTGTGGTAGTGGCGATCCATGCGTCGTAGTCTGTGGCTCCTGGCAACCAGCGCCTCCATCTTAAGCAGCTGTTCGGAAAGCGCCAGCTCTCGTAAAACGGCTGATGTTGACGCAGGCGTGGACGCCGCGGTCGCCGATCGCGATGAAACCACCGGTAACTCGGATCCGCGCTCCGAAGCCGGGCCCGACGCAGCGCTGGGCTGAGCAGCTACGCCAATACTGGCAAGCTGTGGGTTGGGCGTTTTGGTGACAACGAGCTGTACAGTGATACCTGGATGGATGAGCTAGCGATCTGGAATGCGACCTTGTCCGCGGAAGAGGTCGCCGCCATCTTCGGTGAAGGGACCCCCACGGAGTTGAACGTCGACCAAGGCGCTTATCAGTCATCGGCCTCACTGCTGGCCTGGTGGCGCATGGGAGATTCTAGTGACGGACAAGGGGCTAGCGTGCTCAACGTCGCTGCTGACGGCAGCCACGGGACGCTGGTCGGCGCTGCCACGCTGGTCGAAGAAGCCCCTTAGCGCGGGCGGCGAAGCCGTGTATTGTCCGCGGCGTGAAGCCGATGACACTCACCTGCCCGAATTGTGGCGCGTTGGTGCCGCTCCCGACGGATCCGGACGCCACGTTTGCCACCTGCCAACACTGTCAGTTCAATCTGCCGATGACCGCCGAGTGGGTGGAGATGCGGCAGCGCCAGCAGGCGGCGATTGACGACCGGCGCCACCAAGCGGCGCAGCGCGCGGCTGAGCTCAAGAGTGAGAAGCATAGCAGCCGCGTGTGGGTCTTGAGCATCGCGAGCATGTTCGTGCTGATCGGCGGGATCGTCGCGATGGAGATCTGGAGCAGCGCCGGTTCCTCGGCGGACGCCCAGCAGCGCGTGTCGCAGCTACAAGCGCAATCCAGCGCACGTCTGCAAGCGCTGCAGCCCTTGCTTCAAAAAGCGCGTCAACAAGGATGCAGCCACGAGGTGGAAGCTCCCGACGCCGTCATCGGCGCGGTGCGCATGACGTTGAACATGCGGGCTGGCGGCAACTGCGTGCATTCGCTGATGACGGCAGCCGGCCCCATTTCAGCCAAGATCACGTCGCCTTCAGGCAAGGCGAAACCCGCGACCGCGCAGGGGTCACTGGATATGGAGTACTGCGCGACCGAAAGCGGAGATCACGTGTTCGAAGTGCAAAATCCGCCGGATAGCGTCTTGGGGCTGGCTCTGGTGGATTGCCCGCCGGCATTCGAAAAACACAAGGATGATCCCAAGAAGAACGGGCTGGCCAGAGTCCAGAAGCAACTCGCAGCCCTGAAGAACGAAGGCTGCGGGCGCATCATCATGCCGCCCAGATCGGTCACCGGGAAACAATCATTGACCGCAAAAATGCACACCGGGGCGTTCTGCACGGTGTTAGTGGCAGCGGCTGGAGCCGATGACAACCCGCTGTCGGTCACGCTCACCTCACCCATGGGTGAGGTCGTCAAAGACAGCCAGGGTCAAGCTGAAGTCGAGGTGGCGCACTGCGCAGGCATCACCGGCGACCACGCCATCGTAGTGCAGCCAAAGACGCTCGACTATTTCACCGTCGCCGGCATGGAGTGCCCCAAGCGCATCGCTCGCAAACACGGCGCCAAGTAGCTCGGCGAAGCGCCCACGTCTGCGGAACCGGCATTCACTCCGGCAGCTCAACCTCGAACGCAAACGACCGGCTGATCCCCCGCCCCTGATCGAGTTCATCCGCGTACGCGGTGAACTGACACCGGCCCGCCGCGCTCGCCTGTAGCGCGGGGCCGCTTCCGACACGCTCGGGTAGATCCTGCGCCAGCGCACACACGCTGCCCGGCTCCGGCTCGAGCCGAAGCTCAAT
This sequence comes from Polyangiaceae bacterium, assembly GCA_050304975.1. Taxonomy (GTDB): domain Bacteria; phylum Myxococcota_A; class Polyangia; order Polyangiales; family Polyangiaceae; genus SZUA-265. Next base: position 11,821 of record JBNLEN010000130.1, read on the forward strand.
CGGCGCCTGCTTGCAAAACGGTTGACCTGGCTCCCCCACGAACAAGCGCGAGACGTAGGGGATGAAGTATGTGTCCTCGGGGGCCGACAGCTGGAGCAGCTCATCTTCCACCACGGGGAAAGAGGTTTTGGGATTGTGCTCCGTCACCACCAGCTCCATGCTGGTAGCCAACTCTTCCGCGAACACGTCAACGTCCGCGAAGTCGCCGGTGGCGGTGGTAAAACGCACACTAGCCGGTCCAGGCGTCTGCACGCCGAATTGCCCTGAGTCTGCAGAAAACATCAATACCGACTCCGGCGGAGCACTCAGACGCACAGCGTTTGGGCGCGTATCGGTCGCGTTCAGTGGGAAGAACTTTGACCCTCCCTCCCCGAGCAAGTGAAACCTGACGGAGGTGGGCAGCCCCATTTGAAGCGCACACTTGTCTTCCGAGCCATCGTACGCGAGTCCGATCGCGGTCGCCTCCGGCTCTCGCACGTCCAAGCTGAGCGTTGCTGCGACCATCAGCTTTTCATTGGCGTCATCCGGGAGCGCTAGTTCCCCGAAAAGCTCGAACCTGAACAGCAACTGCAGCTTCAACAGGCGTGGTTCACTGATCAGCAACTCAATCGCCAGGCGATTGTTCTCCCGCAGTGTGACTTCGATCCCAGGCTCGGCCGCCACTGCCTCGAGGAGCTCCACACCACCGATGGCTGCGCCAGAGTTGGACAGCGACGCCTGCTGAGCCACGTTCACCTCGAACTGCTTCGGGTAGTCGTCGCCCCAGGCGACGTTGACCCTTTGAGTGAGGCGGTAGTTTGGCCTGCCGCTCGCGTCATTCGTCCCGTCTGGCTGCAGTTCGCCCATGAGCGTCAGAGAGCCGGCCTCGAAGGGTGCCGGGGGCACCACCAACTCGACGCCGTCGACCTCCTCCGCCTCGGGGGAGCCCAGCGTTCGTCTGTCGCCTGATGACGCCCCAGAGCTACAGCCAAAAGCGGCCACCAATCCCAGCCACCTCAGGCCCCCCCAACGCCAAAAGCCGCACAGCATGACCCTACGTACCCTCGGCGCAAGCGATCGAGCAGAACACGCCCCGGAGCGCCGGCCACTGACTCGATCTGAACCTCCGCCGGGGTTCCGAGGTTGCTCGTTGCTCATCGCTGGCGGATGCTTGCTTCATGGTAGACGACTCCGACCCGTCGGACTCGGATCGGGCGCGGGTCGATAGTGAACTGCTCGCGACGTTGCTCGCGACGACTCCAGATTTCGTGTACTTCAAAGACACCGAGCGCCGCTTCGTCCGTGTCAGCAAGACCATGGAGACACTGTTCGGGCTTCCCGAAGCCGAGATCATCGGCAAGCGGGATGAAGATCTGTTCCCCGAGCACATTCATATCCACAGCGTTCCCGATGACATTCGGGTACTCACCACGGGAGAGCCCATCGTCAACAAGCTCGAAGGCGGCGAAGTCCGGGCTGGCACCCAAACTTGGGTTTTGACCAACAAGACGTTGTGGCGGTCCGCGTCGGGTGAAGTTCAGGGATTGCACGGCACCTCGCGCGAGTTCACCGATCTCAAGCGGCTGCGAGACAGCGAACGCAGAGCGAAGCAGATCTTGTCACAAATCCATGATTCAGTGATCTCTGTGGATTTGGAGGGCTTCATCACGAGCTGGAATCACGGCAGCGAAGTGCTCTTTGGGCACTCTGCGGAGGCCATGCTAGGCAGGCATATTTCGGTGGTGTACCCAGAAGAAGATCACGGTCTGCTCGAAACCGATATCATTGCACCGCTATTGAGACAAGGCGAACACCACGCTGAGGTGCGGCTTCTGCGGGCCTCAGGTGACGTCTTCTACGGGCACTTGGCGCTCTCCGTGTTGACAGAAGACGGCAAACCAAGCGGCATGATCGGCTACACGATGGACATCACAGAGCGAGTGGAAGGCGAAAAGCGCCGCAAATTGCTGATGCGTGAGCTCGACCACCGGGTAAAGAATTCCTTAGCCGTCGTGCGTTCGCTTGCCCGGCAAACCGCCAATCGCGCACCGACCTTAGACGCGTTCCTGCAACAGTTCTCCGGACGCTTGGATGCAATGGTCGTTGCCCATGAAACCCTGGCCGGCAACCGCTGGACCGGGTTACCCCTTCGCCAGGCCGTGAGTGAAGCGCTGACCAGCAGTGACGGCGTCACCGCTGACGGCCCTGACGTCATCCTTCCCCCGGAGTGCGCCACGCCGCTATGCCTCGCCCTGCATGAACTAACGACCAATGCGCGCAAGCACGGCGCGCTACAGCAGGCTGACGGTTCCGTTGACCTGCGCTGGTCATGGCAGGCTGACGAGGTCGAGATCCGTTGGCGCGAGCACGGCTGCAAGGAGCCGCCCTCCAATCTCAAACCAGGCTTCGGACTGTCACTGGTGCACGGCTTGATTGAGCACGAAGCCGGAGGCCGCTTCTCGCTCGAGATGACGCCGGAGGGTCTATCAGCGACGATCCACCTCCCGACGCGTGAGGACCGGAGCGCTAGTTTGGGGCCCGGCGCGCGATGAGCGGGGAGCCGCAGCAACCGCGCACGGCGCTCTTGGTAGAAGACAACTTTCTGGCCGCGCTCGAGGTCGCTGATACCTTGACTGATCTGGGCTTCAGCGTCCTCGGCCCGTTCGCCACCTCAGATGACGCGTTGCGCGCGATGGAGAGCGCGCCGCGCATCGAGATCGCAATATTGGACGTACATTTGCGAGGCGGCACCTGCGCGCCCCTCATTCCGCTGCTGCGAGCCCGCGAAACACCGTTCGTGCTGATCACCGGCTACAGCCAGCCAGATCTCAACGATGTGCTCGCAGGAATGCCGCTGCCACCCCGACTTGGAAAGCCGTTCTCCACCCGAGAGCTGCGCGCAGTCCTAGCAGAGCTAGCGCCTCCAACCGGATCTCGGGGCTAACCCCCGGTCCTATGCGGGCACTGTCCTATGCGGGCATGCCGTGCTCAATCAATTGATCTAGCAAGCCGAGATCGCCGGGGATGCCCTCCAGCTGGAAGGCGGCTTGCAACTCCGGCAGGGGCCATACCCGATGCGCCCAAGCCAGGAACTTGCTGTGCTGACGCGGATGGATCTGCAACCCCACCATCCACATGAAGGCGACGACAATCGCCGCATCCGCGATCGTAAACGCGTCACCACAGCTGTAGCCGTCTTCCGGCAAGCGTTCGTCAATCAGTGCAAACAGCCGTTCGGCGCGTGGCATGGCCTGCTGCCGGATCAAGCGCTGCGCGTCTGCATCAGTCACGTCACGCTCCGGGTGAAAGCAGCGAGAGATCGTGGGGTGCAGCTCTGCCACGACGAAGAATACCCACTCCAAACACCGGGCGCGCTGTCTAGGTTCGACAGGCAGCAGCGCACGTCGGGGATCCTGCTCCGCCAAATACACCAAGATAGCGCCCAGCTCCGTCAGGACGCTCCCATCATCAAGCTCCAAGGCGGGCACTTTCCCCAGCGGGTGAACGCTCCGAAAAGCCGGGCCTGAGCGGACCTCTTTCGTGATCTCCACGAAGCTGCACGGCAGTTGCGTAATGCGCGCCGTGATGTGCGCCGCCACAGAGCACGAGCGGGGTGTGTAGTAGAGTTTCATCAATCCGGTGGCCCGATTCTGGGGCCCAGAGAAATCATGACCAACAAGCGCCGACTCATTGGGGGACGTCGCTAGGGATCCGGCGCTGATACTGCAATGGTGTGACGCCGAGCAGCTGGCGGAATTCCCGCGTCAGGTGTGCTTGATCCGCAAACCCGGTGCGTTGGGCGGTCTCAGCCGGGGTGCTGCCCGTTCGCAGCTGCTTGCGGGCCCGGTTGACCCGTTGGGTGCGCTGATAGACCTTGGGCGACATGCCCACGTGCTCAGCAAACACTCGTTCGAACTGACGTCGACTGAAACCAGACTGGCGCGCTAGCTGGTCGAGCGAAGCAGATGATCCCGAAGCAGATGATCCAGTAGCGCTGAGCTCCGGCAGGGTTCGCTGAATGCGCGCCCAGCGTTCGTCCGGTTCGCGCAGCAGCGCCGCCAGCGCCGCCCCAAGTGCTGCGTGCGCTTGCTCCCAGCTGGTGGTCTCACTCGCGAGCTCACGCAGAATATCGCCCGCGTCGCGCTGCCAGCTCCGCAGCTGCTCGCTGCTTTGGCCGCCAAGGAACGCACGATACGACAGCCCGAACAGGTTACGAAAAGCGCCAGGCTCAAACCGCGCCCCCAACAGCGACGCCTCCGGGCCGAGGCGCATCGCGTTTGCCTGCACCCTCGGTGAGTCCGGCGTCAACGGGCCCAGCTGCAGTCGGGCTCCGAAGCCGCTGGCGGCCAGGATCACACCGACACGCCCGTCCGCTTGCATCACCCCGAAACGCGCCACATCCGCGGCCGCGACAAACCAACTTTCACTCAGTGAGTCCCGCAGCAGCGGCTCTGCGGTGGGCGCGATCAGTGGCTTCAAATGTCGCATTCGTTCAATAGCGTCCGTGTCCCTGGTCCTAGCATGTTCGTGACCACTTTGCCCCGCGGCAGGCGGGGTCAGACGAAAGGGCATAGAAATTGTTACGAGCGTTATCCGTACCGAACCAACTTGCCCTGCGGACCAGCTGGGCGATCACCGCCGCCCGCGTGGCGCTTGCCGTCACGTTCCTTTCGGCGGTGGCCGACCGCTTTGGACTTTGGGGTCCAGCCGGGGCTGAAGACGTGGCCTGGGGGGATTACTCGAAATTTCTCGAGTACGCGCGCAGCATGCTGCCGATCCTGCCCCCGGCGCTCGCCAACGCCGCAGCGAGCGTGGCGACTTTCCTCGAGCTGCTGTTTGCAGCGCTACTGCTGCTGGGATCGCAACTCAGATGGGCAGCCCTCGGAAGCGCTTTGCTGCTGGGATGCTTCGCGATCTGCATGACCTTGAGCTTTGGTCTCAAGCCCGCGCTTGATTACTCCGTGTGGAGCGCCTGCGCCGCCAGCCTGCTGCTCGCTGCAAGCGTCCGGGAAACGGCTGAATGAACACCGAGCCTCGACTGGTGTTCTTCGGCAGCCCAATTTGCCCCTACTGTCAGCGCGTGGAATTAACATTGCTCGACGCCGCCCTACCCCACCGCATCTGCGCGGTGGACTTCACGCAACCGAACGCAGCCGAACGCGACCAGACGCCCTTCGGCAGATTTCCCGTGCTGCGCGTCGGCGAGGACACGTTGTTCGAGTCGGGGCCCATCCTGGAGTGGATCAACGAGCGCGGCGACGGCTCATACCTTCCAAGCTCCATAGGGGACCGAGCGCGCGTGCGCGGATTATGTGCGGCGATCGACGTACTCCACGCGACCTTGCGCAGCTTCTTTACCGCACCAACGCTGGCTGCGCTCCAGCGCGCTCACCGGCAATGTGTCCGCGACCTATCTGTGTTGGATGAGTTAGGAGGCCCTTGGTCGGCTGGTGCGGCCACGTTCGCTGACAGCCAGCCGTACTTGTCGGCGTTCTATCTCACGCCTCTGGCGCTATTGTGCGAGCTGCTCGACACTCCAGAGTTCCCGCTGCTCGATGCCGTCCCGCGACTGAAGAGCACCACAGCTGAGTTGCTGAGCCAGCGGCAGAGTCTACGCCAATTGGGCCCGCGGCGCCCTGCCATTGCCAACTTCTTCCTTGGGATCCAGAGCGCCTTGTCGCCCTACGTCTCGGGGCGTTTGCGGGAGCTTGCAGGCGCACCGCTGAACGCGAACGTCATGACCCCGGAATACCAACGCTACTTCGATTCCAAGTTGTCCTAGTTTGGTCGTTTGGTCCGCCCCCTGGCTGCCTGCGGCATCCAGCTGTGAGGTGAACGCGGATTGATGGCGCCTTGCGTCTGTTGCAGGGCGGTGACTTGTCCCGACCGGAAGCTAGTCACGAGGAAGCTCGGAGCGCGTACGACTACAACCGCACGCGCCAGGCCCGGTTGGCGCACACTCGACATCAGCATTCTCTGCGCGGCCTCCGCGTCGTCCATCCTCACCAAGCCCCACGATGAACGGCGTCCGCTCTTGTCCAGCTCACAGAGCAATCGGCGGCCTCGACTATCCACTCGATCCTCGAAAAAAACAATAGCTCAAGAGACGTTGCGAAGCCCTGCAATGTAGGCATTCAAGCAAATGTCCATCAA
>JBNLEN010000131.1:0-17781 GCA_050304975.1 Polyangiaceae bacterium
CTTCCGCGGAGCGCCAAACCAGGTGGAGTCTTGGTTGTTGGGCATCGCCGTGCTGCGTGCCAGAGAGCGCATTCGGCGTCGCCAAGTCAGTCGCCGCTATATTGTCGCAGTGGGTGAACCGCCAGAAGTCGAGGCCGGCGCTGCTCCCAAGGCGGAGCATCTGGATGCTTTGCGTCGGACCTACAGCGTGCTGGATCGTCTACCGATAGAAGAGCGCGTAGCGGTCGTGCTGCGCGATGTCGAACGCATGAGCTTCGATGAGATCGCAGTCGTGTGCTCTGTGTCGCTCTCAACCGCCAAGCGCCGCGTGCGTCGCGGACGCGAGCGCTTTCAGAAGATGGCGGAGCGCGATCCTGTCTTGCGTGATTTCGTCGGGGTGAACCAATGACCCAACGCTTCCGAGACGAGGAGTCTTTGGGCGAGGCCAGCCTGCTGGAGCAGCTCGGTGATCCCATCCGGGGCGTGCAAGACTGGGAGCGTCGCACGCGTTACAAGACGCCCGGCGACGCCCAGATCGAGGCGTTCTATGCAGAGCAGTTGCTACTGTTGTCCCAGACCGACGCGGTTCAGCAGGAGCCGTCGGAGGCTTCGCGAACCTGGCTGAGCCGCTGGGTTCCGAATGGGCTGCTTTCTGGTTGGAGATTGTCAGCGTTGGCGGCCGCGGTTTGCGGGGTGGTTTTGGCTGTTGCGCTTGGCGGCTCTCTCGATGATGACCGCCTGACTTTCACCGTGTCGGGGGACAGCGGAGCTAGCGCGCCGGGCGTCGTGCAGCGCTGGTTGGAAGAGCCGGAGCCTCAGCTACTGAGCTTTTCGGATGGCACTCGAGTGACGCTCACGGGGGGCACCCGCGCGCAGGTTCAACAAACCACAGATCGCGGAGCTCAATTGGAGTTGCGTGATGGGGCTGCGAAGCTGGACGTGATTCCGCAAGAGGGCTATCGCTGGGGAGTTGTCGCTGGACCATTTCTGGTGACCGTCAAGGGCACCATCTTCGACGTCGCCTGGGATCCGCAGAACGAGAGCTTGCAAGTGCAGGTGGAGCGGGGGTCAGTATCCGTCACTGGTGGTCATCTGAATGCTGAAATGCTGCTGCTCAAAGGGCAGCGCTTGGTCGCATCGGGCGATGGCCAGACCAGGCTCAGCTACGGCGACGACTCGGCGGCGGAGCAGACTTCCAATGACTCGTCGGAAGAGCCTGCGCTCGAGCCGGAGGAGCTGCCCCAAGAAGTCACGCAAGCCGGAAAGGCCGCGGCGTCAACAGGGGAGCAACCCAGCCCGACGGACAAGGTCGCGCCTGCTGAAACGGCGGATCAGCTGCTCAAACGCGCGGACGCAGCGCGCGCCAATGGGCAAGGCGGCGAAGCCACTCGCCTGTTGATGCAGGTGCGTCAGCGTTTTCCGGGAAGTTCGCAAGCTTCGCTGGCCGCGTACACGCTAGGGGTCAATGCTTTCATGCACCGCGGCTCCAGCATGGAGGGGGCCCGCTGGTTTCAGACTTACTTGCGCGAGTCGCCGGGCGGTCCCCTCGCGAGGGAGGCACTCGGTCAGCTGATGGAGGCTCAGGCTCGCATGGGCGACAAGGCGTCCGCGCGCACTAGCGCCCGACGCTACCTCGAGCGCTACCCCAGCGGGCCTCACCGACATGCGGCGCAAATGCTGAGCGGGCACTGAATTTCTCAGGGCTCGGGCCCTGTTCTCAGCCGGACCTCCCGGGCCTGGTAAGAAACCTCACACACGCGGTAGCGACGCGGTAGACTGCCGCCGTGACCTCACGCAGGCTGCACATCCGAGGGGTGTCTCGGCTGAATTGGGTGCTGGTTGCAGTGCAATTGGCCCTGCTCACGACGCTCTGGACGCGTGACGCCTCGGCGCAGTTTCGGGCGCATACGCGGGGGGTGGTGGCGATCTTCGGGGTGCAAACCGGTGAGCCTCCGGATGACCAACTGAAGACGCAGCTGGAGACCCAATTCAGCATTCTGGGTTGGGACGTCCTATTTGCGTCCGCCCAAGCTCCAGCTGCAGAGCCCGTGATTGCAGAACTGTACTTCGCCTACGGCTACAACTCTCCGCAGCCGTCCATGGTCACTCTCAAGGGCCCCCGGCCGATGATGGACCCGCAAGGGCCCAGTCAAAGCGCATCAGTCGTTTGGGCGACGCTCGGCAGCGACCGCTTCGAACCTGGGCTTGGCGCCCGCGTGATCGCGCTGCGTGCGGCGGAGTTGGTGCGCGCTGGGTTGAGTTTCTCCAACCCGCCAAGTACCCCACCCGAACCCGAACCCGAGCCCGTGCCGCAGCCACCCGCGCCACAGCCCACGAGATTTCGGCTCGGCCTGGCTGGGGGCGTTGTGCTCGGCAAGAGCCTGGGGCCCACGATATCGCTAATGCCCAGCGCTCAGTTTTTTGTCTATCGCGGGTGGAGCCTGGAACTGATCGCTGCGTTACCGCTGACAGAAAATAGTGTTGAGTCAGATCAAGGCAGCGCGGATGTTCGGATCTTCCTCACCGGCGTCGATGCCGGCTACAGCTGGAAAGTGAGCCCGGAAGGATTGCTGCTTGATGTCGCTCTGGGCGGAGGTGCCGCGCTTTTGCCGATGCGCGGCAATCCCAACACACGATTCACGGTGGAAGAAGAGACCGTCACCACAGCGATGTTGTTTGGCTCAACGCGGATCAGCTACCCAATTGCTGACGGGCTGCGGTTGATGGGGAACGTGCTGGTAGGTATGGCGCTGCCGGCGGTCGAGGTGCGGTTCGACGGCGAACGCGTCGCCAAATGGGGACAACCAATGCTGGGGTTCGGCCTCGGGCTCGTGACGCCGTAGTGGGCTTGCTGCAACCTCTGCCTCCAGGACAGCAAGACTCCGTCGAGGAGGTTCGGCCCGCGATCCCGAAGTGACCGACTTGGGTTGTTTGCCAAAGCGGTTCGCGGATAAAGTCGTGCTTCATGGGGTTGGGATGAAACCGATACACATCGAAGCTGCACCTGAAGATTTCGAGGGCAATGCTGGACGGGGAAGATTCCTCCTGCTGCCAGGCTCCCGCAGCCGGGCCCTGAAGATCGCGGAAAGGTTCGAGGACGTACAGACCAAAGCTCATCCTCGTGGGCACGATCTGCATCTTGGAACATTGAGCCGCCGCGGCGTGAAGCTGGACGTTGGAGTGATATCCAGCGGCATGGGCTGTCCGAGCATCGATCTGATCGTGACGGAACTGATAGGCCTAGGCGCCAAAGTCCTGTTGCGAGTGGGTACGTCGGGCTCGTTGCAGGACCGGATCAAGACCGGGGATGTGGTTGTCGCGACCGCTGCGGTCCGAGATGAGTCCGCCAGTGATGACTATCTGCCCAGGGAGATTCCGGCGCTCGCCGCTTGGCCCCTGGTCGTGGCTGCGCTGCGCGCAAGCAGCCAAGCTGAACTGCGCGGAGCCGTGCACTTTGGTGCGGTGCACACCAAGGACACACTCTACGGTCGAGAACTCGGCTTCGGTCCCCTGAAGGCCGAGCATGAGCGCTACAACCAACTGCTAACTCAGGCCGGTGTACTGGCTTCCGAAATGGAGTGCGCGCACTTGTTCGTGCTCGGTCAGCTGGGTAAAGACGCTGCGGGACATTCGCCGGTGCTGGCTGGTGGTGTCGTGGCGGTTATCGGTGACCATGACCAGCCGTTCAAGGAATCGCCGCGTGCCGCGGAAGCCGTCGAAGACGCGATCGAATTGGCGTTGGATACATTTGTGGAGTTGGTGCAATAGGTGTCAAGACTTACTGATTTTAGCGCTGCGTTTGTGTGCTTGTTCGTGTGCACAATCCTGCAAACGAGTTGCGACCCGCGTGAAGTCAGCGCTTGCCGCGACAGTTACCTCTCCACCCACGCTTTGGTTTCGAGCGTGGATACCACGTCCTTGGAAAGCGTTGAGCAGTCCTTGGATGCTGTTCAGAAAACGCTCGATTTGTGCGAGGCAGCTAACCTCAGCGAAGAGAGTGGTGAGTTGAAGAAAGCTCGTCGGAAGTTGCAGAGTCATCAGTCCTACTTACGCCAGCAGGTGAACCAGAAGCCGCTGACGGACCAAGAGTTGGCGAAACTGGTCAAGGAGGGAGACCCCGGCTGTCCGCGAGGCCAAGCCTACCAGTACAAGAACTCAGGCAAGAAAATCGTCTGCAAAGGCCCTCAACTGGCAGAAATGAATTGGAGCGAGGCGGACAGCTACTTTACTGGTCGAGGCTACAAGGTCAGCAAGCAAGGTTCAGAGCTGAAGGCTGAGTATGGATCGGAGAGCTACAGCTACTCCTTCTCCAGGGTAGACGACTCCGGCCCTGCCAAGTGTCTGGTCATCTTTGCTTCGCCCGGGATCGCTTGGCAGGAGGCTGTTGCTCGCGTCACCGGCACAAAACCTCAGACCCTGAAGGAGGGGCAGCCTGTGAAGACGAAGGGGCGCGAGCTGGCACTTGGGCTGATTAACGACCAAACGCAAGCCATCATCAAGCTTGGAGAGTGTGAAGAGTGATGCGTTCCAAGCGGTTGCCGCGGGCGTTGATGTTGGGCGCGATCGTGAGCGCCTGCGGTGGAGCGAACCCAGTTGCTGAGTCACCTCCGAGTGAGAGCGGAGGCGACAGTGCTTTGGCCCTTCCGGTGGCGCCCAAACAGCTGAAGCTCGAATCCGGGGTTGAAGGTGTCAGCAAGCAGGCTGCGGCTGCGCCCGTCATGGGGCCACTTCAGCAGCAGCTTCAGGCCTCGATGGCCGAACTGAAGAAACAGGATCAACCCCCGTATTTCATGTCTTACCAGGTGATCGACCGCCACCAAGTGATGATCACCGCGCAAGCCGGGGCGTTGCTCGAATCGAGCGAAAATCGGGGGCGGACGCTGGACGTCGACTTGCGGGTGGGCGACTACGCGCGTGATAATTCTCATCCGCTTCCGGGCACGGAAGGGCAGTCCACGTTCAAAGCGCTGCGCCTATTGCCATTGAAGGACAATGGTCCGGCGCTCGTGAACGAGCTGTGGGTCGCCACGAATGAGGAGTATGAACAAGCGCGTGAAGACCTGATGCACGTGCGATCCAGCGTGCAACTCCAGGAGACTGAAGCTCAAAAGAGCGAGGACTTTTCCCGGGAGGCGCCGGCTGAATATTATGAACAACCGCTGGTCACGTCGGTGGATATGGGCGCGTGGCAAGAGCGCTTGCAGAGCCTTTCTGCTTTGGCTGCCAAGTACCCGGAGCTCATGCATACGTCAGTAGGCTTGGAGGTGTTGACCGAGACGCGCTATTTCGTCAGCAGTGAAGGTAGCCGGGTCCAAGTGTCCGGTCGCCACGTTCGGCTAATGATGATGGCTGAGACTCTGGCGGGTGATGGGATGCCACTATCGCGCTTCGACGCGGTCGACGCGCACGCGCTCGAAAGCATGCCGGATGATGTCGCGCTTCGCGGCAGGTTCGAACGCGTCCTGAGTGACCTGCGGGCGTTGACTCAGGCGCCGGTGGTAGAGCCGTACGTTGGTCCGGCGATATTGGACGGTCGCGCTGCCGGCGTGTTTTTTCACGAAGTGCTTGGACATCGGATCGAAGGCCACCGGCAGGACGCCAAGAGTGAAGGGCAAACCTTTGCCAAGATGGTCGGGCAGCCCATCTTGCAGGCGCGGCTGAATGTCTACGATGACCCAAGACTGTTGAAGGTCAACGGTGTGGAGCTGAACGGTTTCTATCGTTATGACGACGAGGGCGTTCCCGCTCAACGCGCAGAGCTGGTGCGCGATCGGGTGCTCAAGGGTTTCTTGCTCTCGCGTGCTCCCACGCGCGGTTTCACTCAGTCGAACGGACACGGCCGGAGGCAGCCAGCGCACGGCGTGGTCGCGCGCCAAGCGAACTTGGTGGTTGACCCGTTGGAGCCCGTGTCTCGCGAGACGCTGAAGCGGGCCTTGCTTGATGAAGTCGCGCGGCAGGGGTTGGAGTACGGATTGAGGTTTACTGAAATTAGTGGTGGGTTCACGCAAACTCAACGCTATGACACTCAGGCTTTCAAGGTCATGCCGGTGATGGTGTTTCGGGTCTACCCTGACGGCCGTGAAGAGTTGGTGCGCGGAGTAGACATTGAGGGCACTCCGTTGACGGCGCTATCGAAGATAGTCGCAGCGGGCAATGACTTTGAGGTTTTCAACGGCGCTTGCGGAGCTGAGTCAGGCTGGGTTCCAGTCTCAGCCACCAGCCCCAGCATCCTCGTCTCGCAGCTGGAGGTGGCAAGGCAAGAGCTTTTGGAAGAACGCCCCCCTGTGTTGCCCGCGCCGGGCACCAGTTCTGCGAGGTCGGGCAATGCCAATCACGGCGATTCGGTTCAGGGAGCTGGCAGCCAACAAGGGGGAGACAAGCAATGAGTCCAAGCGGACGATGGATCAGTGGTTTCGGAGCCCTGCAACGTGGCCTTGGCGATAGCCGTGTCGGCTTTTGCGCAGCGTTGGTTTACGCGCTTGCTCTGAGCTCGTCGGCGGCCGCGGATAGTCCAACGAACGCAGCCGCACCGCTGACGGATGATCCGGTGGTGCAAGCGATGCAGGTGGAGCTGCAGCGCTCCCAGGAAGAACTCAAAAGACCGGGCCGAGAGACGCCGTATTTCGTTGGATATTGGGTCGTTGACTATCAACAGCTGAGCGTGAGTGCCAGTCTTGGTCAGCTGGTATCGGACCACTTGGACGCAGGCCGGCGGATCCGGGTGGAGCTGCGCGTCGGGGATCGCCAACTGGACAACTCCAACTACGTTGGTGCTGGCGATGATGGGTTTCGATCGGTCGGGGACGATTTGGAGCTAGCTCCTCAAGCTGCGGGTCTGCCGCTCAGGCGGGCTTTCTGGCTCACATCTGATCAAGCATACCGCCGAGCCAATGAGTTGCTGGATCAAAAGAAGACGCAGCGGGCGAGCGAGATCGAAGTTGACCAAAGAGCACCAGACTTCAGCGTCGAAAAAGCCATCAGTATCAACGTTCAGGGGGAGCACGCCCTTCCAGACAAGAGTGAAGTGAAGCAGGCCGTGGAGCGCGCGTCCCAAGTATTCGTGGACTTCCCCGACGTGTTCCAAAGTGAGGTATCAGCGGAAGCCTGGGTGGTGCGGCGCTACTTCGTGTCCAGCGAAGGAGTGCGCAGTTTTGAACCGTCGAGCTTTTTGCGGTTTATCGTGGCAGGAGATACCCAGGCGCCGGACGGCATGCCACTTTCTCACGTCGAGACGCGTTTTGGTATGCAGAGCGCCCAACAGCTGCCGCAGATTGCCAAGCGGTTGGCTGAAGAGTTGACTCAGTTGCGAACTGCGGAATTGGTCGAGGACTACAGTGGTCCGGTGCTCTTCGAAGGTCTTGCCGGCGCGCAAATTGCCCAAGAGTTGTTGGCGGCGAGCTTGTCGGGGACGCCTGGTCAAGACAGCCAAGATAGTCCTTTGGCGCGGCGGATTGGAAAACGGGTGCTGCCGAAGAACTTCAACGTCTATGACGACCCGACTGTGCAGAGTGTGTTTGGGTTGCCTCTAGTCGGGCACTACGCTTTTGATGACGAAGGGGTGCCAGCCGCGCGGGTCGACTTGGTCGAAGCCGGACGCCTGCGTCAATTGCTGATGTCGCGTACGCCACGCAAGGAGATCTTGCACAGCAACGGACATGGACGTTCAGGTCTGAGTGGCTGGGCACGCGGCGCCGTCGGAAATCTCGTGCTGGAATCAAAGGGCGGTGAGAGTGATGCCGCGTTGCGGCGGCGTTTGCTCCGGCTGGTGCGGGAAGAAGGCGCTGACTACGGGCTGATCGTCAAGCGCATGGACATCCGCGGGTTTGCGACGAGCGGTATGGTGCCGCCCCAACCCCAGCGTGTGTTCAAGCTGTTTCCCGACGGCAAAGAGGTGCTCGTTCGCGGGGCGAGCTTCGGCGAAATGTCGGTCCGCGATTTACGAGACATCGTGGCGGCAGGCAAGCAGCCCAACGTGTTCAACTACGCTGTGATTTGGTCGAATGGTATGTGGTCACCGAGCAGCGTGGTCGCACCATCATTGTTGTTTGAGGAAGTCGACGTCAACCGACCTAAGGCCGGCCACGCGCGGCCGCCCGCTTTGCCGCGACCTCCGCTGAAATAGACCATAGATCCGGACCTTCACGCGGCGGACCGGTGTGTGATGCTGGCGCTGCGCCGCCCACGCGGACGCAAACACGCCCACCTATCCGGGGGGTGCTGCTTGCGCGTCACCTGAAATGCTCCGCTGACACTGGTCGCCGAAATATTCACCGAGCTTTTCTAAGCCATTCGCGGGGGCAAGCGGCATTGGGCAGTCAGACTCAAACCGTCTTCGGAGAAGATCATTGAATTTCAAGCGTTTCTCAATCGGCGTGGCTTGGTTGCTCGCGGCGTGCAGTGGGGGAGCCGGCGGCCCGGAAGCGGATGACCTCGAGCCAGGTGATGACGACGGCGTCACAGCACCGGAGGATGATCCGGAGGATCCAGCCTTGGACGATATTGAGCCGGGCGGAGTCGGTCCTGGAGGACCAGAAGTCCCGTTCGTCAGTCGCGGGGAGGCGTGTGATCTCAACGACATCGCGCCCGCACCGGTGCGTCGCCTGAGCAACGTCGAATATCAGCGGACGGTGCAAGATCTCTTCCCCGGGATCCAGTTGCCAGACTTCGATCTGCCGGAGAATGTGGCCATCCACGGTTTCGAAAACTACGCCGCCCAACTCAACCCTTCGGCGATCTTGATCGAGCGCTACTTCAATTTCGGCACCGAGATTGCGCATCAAGCAGCGCTAGCGCGTGAGAGCTTCCTGAGTTGTGATCCGAGCGAAGGCGAAGCTGAGTGCGGCGAGCAATTCGTGACGGAGTTCGGGGCGCGCGCTTTCCGCCGGCCGCTGGAGGACGATGAGCTCGAGCGCTATCAGAAGTTGTTCCAGCAAAAGCTGGACGCGGTGAGTTTCAACGGGGCGCTGGAGTTGACCATCGCCGCTTTTCTGAATTCACCCCAGTTTCTGTACCGCCTGGAGTTCGGAACGGAAGACGCGGGGGAGCAAGTGCCGTTGACCAGCCACGAACTGGCGACGCGTTTATCCTATACACTCTGGCAAAGCATGCCCGATGAAACGCTGTTGGCGGCCGCCGCAGCAGGGGAGCTTTCGTCACCGGAGCAATTGGAGGCTCAGGCCCGCCGCATGCTGGACGACCCACGTGCCGCGGAAGCTTTCGTCGACTTTCATCGACAATGGCTGGAGTTCGAGCGTATTCGCGAAGAACCGAAAGACGCGACCCTCTATCCCGAGTGGACGAATACTGCCGCACAATCGGCGATCGACGAGGCTAAAAACTTCGTGCGTCACGTGTACACCCAACAGGATGCGCAGTTGCCGGCGCTGCTCACCTCCACGGCAGCGGTTGTGGATGAGCAAATGGCGGCTATCTACGGAGTCGATGTCTCCGATATGACAGCTGGAGACTACGGTT
Organism: Polyangiaceae bacterium; assembly: GCA_050304975.1. Classification (GTDB taxonomy): domain Bacteria; phylum Myxococcota_A; class Polyangia; order Polyangiales; family Polyangiaceae; genus SZUA-265. The sequence goes on from JBNLEN010000131.1 coordinate 9,454, forward strand.
ACGAAGTCGAGTTGGAGGGTTCAGAGCGCGCTGGTATCCTGACGCGCGCCAGCTTCGTGGCAGGCCACGCGCACAATATTCCGTCACCGCCCTTGCGCGGTGTGGCTGTGATGCGGCAGATGTTGTGTGCGCCGCCACCAGCGCCACCACCCAACGTGGACACGTCGGCTCCAGAGAATGACGCTGAAGCTCCCAAGACGAATCGCGAGCTGTTCGAACGTAAGCTAGAAGCGTCGACCGCTTGTCCTGCTTGCCATACGGCGATTGACGGCATTGGCTACACCTTCGAACATTACGATGCGGTTGGTCGCTTCATGAGCGAAGATCCGAACGGTCTCGAGATCGACGCCAGCGGCGCATTGTTTAACACCGACGTCGATCAAGAGGTCGACAATGCGCTGGAACTCTCGGAGGCGCTCGCAGAGAGCAAACAGGTCCAATACTGCGTCGCGACCAACGTGTACCGCCACGCGTTCGGTCGTGATGAACTCGAGAGTGATTGGTGTAAGACGGACGTGGTGAACCGGGCGCTGGAAGACAATGATGGGAATATGCGTGAGGCGCTGATCGCGATCGTGGGTTCTCACGAATTTAGACACAAGCGCGTTGGCGCCGCAGGAGGTGACAAATGACATGCCGGAAGCGAATGGTAGCTAGCGCATCTGCCAAGCGCATGTTGAGCCGCCGCAACCTGCTGGCGATGGCTGGACTTGGCGCGGGGGGACTCATGCTGCCTTCTTTGATGAGTGGACAGGCGCGCGCCCAGGCGGGAGGTATCCGTCGGCTGCTGGTGATGATTCAGCATCATGGCACGGTGCGTGAGAATTGGAGGATGCGCCGGGACAACCCCGAGGGGGCGTTTAGCTACGCATTCGACGATCCGGACGCGGCGAGCTTCAGCCCCATCCTGCAGCCCCTCCACTCTTACCGCCAACAACTGACAGTGATTGAGGGGCTCGCCCAGGCATCTGCGTTGGGGGACGTGGCGACTAACAATCACAACTCGGCGCACTTGCACTTGATGACTGGCTCCAAGTTCATCGACGATCAAACCGCGGGCGGCCCAAGCTTTGACCAAGCGATAGCGCAGCAGATCGCGCGCCCAGATCAAATCCCGTCACTGGAGCTGTCAACCGACGGAAGCCCCTGGTTGGGCGGTTTCATCAATTCCGCCGCCGGGCAGCGCACGCCTGTGGAAGGGAACCCACAGGGCGCCATGGATCGTATCTTTCCCGGAGGAGCTAAACCAGATGATGCTCCGCCTGCAGAGCCGAGTGAAGCGGATCTCATCCGAGCGGAACACGGTAGCGTGCTCGACATGGTGGCCAGCGAGTATGAGCAGGTGCTTCCGCGACTCAGTCAAGAAGACCGCGAAAAGCTGCAGCAGCATCACGACTTGATCCGCGAGCTGGAGACTCGCGTCACGGCCGAAGGACCGCCTGTCCCGGCCGAGTGCAGCCTGCCCGGGGGGGACTTTGGCGAACTGGAATGGGCGGGCCATCTGCCCAAGGTCGATGCGTTCGCCAGCCTGATCGCTTCGGCGTTCGCGTGTGACCGTACCCGCGTTGCCACACTTCAAGTGACGCAACTGGCCGCAGAGGACTTTGGGGCTCCCAGTGGGATTGATGTGCATCAAGACGTCGCTCATGAAACCAACGGCAACCCGACTGCGGCGGCGCAAATGACCGACTACAACATCGTGCACGCCAACATGTTCAAGACCTTGTTGGATAGGTTGGAAATGTACAACCTGCTCGACAGCACTGCGGTGCTCTGGTTGACGGAATGTGCGATCGGCCCGCATGACCTGGATGATATCCCGGTGGTGATGGCTGGCAGCTGCGGTGGCTTCTTCCAGACGGGGCGCTATGTCAGCTTCGCCAAAGATCTGCCGAATCCGCACGAGTTCCCGGGTTGGGGCATTGAAGCTCAACGTCCGATTGGGCCGGGCCACAACCGCTTGATGGTCTCCCTGATGAATGCCATGGGGGTCGAGGTCAATTCGTTTGGGGAAGAGTCTGTGGTGACCCGCGACGGGAACAACCTGACCGTCGATCTCACGGGGCCCTTGACGGAGTTACACGCTTGAAACGGATGAGCCTAGCCTGGGTGTGCCTGCTGCCGTTGGCTTGCGGAGAAGCCCAAAGCACGGGTAACCAATCGGACGAAGTTGCTGACGATGCAGCCAACATGGACGACGCTGCGGATGACGGGACCGACGACGCGACCAATGCTCCAGATGATGCAATGGCGGACGATGGTGCCGATGACATGAATGATGACTTGGCTGACGATCTGAATGACGACGTGAGTCCGCCAGTGGATGGTCCTCCGGGAGCCGACAAGCAGCCCGATGACATGGCTGAGGACCCACTCGATCCCCCAGATCCGGACGCCCCTCCCGCAGGAAAGGTGCCTGTGTTCGTGGCTCAGGGGCATTTGGCTCGCACCGTCATCTCATGCGATGGCGGACGCACCTGGATTCATGACCAGTCGGACGTGACTGAAGACCGCTGCTGGACGGATGAAGGGGGTATCGAGTGCGATCACCAACCAACCGCTGGGCGTGGGGTTACCTTCGGCGATGGCATGTTCTACGCGACCTTCGGCTGGGGTGAGCCGGGCTCGATCCGTCGCAGCAGTGACGGATTCACCTGGGAAACTGTGCACGAAGGTTCCACCTTCGGGGGGATTGAGTTTGGCGCTGGTGTACTGGTCGCTGGCAACCACAACTCGCTCATCTCTGCTGATGGCGAAAGTTGGATGGACGCTGGGGATACGACCTTGTCGGCGTACAACGTGCGACGCATGGGATTTGCGGACTACGAGGAGGGACGCTTTGTGTTGGTCGCGGCAGACGACCAAACCGAGGTGGTTGTGTCCTCTGATGGTGGCAAAAGTTGGTGGCATCCCGACGACATCCCCGCTTCCTGCGGCGCCAGTATCCAAACCGAAGGAGGGATTAGCTACGGCAACGGGGCGATCGTGATCGTCGGAGGTGACGGTAGCGCCTGCGCCTCGACCGATGGTGGTAAGACATGGGAAGCGAGCAATCTCGGGGGCGCGGTTGGGTCGCATCTGGTGTTTGACGGCAGCGAGTTCTTCGCGTGGGGGACTGGTATCGCTTATCACAGCGCTGACGGGCTCGAATGGCAGAGCGAATCGACGTCACCCGAAATTATGTTGGGCCCGACGGCTTTCGGGGACGGCAATTTCGTCGGAGTGCTGGGGGGATGGCAGACCTGGTACGAAAAGCAAGAATTCTACCGGAGCGAAGACGGCGTCAATTGGGAGGTGATTGGCGCCGGTACCTTCACGGATACCGGACACCCCATCCGCGCGATGGCATTCGGCTGGCTAGATCCCACCGACGACTGCCAGTGACGAACAAAGGGCTAGCCGGTCCAACGCGATACCACTTGGTAGCGACGCCCATCCCGCATAGGAGCAGTCCAAGTATACAGAGCCAAGCATTCGAGCTGCACTGGCTGCTCAAGGGCTGGGAGCTGTGCAGCCCATTCGGCCAACTTGACGCGTCCAGGCTTGTCAATATTGCGCCGAGGCCTTACCAGAGTCACGTGCGGGATGAGCTCATTGCGCGGACTCAGCTCTAGCGCCTGATGCGCCTGGAGCAGCAGTGGACGTGTCTCGTCCGCGCCGGAGCTGAGCACGGCGCTGAACGCCGAGGGGCGGCGCTTGTTGCCCATGGGGACTAGCTCGCCCAGCGTTACTTGCTCCGGCCAGCCCGGCCGTGCCTCAGTGACATGCGCGAAGGCGGCGCGCGCGGCATCCTCGCCGCAGCGCCCCAAATAGATGGCTGTGAGGTGTAGATCCGACGGGTGCAGGAAGCGTCCGCCGGGCGGCGTTGGTTGCTTCAAGCTGTCGTACCACTCACCAGCTTCGATCGGGATGGCGATGAACCATGGGTCACCGCCAACCTGTTTGAGCATGGCGTTAGAATCGCACCAGTCGGGACTTCATAGCAACCTTCACGCTGGCGATTCGGGTGCGCTCACCATCGAGGACGAAGGGCAAGTCTCTCGTGGTCTTGCCGACACGCAATTTGACGTTGCCGCGCACACTGCCAGGGCTGCCGTCTGTGCGCACGACTTCAATCGCGTACTCACCCGGCTTGGCGCCGCGCAGGGCCAGACCCTCGCGGTGTACGCTCAGCACGTCTGTTGCTGTGATGACGGAACGTGTAGGAGCCCCGAGCCAGGAGACGCGGAAACCGTCAGGATGCACGATCACGAGATCCAAGTCGTGTTCGGCGCCATCCCACTCGGCTTCCAAGCGAAAGTCTCCCGATAGCTCATCGGAGTCTTTCTTCGAGCTCTTGAGCAAGCGCTCGGAAGCGAGACGCGTCTTGTCGTCGGCGCTCAGCAGCAGTTCATCTGCCAGCCGCTCTTGGCCGGTGTCACGAGCGCAGCGTACAGCTTCGGTCAACAGCTTGGGATCGGTCGTCGTGATCTGCGCAACAGCCGACGAGTGCCGACAACCCTGCTGCGCACGACCCGCCCAGCGGTGAAGCCTCGCTAAGCGCCATTGAGCCTTGTGCTCGCCGGGACGTACGTCCACGACACTGCCCAAGATTCGAATCGCGAGCTTCCGGTCGCCGCGCTGGGCAGCGACATCGGCGCGAGCCGTCAGAGCATCGGCGTCCATCGGATCTTTGTCGGACCAGCGCTCGGCGAGCTCATCGGCCCTGTCGAGATCACCGGCCAGCATATAGCCTGCGTAGAGAGCTTTGAGTGCGTCGCGGCTGAGTGGATTGTCCTGCACTCGCGCCTCCAAGCGACTCAACTCCGGACCGCTAGCTGCGGACAGCGGAGCGGGCGGGAAGCTGATAGTTCCAGTGCGCTCCCAGACCTTGCGCATGGGGATCCACTGCCGGCGTCCCTCCCAGCGAGGTTGTGGTCTTTCATCGCGCTCGGCAGACCGCATCAGGCACATCAGATCGTCTGGACGACAGTTGGCTCGAGAGCGAGTTTTGCGCTTGGGAGCGCTGCGGGGCGGGGGCGGAGCCCAACGCTCCTCCTTGTCGGCGCTTTCCTCCAGCGGAGCACTGGCTCTCGGGGCTCGACTTCTGGGAGCGCTGGGCTTCGGCGCCGACTTGGCGACCGCACCTGCGCCTAGGCCGAAACCACTGTTGGCTGATCCCAAGTCCGCCAGCCCGCCGCTCGAGCCCAGACTATCGCCGAGTGCGTCATCCGCGTCGAAGCGCTGATTGCCATCCACGCCTGTCGAATGAGTGTCGTCTTCTCCGGTCCAAAGCGGAACCGTACGCTGGTTCTCGAGGCCGAAAGCTTTGAACATCGCCGGACTCTCCAACACCAAAAGCGAGGTGTAGCGGCTGGCGACGTTGAACCGCTTTGACAGCTCCACGATGCGTTCGCGGGACTCCGCGCTCGATGAGCGCGACAGTTCTTCGATCTGAGCGGCGGCATACAGGCGTGGTACGAAGGCGTTGCCCTGAGCAGAACTGGCCACCACCTCGATGTCGTAGTCCTGTTCGAACTCCCCATCACCGACAAGGCCGGTCAGTATCGCCTTGCCTTGGACTCGGTCGTCTCGCATGCGGGCCACCACGACGACCTCAGAGCCCGCTGGGATTGAGCCGATCTGCTTGGGCGCGACGTCATACAGGCCATCCGGCAGCTTCAACTGGGCATTGCGCAGCGAGCGTCCGTAGGTGGCAGCGAGGACGTCATAGGCCGCTTCGCTGATGCTCTGACCTGGCGCGTATAGCAGCACACTCCCGCCTCCGGCCTGGGTGGCGGCCGAGAGCGCACCCAGATCCGCGTCGCTACCGACCGTGACAGCGCTGACCGTGGTGTTGTTCGGTAGCAGCGCGTTGACTGCGCGGCGCACGAATGCCGGCTGGACTGGACCGACCGTTGGCGCTCCATCTCCGATCAATACGACGCGAGTTTCACGCCCCGCGGCCTGCTCAGACCACTTGGCGGCTTGTTCGATGGTGTTGACCAAATCAGAAGCACCCTCCGGGCGCTCGCGGTTCAGCTGGGCGTAGACTTGTTCCGCTACCTGCGGACTGGGTGCAACCAAGCCATCCAGCAGCGGCCGACATTCCGCATGGCAAGCGAGCACCATCACAGCATCTGAGCGGTCCATTTCCGCGATGATGCGCCGGGTCAGAGCGGTGGCCCGACGATACTGTTCGCCGTACATCGAGCGGCTCACATCCACCGCCAGCACGTACGCGCGTTGATGTTTGGTCTCCCAGCGCGGCAACTTGGGGCGCAAAGCGAGCGCCACGTAGGCGGCATCCGCGTCGCGTTCCGGCCTGTAGCCCCAGATGTTCAACTCGGACTTGTCATCTGGCAGTGTGAACTCCAGCCCGAGATCACCGCTCGGCACAAAGCCCTTCTGCTCCAGGGCCAGCCGTTCGACGCCATCGTCGTCACCGACGCGGTTCATGTCGTAGCCAGCCACCTGTACAGCTCCCTCGTGGCCGCGCACCTGCACGTCCACACGAAAGTCGTCCACGCGTGTCGAGCCACTGGGATCGTGAGCCAACGGATAGCTGTAGCGACGCAGTTTACCCGAGGGCTTGATGGTTTGGGTGTAGGCTAGAATGATGCGTCGAGATCCGCGCTTTGGGATCGGGAAGATACGCAACTCGAAGCGCCCGCCTCGCTGCCACTCGAGCAGTGCCGGATCCTTCCAAGGCCCGGGCACCCAGATGATCTCCTGCTGCTGCAGAGGTTTTGCGATACGCTGTTGAGAGTTCACAATCGCACCTCGCCAGATGGCTGCGGCGCGCTCACGGTCGACGAAAGCCCCTTCTTCCATGCGGCCATCAACCTCGAGCGCCAGGCGTTCGATCTTGGCATCAGCCGGCAAGGGGAAACGGAAGATCCCTTCGAGTACCTCGTCTGTGTGGTTCGTAAACACTTCCTCTACTTCAGTCCGGGCGAGACTGTCGACGATGCGCACTTTGACGCTGTGCTTGGTGAGTGAGACAGCTCCCGTGCGTTCGTTCTTCTCGCCCGGTTTTTTGGCTCGCAATTCACCGAGTCCGCGCGTGCTAGCGGCACGCTGCTCTTCGTCGACGAAGGCGCGTTCCCCCCATTCGAAGGATTCGCTCAAAGAGGTCAACGAGGATGCCGTTGGCGGAGCACTTTCGGAGATGCGACCCCCTTCGCCTGCGCGGATCGACACACTGCGTTCTTGGTGGTCGACCAGGCGCACTTCGCCCCGACTGACGTCAACGCCTGAGGAGGTCTCTTGGGCGTGAAGCGCGAATTTGGTGCCAACCACGACCGCCTTCCCCTGAGGCACGTCCAGGATAGCGACCTTACCTTCTTCCTTGTGGACGTCAGCGATGATTTCGCCTTTAACCAAGCGGGCGCTGCGCTCTGCTTCCGAGTTGAGTGAGAGTTCAGTCGCGCGGTTGAGCGCGACGACGCTGCCGTCAGCCAACTCCAGGAGAGCCCGCGTCAAGCCATCAGTACGAATCAGTTCTCCGACTTGCACCGCGGCACCCGGCTCGAGCGCTCGACATTGCTCGGCAGCGCTTTCAGCGCTTGGGCAAGCCTTGAGCCCTTGGTCGCTGCCGTAGCCGCGCTGGACCTGTTTGATAGTCCCGTGCCATGCACTAGCCACGTTGGAGGTTTCGAAAACCTTCGGGCCTTGCTTGCTCCACATCATCAGGACGGCGATGGCCGCGACAGCCAGCGGCCCGATCAGCCAGCTCAGATGTTTGCGAGTGAGCAGCGGCACCACCTTGCCAGTCGCGTGCTCGTTTCTTTCCGATGCCACTTCGGCGCGAGTTGGCTTGGACGGTTTCGCCGCGTCGTCGTCGAATTGCTCCTCGTCCGCCGTTTCGTCACCCGCGTGCTCGGCGGGGGGAGCGAGCGGCTCATTCGGATTTGAGCCTTCGTCTCCCAGGGCGGCGAGAAGGCGCTGCTCGAAATCCGCCGGGTGCTGGTAATCCTGTCCGGACTGAGCCACCAGCTCGGCACACTGCTCGGCCTCGAAGCGCACATCTCGGCAGCGCTCACAGTCGGCGATGTGCTCCAACAGCCGCTGATCATCGTCGCCGAGCTCTGCAGCGTCCACGCTCTGCAAGATCTCCGCGATGCGTGCGTCCACCAATCGACATTCGGTCGTCAATTCATCAGACATGTTCTTCACTGTGCCTCCGTAGTCTCGAGAGCTTGGCGCAAGCTGCTGAGCGCGCGCGAGACACGCTTGCGCGCCGCGGGTTCAGCTACGCCGCAGGCTTCGGCGACGCCCTTGAAGCTCAGCTCTCCGGCGTAACGCATGACGAGCGCCTCGCGCTCCGTGGGCTTGATTTGCGCCAGC
>JBNLEN010000132.1:0-17778 GCA_050304975.1 Polyangiaceae bacterium
CATGAATAATGGAGGATAAAAACACAAAATCATGCGGCCCGCTATCGGTCTCTTCAGGCGGCAACTGCACGATACGCGGCAATGCTCTAGGAGCCTGGATAATCGCACGGCCGCTATTGCGGCCGAAGGCATCTTTTCCGCATGCTCCGCGCGCAAGATTGAACCGTTTTCCTCCTGCATGAATGAACGCGACCCCGCGTGCCTGGATGCAGCCCAGCTTGCGGTCGAGCTCCTGGCTGAACGTCAAGCTGGCAGCCCAGTTGAACTCCTGTGCGCGCGCTTTCACCAGACGCTGGCCGCCTGGGCGCTAGCCGTGGCGCAACAGCAGCGCACCACCACCACCCAGTTGGTGCTGAGCGGCGGCTGTTTTCAAAATGCACTGCTCACCCGCTTGGTGTGTGACGCCCTGAATGAGGCAGGCTTTTGCGTGTACACACCTCACCATTTGCCGCAGAATGACGGCGCCATCGCGGCTGGCCAGGCCTACGTCGCCAGTCACCAACCGCAGCGTCCTTTCGGCTTGAATCATCCTGCCCCCCAACGGTGAACCATGTGTTTGGCAATTCCCGGCAAAATCCTGAGCAAACAAACGGACGCCCCCCTGCTCATGGGAAAGGTTTCGTTCGCAGGAGTCGAGCGCGAAGTCTGCCTGGCCTACGTACCGGAAGCAGAGCTGGGTGAGTACGTCATCGTGCACGCTGGCTTCGCGATCGCTCGCGTGGATGAGGAAAAGGCCGAACGCACCCTGGCCTATCTCGAAGCCTCCGCACCAACCAACGAGGGAGAGCACGGCGGGTGAAGTATCTGGATGAGTTCCGAGATCCCGCCGCAGTCCGGCGACTGTGCTCCGCCATCGCCGAGCGCGTCACCCGTCCCTGCTCCCTGATGGAAATCTGCGGAGGCCAGACTCACGCCATCGTGCGTTTTGGGTTGGACCAGCTGCTACCGAAATCGCTCAACCTGATCCACGGCCCGGGCTGCCCGGTGTGCGTCACCCCTGTCGACAAGATCGACGCAGCGCTGGCGCTGGCGAGGTTGCCGCAGGTCACGCTCTGCTCATTTGGTGACATGTTGCGCGTTCCAGGCTCGAGCACTGACTTGCAGGCAGTGCGCGCCACTGGGGCTGACGTGCGCGTGGTGTATTCGCCGCTGGATGCAGTTGAACTCGCGGCGAAGCTGCCGGAGCGTCAGGTGGTATTTTTCGCGGTCGGGTTCGAGACGACAGCGCCCGCCAACGCCATGGCAGTGCTCGAAGCTGAGCGACGTCAGCTGCGCAACTTCTCACTGCTGGTGGCCCATGTGTTGGTGCCACCAGCCATGCACAGCATTCTCTCCGACGAGGCGAGCCAGATTGACGGATTTCTAGCCGCTGGTCATGTCTGCAGCGTGATGGGCGTGGAGCAGTACACGCCGCTCGTCGAGCGCTACCACATCCCCATCGTCATCACTGGGTTTGAGCCAACGGATCTGTTGCAAGGGATCCTGATGTGCGTGGAGCAACTGGAAAGCGGCCGCGCGGAGCTGCAAATACAATATGACCGAGTCGTGAGCGAAGCGGGAAATGTGCACGCCCAGCAAGTCGTATCGCGGGTTTTTCAAGTCGCTGCTCAGCACTGGCGCGGGATTGGTTCGATAGACGAAAGTGGTCTAGAGTTGTCCCCAGACTACGCGCGGTTTGACGCACGCCGACTCCTGCCCAAGTTACCGATCGCCGGCCCCGACGAGCGGCGCTGCCAGGCCGGGCAGGTCCTACGCGGTTTGCTCAAGCCCAACGCTTGCCCTGAATTCGGCAAGGCTTGCACGCCGGAGAGCCCCCTCGGCGCACCCATGGTCTCCAGCGAAGGAGCCTGCGCCGCCTACTATCACTACCGAGCGGCGACGTGAGCCTCACTGACGCCAATTGCCCCATTCCGCTAGACCACACGCACGTCACGCTCGGGCATGGCGGCGGCGGCCGCTTGAGCCAACAACTACTAGCGCGGTTGCTCTTGCCCCGCCTCACGAACCCACTGCTCGCGGCGGCCACGGACGCAGCCGTCGTCCCCAGCGACGGCGCGACACGCTTTGCTTTCACGACCGACAGCTACGTGGTCAAGCCCATCTTCTTCCCCGGTGGCGACATCGGCAAGCTGGCCGTGTGCGGCACGGTCAATGACCTGGCCACTGCCGGAGCTATCCCGAAACAGCTCAGCCTTTCGTTGATCTTGGAAGAAGGTTTGGCCTTCGCAGATTTGGAGCGCGTCATTGACAGCGTGGCCCGAGCCGCACGCGAATGTGACGTGCAGATAGTCACCGGCGACACCAAAGTGGTCGAGCGCGGACGTTGCGAGCAGCTGTACGTCAACACCGCGGGTATCGGCTGGGTTCAACACGACCAGCAGCTGCAACCCAGCGCCCTCCGCCAGGGTGACCAGCTGATCCTGAGCGGCGATTTGGGGCGGCACGGTGCAGCGGTCATGAGTCTGCGCGCCGGCATCGAGCTGCACACGCATATCTCGAGTGACGTCGCCCCGATCCACCGCCAGGTGCTGGCGTTACTGGATGCAAAGCTCGAGCTGCGATGCTTGCGGGACCTCACGCGTGGCGGCTTGGCCAGCGCGCTACACGAACTGGCCAGTAGTGCCGGGTACACGTTTGGCATTCAGGAGTCGGCGATTGCCATCACACCCGAAGTACGAGCCGTGTGTGAGCTACTCGGTCTGGATCCGCTCAGCTTAGCCAATGAGGGACGTTTCCTGGTCGCGGCAGCGCCCGAACAGGCAAACGCATGCGTCACAACGCTGCGAGAGCATGGCTGCCCGGATGCAACCATCATTGGCGAAGTCCTCGCTCACGACCCCGCAGCGCGGGTTTGGACCCAAACTGCGTTCGGAGTGAAACGGGTGTTACATCCCCCGAGCGGTGAGCTGCTGCCACGCATCTGTTGAAGCCTTCCGACACAGGCGTGGCAATTTGCCCCGCCGCCCCGAGCACGTGCGCGGGCGCCAGAAAAAGCTGACGCAATGGCCCGTGTTTTCACGCCGAGCTGAAGCGTGTAGCATAGCCGTCAAGCATGTCCTCCGAACGCAACATCCCCATGGCAACCTACCGCCTGCAACTCAGGCCAGGGTTTGGGTTCGATCAGGCAGCGCAGGTGCTCGACTACCTGAGCGCCCTGGGGATCAGCCATGTGTACTTCTCCCCGTACCTGCAGGCGGCCGAAGGCAGCACCCACGGCTATGACGTCGTCGACCACAGCCAACCCAACGTTGAGCTGGGCGGTGTTGACGGTCATGAACGGCTTTGCGCCGCGCTAGCCGAACGAAATCTGGGACACGTGATCGACATCGTTCCCAATCACATGTCGATCGCATCCTCGCATAACGCATGGTGGCTCAGCGTGTTGGAACACGGACCGGCGAGCCCCTACGCCGAATACTTTGACGTCGACTGGGAGTCGAGCGACGAGCGCCAGCGCAACAAAGTGCTCATGCCTATCTTGGGGGACCACTACGGGCGCGTTCTCGAGGCTGGCGGCATCCGCCTGCTCCGGGAAGACGGGCGCTTCTTCATTGAGACCAGCGGACGCAAGCTTCCCCTGGCCCCGCTTTCCCTGCCTTACGTGCTTCAGTTCGCGCTGCAACAATACCCTGATGACGAGTTGGAATTCTACTCGGACGCTCTGCGCGCGTTGCCCACCACGTCGCAGAATGACGTCGACAGTCTGCTGCGCCGCACTCGTCACTTCAGCGTCGTCAGTCGCCTGCTAAGTCGCTTGGTAGAAGAGCAGCCTGAGCTAGCCCGTGCCCTGGACGCGGCGATCGAAAGCATCAACGCCGACCCAGATCTGCTCGACAGCTTGCTGGAACAACAGAACTATCGCCTCTCCTACTGGCGCTCCGCGCGCCATGATTTGGACTACCGCCGGTTTTTCGACATCAATGAGCTCGCTGCACTACGTGTGGATGACGAACGCGTCTTTGCGTCGACGCACCGTTTGTGCCTGCAGTGGGTTCAGCAGGGCAAAGTTCATGGCCTGCGCATCGATCATCCAGATGGCTTGCTCGATCCGGAAGGTTACTTCGAACGCCTGCGCCAACAAGCACCACAAGTCTGGATTGTTGCGGAGAAGATCTTGCACCCGGGCGAGACGTTGCCCGAAAGCTGGCCGATAGATGGAACCACGGGCTACGATTTCATGTTCCACGCCGGAGCCCTGTTCGTCGACCCGACAGCGGAAGCCAGCTTCACGCAACTGTATCAGCACTTCGCCGGGGAAGACACGGAACCGTTTGAACAAATGATCCCGCGCATCAAGCGCATGATTTTGACGGACGTGCTGGGCGCCGACGTGATGCGTCTAGCGCGGCAGTTCTTGGCGGTGTGCGCCGAGGATCGGAAGCACCGAGACTACACGCTCGATGACCTGCGTGAGATCTTGGTCGAGGTACTGTCGCGCTTTCCCGTGTATCGCACCTACCTGCGCCCCGGGCAGCAGGCAACGCCGCGAGACGAACGTTTGATCGACCAAGCATTGCAGCGCGCCAGCGAAGTCAAACCGGACACAGACGCTGCTTTGGTTGCGTTCTTGCGATCCATCTTGCTCGGCCAGCACACCGGGCACGCGGCGCGCGAGGCCGCGCTCCGCTTTCAACAGCTATCGGGGCCCGCTACCGCCAAGGCCGTGGAGGACACGGCATTCTATCGTTACCAGCGCTTGGTCTGCCTGAATGAAGTGGGGTCAAACCCCGGGCGCTTCGGCATTGGTGCCTCCGAGTTCCATGGGTTCTGCATGTGGGCGGCGCAGCATTGGCCCTCCAGCATGTTAAGCACTTCGACGCATGACACCAAGCGCAGCGAAGACGTTCGCATGCGCATCAGCTTGCTGTCCCAGATCCCCCAGCGCTGGAACGATGAGGTCTTGGCGTGGAGTGAGATGGCCAAAGATCTCCGCCAAGCTGCTGGCCCGGACGGGCCGACGGAGTACCTGCTTTGGCAGACGCTGGTCGGCACCTGGCCCATCGAGCCCGAACGCCTGATCGAGTACATGCGCAAAGCCGCTCGAGAGGCCAAACTTCACACCAGCTGGCTCTGGGTACAAGCAGACTATGAGTCCGCGCTCGAGGGCTTCTGCACTCGGGTCCTGCAGCACCAGCAGTTGTGCGAACGCATTCAGAATTTCGTCCAAGAATTGGAACCACTCGCACAGCGGGCCTCGCTCTCATTGACGCTCATCAAACTGACGGCTCCTGGGATCCCGGACATCTACCAGGGCAATGAGCTGTTTTGTTACAACCTGACGGATCCGGACAATCGGCGCCCCGTGGACTTCGAGCGCAACGCCCAGCTGCTACGGCAACTACCAGAGCTCAGCGCCGATCAGATCCTCGCACGCGCGAGCGAAGGACTGCCAAAGTTGTACGTGATCTGGAAAGCGCTACAATTGCGGCGCGATGTGCCCCACTGCTTTGGCGCCAACGCACTCCACATGCCGTTGGAAGTGCACGGCTCGGCGGGGCGCCACGTGGTCGCCTACGCTCGCGAAGCGGAAGTGGCTGTCGTCGCGCCCACGCTGGTAGCCAATGCCAAGTGGGAAGACACTTGGGTACATCTCCCGCATGGCGTCTGGCAAAATTGCCTAGTCGATGCCGAGCCGGTCTCCGGGCGAGTGGAGCTCGGTCCGGCGCTTGAACAATTTCCGGTCATGCTGCTCAAAAGAGTCTCCAACTGATGGCGCAATATTTGATTGAGATCTGGGCGCCCAACGCCCAGTCCGTCGAGCTCCTCGCATTTGGTGAACGCCTGCCCATGGCGGCGGTCCAGCACCCCAGCGTCACACCACAAGGAATACCCCTGCACGAGACTGGCTGGTGGCGGCTGGAAGACGAGCGACTATCGGCCGGCGTTCGCTATCAAGTGTCCGTCGATGCTGGGCCGCCGCTACCAGATCCGCGCTCCGAAAGCCAACCCGAAGGGCCCCACGGTCCTTCAGAGATAGTCGACCACGACTCCTTCCAATGGACGGATCAGGGCTTCAGTCCGCCCCCGCTCGAGTCGGCGATCATATACGAATTACACGTCGGCACGTTCAGCGCCCGCGGGACCTTCGATGGCGTGCTCGAACATCTCGACCACCTCGTAGAGCTGGGCATCACCCATGTGGAGTTGATGCCTGTATGCGAGTTCCCGGGCGCGCGAGGTTGGGGTTATGACGGCGTGGATCTGTTTGCCCCGCACCACGCGTACGGTGGCCCCCTGGGTCTCAAACGCCTGGTCAACGAGTGCCATCGCCGAGGCCTCAGCGTCCTGCTGGACGTGGTGTACAACCACCTCGGCCCAAGCGGTAACTACTTGGGGCAGTTTGGCCCGTACTTTACCGATATCTATCACACGCCTTGGGGCCAAGCCGTCAACCTAGACCAAGCCGGAAGCGACGAAGCGCGCCGCTTCTTCTGCGACAACGCGCTCAGCTGGCTCAGGAACTACCACTTCGATGGGCTGCGCCTGGATGCGATTCACGCCTTTCACGACAACGGCGCGTACCACTTCTTGGAAGAGCTAGCGGACTGCGTGGCACAATTCAACGCTGAGACGGGCAGACGCTGCGTCTTGATTGCCGAAAGTGACCTCTCAGATCCTCGCACCACCCGCACTCGCGAGGCCTTCGGCCAAGGTATGGACGCCCAATGGTGTGATGATCTTCACCACGCCATCCACGCCTACCTGACCGGGGAGCAAACTGGTTACTACGCGGACTACGGTCGCCTATCCCACATCGCACAGGCCCTGAGTCACGGCTTCGTCTATCGCGGGCAGTTCAGCCAATTCCGGGGGCGTCGGCATGGGGTCCCGGGGGCGTCACCCAAAGCCGAACGTTTGCTGGCGTATGGCCAAACGCACGACCAAGTGGGCAACCGCGCCCGTGGAGACCGTCTCAGCCACTTACTGGCGCCGGCAGTCTTGGAGCAAGTCGCCGCGCTCGTCATTTGTTCACCCTTCATACCCATGCTGTTTCAGGGAGAGGAGTGGGCGGCCACAACGCCGTTCTGTTACTTCACTGACCATCAAGAGCCTGAGCTCGGCCGCGCGGTACGGGAAGGACGCCGACGTGAGTTTAGCGCCTTTGGGTGGGATCCCAGCCAGATCCCCGATCCCCAAGCTGAGGCAACTTTCGAGCGCTCCAAGTTGCGCTGGCAGGAACTGTCCGACCCCGCCCACGCCTCACTGACGGCCCTATATCGGAACCTGATCCAATTCCGCCGCAGTTCTAGAGATCTACTGACCAGCCCGGCCAGCGTGGAGTTCGATGAACAAGCCCGCTGGCTGCGACTGCGGCGAGGCGAGACCGAGCTCGTCCTGAATTTTGCCGCAGAGCCGCGCGTCCTGCCGACATCCGGGGGTGAGTTGCGACTGAACTCCGCAGGGGCTTCTATCAACTCCGAAGGGCTACACCTGCCGGCCAACTCGTTCGCGCTGTTGCAGCGCGCACCTTAACCGTACGCCTTGACATAGCGTTCATCGTGGTTAACCAGCGGCGACCATCCCGCGTCCCCCAGCTGCAAAACTGTACGGTTGACGGCACGCTCAGGCGTCGCCAGTTTAGTCCGAGAGGTGAATGGTGGCTCAGGAACATGATCTCTATCAAACGCTGGGAGTAGCGCGCGACGCGACTGAGGCGGAGATCCGCGGAGCGTACCGCCAGCTTGCGCGTCAGCACCATCCAGATGTCAATCCGGGTAACACCGAAGCCGAGCAGAAGTTCAAGCAGATCTCCGCGGCCTATGAGGTGCTCTCCAACAGCGAAAAACGTAAGCTGTACGACGAGTTTGGGCACGACGGCTTGCAGAGCGGTTTCGACGCGGAGCAAGCGCGGGCGTACAAGCAATGGAGTGACATGCGCTCCCATCGCCCCTACGGAGCCGAATCCGTCGATTTCAACTTGAGCGACTTGGAGGACTTTTTCGGACGCTCGACTCGACCGCGCCGCCCGGCGCGCGGCTCTGATGTCATCGCTGAAGTCGAATTGAGTCTGGCTGAAGCGTTGCGGGGCCACCAAGTGCACCTGAGAGTACCGGGCGGCAAGACGTGCGCGGCCTGCCATGGCTCCGGTTCGGATCCGTCGAGCGTGCCCGTTCGCTGCGGCGCCTGCGGAGGCAGCGGCAAGTTGCAGGCGACTGATGGCCGCATGAGCTTCGTTTCGACCTGCCATGAGTGCCAAGGCCAGGGCCACGTGCGCACGGCGTGCGGCAGCTGCGGCGGCCAAGGTCTCTTGCCACAAGAAAACGACGTGACCGTCCGCATCCCACCCGGTGCCAACACTGGCGATCGACTGCGCATCGCTGGGCGCGGCGCGGTCGGCGCCCGGGGTGCTCCCGCCGGTGACCTGTTGGTTGAGGTGCGCGTGCGACCGCACCCTCATTTCCGTCGCGATGGCTTCGACCTGTACCTAGATCTGCCCATTTCGCTGGCTGAGGCATACTTGGGCGCCGAGGTTGAGATCCCCACGCCTTCCAGCTCGGTCAAACTCAAGATCCCTGCTGGCTCGCAACCAGGCGCCAAGCTCCGCTTGCGCGGCAAAGGGGTCAAGCGTGGCAAACGCCAGGGGGACCTGATCGTGGAGTTGAACGTCAAGCTGCCGGATGCTCCATCCCCCGCGTTGAGTGACGCGTTGCGCGACTCGGCGCAGGCCTACTCCAAGCCTGTCCGCGACGTGATCCAGCTGTAGCTCCCTGCGCTGCGAGCACGTCCGCCGCGCGGGGCACAAACGGCGATGACGGCCTGAAAACTCAGGCCGTCATCCTCTACGAGATACGTCGATTAGCCAGTGCAGCTGCAACCGCTGGTCAGCAGCCAAGGTCACTTCGCACCACCGGGCAAGCCTCCCCAGCCTGCGAAGCGAGATTCAACTTCGGCCATAGCGTTCCGACGTTCAACTCGTAGCGTGGCTCAGCCGGCTGCTGCATCGCGGCCACATATGCTGCATCCAGACGACCTTCTGCGTCCTTCAGCGTCTGTGCTTGGTCACTCAAAGGTGACATTCCGCTAAGCAACAGGGCCGCGACTGCCGGCGCAAAAATTACCAACGGGGCACCCAGTAACCAGCCCAAAGAACGTTTGGGCGTATATTCTGCAGGGCCTGCGCTGGACTGCACCTGAGGTGCAGATCGTTCTGCACGGCGGTGGGCCACTTCTTTGTTGGACCGCCTTCGGGTATGTAGTGAGGCGGTCAGTGCATGTGAAGACATGTGACACCTCCTTATTTGCTACTGGCCGCCTACATTGCGGCCGCTCATCACTCATACAATTGAGCTACCGCCAATATTCCGATTGCGGACGGCGCCCGCAACCGCACCAAGTTCACTTTTAGCACCCGCATGAATCGCGGTTTCAATCACATCAAATACCAGAGCGAACCTCACCAGCTTCCGCGCGCATTGGAAGCAACCCACGTCACCTAACAAACCCTGATTACCGTCCCGTTGAACGAACATTTTTCGCAGGCCAAGATCTGAAACCGCGTTGTCGCTTGGCAGTGTTCAGCTTGCTTCGTTGTGGGAAAAGCCGCCTGCGCTAGCGTTCCCCGCGGCGGACGCCAACGCAGCCCTGATCTCCCTGGCCCAGCGCACGGAAGCGGCATTCGCCCCGGCGGGAGGGCGCTCTCCAGAGCACCCGCATTGTCACGCATTTCCATCTAATCACGTAAAGAAACTATCGATAGACATTACAATAAGGTACCGTAGGATCTACGGAGTGCGACAGGGAAACGGGGTGCGGGAACGTACAGACACCAGGGCAGAGCCCAGGGCTGACAACGGAGCGCGAGGTTCGGCTACTCGACGACTGATCGCGCGCACGTCGAGTTGGAGCTGGCTACTCATCCTAGAACTGCTCGGCGGCTGCGGTTCGAAAGCCGGACTTCAAACCGACGACGGCGCATCCGCTGGTCCCAGTGACGCGGGGGATGATGATTCGAACTTCAACGATTCGGATCCTGACGGCGCTGCGGATGATGACGCGGATGATGATGCGGATGATGATGCGGATGATGATGCCACCGATGACACGGCTGATGATTCCGTGCCAGACGATATGGATGACGGTAGGTTGGACGGCGGACAGCCCGTCAGCCCCCCCAAAGACTCCGATAATCTAGACGGCGGATCTATCTCCGATGGCCCGACGCCCGTGAACGACCCAAGCCTGTTGTGTTCACGCGCCGAGTGGCCATCGCCAGAATACGTCGTGTTGTCTCACAGTGTGAACGCGCAATTGTCCCTCGTCCAGGCGAATGGGAGCATCAAAGAGTATGACCTATCGCACCCCGAAGCGGACGCCGACGCGCAGTCGCTCAAGATTGCGGCCAACGCTGAACGCATCGCGGTCGTGCGTGGGGTGTCGTCACTGCAGGATATCGAGCATACGCGACTGGTGGTCTTCGATCGTATGAATGGCGAGCCTCTGTTCGAAGCCGACTTCCCCAACTTCTACCTTCATCGGGAGCCGCAGCTAGGGGAGGATGGCAGCACCTTGCTCAACTTGCGCCATGCGCCCGAAGGAGTGCTGTGCATCAACTTTCCCGGATTCTGTGACCACCTGGCGTACGTGGACCCGCGCGGGCAGTCCAGAGTGTTTGCGAACCACATTCCACTCGGTCCGCGCACGGCTGGGTTCGCCCTCAGCTCAAAGGTGTTGGGCGAGGATGACGTGATCGACGGCTGGCTCAATCTCGCCACGGAAGAGTTCACGCCGCTACAGCGCGCCGATGAACCTCGCATCATTCTTCGCCACGGGCAGGGCTCGGTGCAGACCCTCACCGCTAACGGAAACGATGGCGAGCTGATCACTGAAACCCCCAGTGGGGTGCAGTCAACGCCAGTGCTGGGGCTAGGCGCGGCAGCCACCGCGACTGTGCACCGTCAGCCAGTCGCTGACAGCCTCTATTTCATTCCAGAGGCCTCGGGCTCCATCTATCGCTTCGATTATCCAGACGCGAGCCTCACTCAGCTCGACACGGCACTACCCGAAGGGGAGCAACCGTTCACGTGTTACGGACCGCCGTACAGCGTGGGCAGCGATCACACGATCTATGCGGTGGTGCGCAACGACCAGCGCGCACGCTTGCTCGAATACGACAACCAGGGGGCCTGGCGGCAGCTCGGGCAGGCCGTCACTGATTTACAGTGGCTAGAGGTGACCGCACGCGGCTCCACCTATTTGCTCCACGCCTGGCCGCCGAACACGCTATTTTGCGAACAACCCACCTGGCAGCCGTCGGAGCTCGATCTGCTATCCGGCGATACGCTCCAGCTGGTGCGCGCGCGTGACGACATCCACCAACAGCTCGAAGTCGCTTCGCCCTCGTTGCACTCGAACGGTAGCTGCTACTTCAGCTACCAGCCGGACGGCTTCGTGCTCCAGGATTTGTTCGCCGCAGAGCCAGTCGCGCTCCCCTTCGCGAGCGGTCCCCTACGTTGGCTCGATCCGTAAGCTCGGGGCTCGCGACCAAAAGCGGACATTTTCGAGACTCACGTGGGGCGCCGTGCGCTGCCGCGCGCTGTCCGACGAGTCGAGCGTGATAACACGCCCGGGTCTCCGCCGAGAGCTCGGGCGACGTGAGCCAGCTGTCGACCTGCTCGAAGCCGCGCTGCGCCTGCGCGCGCGTTTTATGAACACCCTCGACTGATCCGTTTGAGCGACGGCGTGGTCGAACGTCAGTGGCTAGAGCTGGAGGACGGCTCACGTCCAGGCGCACGAGCTTATTTGGAAGCCGCCAGCGAGAGTATGCTTGCATTTAGTTTCAATTTTGATTAACTATCAACCCATATTGAAATTACCAAGGAGGTCTTGATGAAACCCACTCCCAAGGGCTGGCCCAGGCTGTCAGCGGCCGTGTACTATGACGACGCCGCCAGGGCGATCGACTGGTTGTGCGAAGCGTTCGACTTTGAATTGAGGCTACGCATCGAAGGTGACGGCGGTCGAATCGAGCATTCGGAACTGACGTTCGGTGACGCGTTGATCATGGTCAGCCAGACCAAACGCGCAGATGTTCCGCATGATGCCGGTTTCGCGTCGCCCAAACAGCTCTCCGGCAGCAATACCCAGGCTCTGTGTATCATCGTGGATGATGTGGATGCCCATTGTGAGCAGGCGCGCCAAGCTGGAGCTGAAATCTCGATGGCTCCTCAAACTCAAGACTACGGCGAAGACTATTGGGCGGATCGCAGCTATCAGGCGATTGACCCGGAGGGTCACCGCTGGTGGTTCATGCGCCGTATGCGGGAGCCGGGCGCCAGCGCGTGAGCGACCTCGACGCGACTCTGGCCGCCCTGGCGGAGCCGTCGCGGCGCGGCGTGGTCGATCTTCTCAGAGCCGGACCTCAACGCGCTAGCAAGCTCGCCGAACAATTGCAGCTGAGCCCTGCGGCGATGAGCCGTCACTTACGCGTGCTGCGCCAAGCGGGCTTAGTTAGCGAAGAGTCGCCACCCGATGACGCCCGCGTGCGGCTGTACCAGCTCAGACCGGAACCATTCGAGGGCCTGAGCGACTGGGTGACGGAGGTTGAAGCCTTCTGGGGTGAACAGCTGCTCGCTTTCAAGCAGCACGTAGAACAACGAGCCTCAGGCGCGCCACGCACCCCGTCGTCTCGGCAAGCGAGCAAACAACGCAAGAAACCGCGGCGGTCTCCGCCTAAGCGAGGTCGCGGGTGAGCGCCGCAAGCAAAGCCGACCAGGCCCGGGTGATGGTCGTAGTCGCGGCGGAGCCTGCAGTCGCGTTTGACGTGTTCGTGCATGAAATTGACCAGTGGTGGCGCCAGGGGCTCAAGTACCGCGTGGCTGGCCAGCGCCGCGGCGTCGTTCACTTGGAAGGCAAAGTCGGTGGCCGCCTGTTCGAGACTTTCGAAACCGAAGGCGCGCAAACCATCGCGCAGACAGGCACCGTGCTCGCCTATGAGCCCCCAAGGTTGCTGCGCCTCGAATGGCGTAACCAGAACTTCGCGCCGCACGAGCGGACTATCGTGAGCGTTGAGTTCGCTCCCACCCGTTCGGGCACCCGGGTCACGCTCACCCACAGCGGTTGGAGTACGCTGCGGCCTGACCACCCAGCGCTGCATGGCGAACGCCCCGCCGCCCACATGCGTTCGATTGGGCTCTGGTGGGGTGAACAAATGACGTCACTGCGCCGCCTCTGCGAGCGCGACGGCTGAGGTGGGCGCGGCTCGCGCTCCAGGGTTCGCCAAGCCAGACACGGCCGGGGTGCAGCTGGCGTCCGCCGCGGGGGCCAGTCCTGCAGGAGGCTTTAGCAATTGTGGCACGCCGCTGAGCAGCTCCAAGCAGCGCTGACGCTAGGCAAATACATAAATGAATCAGCCCGTTACAGCTTGTGTTGCTCGATTTGACGCGGCTGGCTAGAAGCAGAGTGTGGGGAATCAGGACAGAAGCGCGGACTTCTATCGCACGTTGTTGGAAAACAGCTTCGAGGGGATCGCTATCGTCGACGGCGCTGGGTTGATCAGCTTTCAGAATCGGGCTGCGGCCCAAACTCTGGGCGCCGACGAAGGGCAGCTGATTGGCAGCAGTGTGATGGAGTTGATCCATCCCGATGATGTGGCAGGGGCGGTCGCGTCACTCAGCACGTTGAATGCCAACATGGGCATTTTGCTCCCGGACGAAGTGCGCATGAAGCGGCAGGACAACGGCGAGTACGTGTCGCTCGAAACGCGCGCCGTCAACCTCACGGAACATCCGGAGATCCAGGGAATCGTGGTGAACTTTCGCGACGTGAGTGAACGCGTCGCCGCGATTCGGGCTCTGAAAGCAAGTGAAGAGCGTCTGGAACTAGCGCTAGGCGCTTCCGACCTCGGGCTTTGGGATTGGGACCTGCGCACGGACCGCGTCTCGTTCGACGGGAACCTGGCGGTCATGCTGGGAGTCACCCCGACCCAGCTTGGCAAGACCGCTGCGGAAGTGCTGTCCTGGGTTCATCCGGAAGATCTGCCCTCACTCAACGACTCGATGCAGGCGCATTTCGAGGGCGCGACGGAACACCTCGAGCACGAGCATCGAATTCGTGACCATCAGGGCAACTATCGCTGGGTGGCCTTTCGCGGAAGAGTCGTGGAGCGGGACGCGGACGGCAAACCGCTGCGAGTGGCGGGCACCCACCTCGACATCGATCAACGGCGCCGCGACGCCGAGGAGCGTGAGCAACTTCAAGAGCGACTGCAGATCGCGCAAAAGATGGAGAGCATCGGCCAACTTGCTGGTGGCATCGCCCATGACTTCAACAACCTGCTGCAGGTGGTCCTGGCCAACGCCCACCTGGCTCAGGATGAACCTGACGTCAGCAAGCCTGTTGCTGAGGCGCTCAAAGAAATTGAAAATGCCGGGGAGAAAGCCTCGAGTTTGACGCAGCAGCTGCTCGCGCTTGGCCGGCGCCAAGCCTTGGCGCCCCGCGCGTGCAACCTGAACCAGCTGCTCGAGCGTTCACTCGGCATGCTTCGCCGTGTGCTGCCCGAGAATATCGAGATCGACTTCATCCCGGGTCATCAGCTGGCAGCTGCCTTCGTCGATCCGGGGCAGTTTGAGCAGGTCTTCACCAATCTGTGTGTCAACGCCCGCGACGCCATGCCAAACGGCGGACGTCTCACAATCGAAACGGAGACGGTGGTGATCAATGGCGAGTATCGTCGCAAGCACCCCTGGGCTAAGGCCGGCCGCTATGTGCTGATGGTCGTCTCGGACACTGGACGCGGCATGGACGCTGAAACGCAGCGCCAGGCTTTTGAACCCTTCTTCTCGACCAAGGGCGCCGTTGGGAACTCGGGCCTAGGCCTGGCTATGGTTCACGGAATCGTCCGCCAACATGAAGGCCTGGTGCATCTGTATAGCGAGCCGAACGTCGGCACGACCTTCAAGCTGTTCTGGCCGGTAGCCGAACGTCCAGCGCAAGAGGTTGGCCGCATGTTAGACGGCCCAGTACCGACAGGTAGGGAGACGCTGCTGCTGGTCGAGGATGACCCCCAGGTGCGCAAGCTGGCCGCCAAGATCTTGCAATCCGCTGGCTATTCCGTGCTCACGGCACGCGACGGCGACGAAGCGTTGGCGGTATTTTCCGCCAACCAAGAGCGCATAGATCTCGTTCTACTCGACGCGGTCATGCCCAAACGCAGCGGTCGCGAAGTGTACGAACAAATCGCAAGCTCAAGGCCCAAGCCAGTGTTGTTCACCAGCGGCTACAGCGCCGCTTCGTTACCTAGTGAGTTCTTGGTCAAAGACAAGCTGGAAGTTTTGCCCAAACCCTACCCACCGGACTTGCTGCTGCGCAAAGTGCGGACGGTTCTGGATAGCTGGCAAGGCTGATCCCGTCCGGACGCTCCCTAAGCGCCGGGCATACTACCAAAGTAGTAGGCAGTCAGGGGTTTGCGGGGTGGGCCTCACCTGAAAGGAGCATGGGGGCAACAGGAGCCAAGCCGTAGGTTCCCGTTCATGACTGCTACGAACTATCCGACCAATTCATCATTACTACTCCCTGCGACGTCCTGGTCGCGTTCACCCCGCTTGGCGCGCGCCTGTTTGTTGCTTTCGACCTTGTCGGCGGCAATCGCCTGCAATCCCGATTTCACGTCGGATGAAGACGACGCAACGACGGACCATCAATCAGGCCCCGACGCACCCAACGACAAACCAAACGGTACGGGCCACCCCGGAAACGGCGGCGATGAAGCGTTGCCGGTGCCCAAGGGTGCCGCTATCGACGTGCACACCCACCTCGCCAGCCAAACCGTGGTGGATATCATGACTGGCGGTGGCATCCCCGCTGCTAAAGCCGACGAACTCATTGAGCGCTTGGACGAGGCCAACGTGGAGCACGCCGTGGTGTTGTCAGCTGGGTACTTCGCGCTGGAGGACAACTCGAACATGGCGCCAGAAAATGACTGGGTCGCGTCCCAGGTG
The DNA here is from genome assembly GCA_050304975.1 of Polyangiaceae bacterium. Taxonomy (GTDB): domain Bacteria; phylum Myxococcota_A; class Polyangia; order Polyangiales; family Polyangiaceae; genus SZUA-265. Next base: position 15,936 of record JBNLEN010000132.1, read on the forward strand.
GCCAAGTATTCCCAGCGCTTGGTCGGCTTCTGCGGCATCAATCCGGGTTACGAAAATGCTGCCAGTGAAGTGGATCGTTGTTTGGAGCAACCAGGAATGGTCGGGGTGAAGCTGCACCTGGATGGCTCTGTCTTCGACTTGACCGATGCCGAGAATGTGGAGGCGCTGTCGGCCGTGTTCGATCGGATAGAAGCCAACGACGCACCAGTGCTGATCCACGCTTCCGACCACTTCGGCTTGCCACTGAATGGTGAAGCCTTCACCAACTTGGGCGCTGTGATCACTGCTCATCCTTCGGTACGGATCACCCATGCACATTGCGCCGGAAACTTCGATGATCAATCGATTGAGCTATGGCTGCGTGTGCACAACTCCGGCTACGGCGACAACGCGTTCGTCGATATCAGTGCATGCCTGGCCTACTACAGTCATGCACCGCTTGCTACGCGCGAGCTGATGGTGTGGCGGCTGAGGAATTGGGGCATCGAACGCGTGCTGTTTGGCTCGGACTACTTTCAGTACGGAGAAGACGAAACTCCGAAGGAAACTCTGGAAACCCTGGCGCGGTACCCGTTCACCCAAGCAGAGCTCGACACCATCGTCGAAAATGACGCTTCAGCTTGGCTCGGCAACGTCTGGACGAGCGGGCAGGAGTAGCCAGCGCCGCTTCCCTCTATCCCTCCGCGACACCCTGCCATGGGACTGCACTGCGGTTTTTGAAGGTTCGAAACCAATCCGCAACACTTTCCCGTCTACTGGGCATCACGATGAAGTGGATCTATGTCGCTACACCCATGTTGTTGTTTGTCGCCTGCGGAACTTCTGACGACGACCCTTCGGGAGCGTCGGCGCTGGAGGACGATACCAGCGCCGACGAAGGGACGGATGACAGCGACGCCAATCCCGACGATGCGGACGGCACCAGCGACGATGACACTTCAAACGACGATACTCTAGCGAGCGACGACGCAGCGCCCAGCAGCCAGGGTGACGATGACTCTGCCGCCGACGCGGATGGTGATGACGACGCCGAGGCGGATGACGCCGCACCCGAAGCCCCGACTCCGCCGGTCACCTCCGGCGATGGGTCGCTCTCGATCAGCATTTCGACTATCAATTGCGACCAATGGACGATACCCGCCGTGGAGTGCGATTTCGACCTAGACGCTGGCACTTTGAAAATCAGCGGCATGTGTGACCACCCGCAATTGGTGCGCAGCGTCGAGCAGTTTGCGGAGAAGGACTACCTCACGCATCAATGTGGTTTAGAGCAGAATCCCGACAACCTCTGCCTGACGCCAGCGCAGCTGTGCGCAAACTATTGTGTGTTCGGGGACGCGGTGGTCGACGCGGAGCTCTACGAGAGCAACATCGCTTTCAGGGACTGCGCCAACGACGTGCTCCGCGACAAGCTGGAAAATGAATGTGACGGGACGCTCGAGACCGCGATCGAAGTCCTAGACCAAGCCTCCGCGCCCTGCAGCCGTTGAGCGGCAGGGCACTACCCCGAACAGCCGCCGACGGCTACTGGTAGTCCGCAAAGAAGCGGTGGATTTCCACGTTGTGGCCGGGCAGCCAAAGGTCGTATGTGATTTGAACGTCGTGGCTACAGAAGCGCAGGGGAGAAGAGCAACCATCGAAGTCAGCACATTCGTAGGTGGCCTCGCCGTAGGCGTTGGTTCCCGCTGAAGTCGACGTTTCATCGCAAAGTTGGCTGTTGATGAATTTCGCGAGCATCTTCTGGCCGTCGACGTCTTGGTAAACGTTGCGACCGATGGAGTCGTCCAGGCTGTGGATGTAGAGCACGGGAATCGCGGGCCACCCGGCACAGGGTCGAGCCATC